>JABBAY010000109.1 GCA_018607725.1 K189A clade bacterium
TGTCGACAGAGTCGACAGAATTGACAGAGTCGACAGAATTGACAGAGTCGACAGAATCGACAGAGTCGACAGAATTGACAGAATCGACAGAGTCAAAGATATAGATGCCCAGGGTGAACAGCAGCACGATTGGCAGAATGGCTAACTTTATCGAATTCATAATAGCTCGGGACTCCTTGGCGAATAGCCATAAGTATACGACCAATGTCGCCGTTGGCCAACCGACGCCAACCCGTCGCGGTGCTGAGGCATTCGCATCTTGCGCCCGCTGTAGCCAAGCCGTAAGCCTAGTCTTTAGGCAAGCCAAGTATTCGTTCGGCGATAATATTCTTCTGAATGTTCGGGGTGCCGCCACCGATAACGACATTCGGCCAGCCGAGTGATTCTCTGGCCCACTTGCCGCGATCGATGGTCTCAAGTTGATTGCCAAGCTGCAGCCCGGATTGGCCTAATACATCGATCGCAAAGTCGCTCATCTCGACCTCAAGATCAGCACGATGTAGCTTATTAACAGAGGTTTCGCTGGACAGGGGTTCGCCCTTAATTTGGCGAGTCAAATAGCGCAGGCCATTGAGCCGCATGGCTTCGATTTTGGCCTCGAATACGGCTAGACGGCGGCGTATTTTTTGATCTTCCATGGCAGGTTTCCCCTGCCGCTGGCTATCCTTGATCAGCATCTTGAGGCTGTCCAGTTTTGCATACATAGCCGTGACTTCGCCGATGCTGGAGCGCTCGTTGGCGAGCGAAGCAATTGTCACGGCCCAGCCCTGACCTTCCTTGCCAAGACGATTGTTGACAGGTACGCGAACATTGTCGAAGAAAATTTGTGCAAAGACCTTGCCGCCTGCCATGTTTTCAATAGGTTTAATCTCGATCCCCGGTGAACTCAGGTCAACCAGTAAGGCGGTGATGCCATCATGTTTGGTGGCGGTTGAGCCGAAGTTGTCGGTGCGTACTAACATGGATATCCACTGCGCGAATGGCGCGAGACTAGTCCATATCTTTGTGCCGTTAATGACGTAGTGATCGCCATCGAGAATCGCCTTGCATTGCAGCGCTGCCAGGTCACTACCAACATTAGGTTCCGAGTAGCCAGTGCACCAATGATACTTGCTATTCAATATGTCCGGTATAAAGCGGGTTTTCTGTTCGTCAGTACCATATTGGATAATGCCCGGGCCAACCCAGGCAAGACCCATCATGCAGGTACCCAATGGCGGTGCTTGGCGCTTGGCCATTTCTTCCTTGAGAATTACCTGCTGCATGATGTCGCCGCCACCACCGCCGACTTCTTGGGGCCAGGCAAACCCAACCCAGCGTTTGGCTCGGACTTTTTTCAGCCACTGCGCCATAAAATCGGCACCCCTTTGATCCTTGGGTGGCAGATTTTCATCGAGAAATGTACGTACTTCATGCCTGAAAGTTTCTTCGGCTTGAGTATATTCAAAGTCCATTTGGGCTCTCCTTTACGGCGGCATATTTTGCTGTGTCGTCATGTGCTGGTTGGCTGGTTCGTTCGTTCGAAAACGTCTAACTCGTGATTAATCTGCAATTAGTCCGTAACTTGTAGCTGAGAAATGCGCTCATAGTGGTAGTCGGCATCGCCGAAGATGGGCCTGGCCCATTTAGAGCGTTTTAAATATAGCTGCATGTCGTACTCTTGGGTAAAACCAATGGCTCCATGAAGTTGGACTCCGTCAGTGCCAATTTGGCTGAACGCATCAGAGGCGTAAGCCTTAGCGAGGGATGCCGATCGAGGTAGTTCGTGCGGGCTTTCGTCGACGCACCATGCAGCGTAGTAAAGTAAGGATCTGAAAGACTCCACATCCACATACATCTCGGCAAGTCGATGTTTAACGCCTTGGTATTTGCCAATGGGATTGTCGAACTGAATACGATCCTTGGCGTAATGGGTTGTCATGTAGATGACAGCTTCAGCAGCACCTATCATTTCGGCAGTGACGGCAACAGCGGCCTTATCTAACAATCGATTGATGTTCTCATCGTCAGTCAGGAGCAGATCTTGAGTAGCAACGCTGACATTATCGAGTTCGAGACTGCCCGTACGCTTGGTTAAGTCCATGGTGGCAGAACCTTGTGTACTAACCCCCGTTTGATCACGGTGGATCAGGGCGAGATAAGTTTCGTGCTGGTCTTTAAAGGCGACGATGAACAGGTCCGCATTGTCGGCGTCCATGACGAATAACTTTTTGCCATTGAGGACGACGCCATCCTCATGGATAACCCCGCTTAAGGTGATGCTCTCGGCATTGGGTAGATCATGAATGTCCAGCAGGGCAATAGTGCCAATTTTTCGACCGCTGGCAAGGTCATTCAGGTGGCGTTTTTTTTGGTCATCTGAGGCGAGCTCATTGAGGGTCGATGCCGCCAGCGAATGGGCGATGAAGGGCGATGGAAACAGACTCTTGCCCATTTCCTCGAGTATGACAATCAAATCAACAAAGCCGAGGCCAACACCGTCATACTCAGGGTCAACCACCAGGCCCAGCCAGCCGAGGGCGGCGATCTGTTGCCAGATTTGCCGGTCAAAGCCTTCATCGGTGTGCATGATTTCCCTGACTCGGCTCACGGGAGATTGCGCATCAAGGAATTTGCGGACCTGGTCACGCAGTAATTCTTGTTCTTCAGTGAAACCAAAATTCATCCGTAGGTTCTCATGTTTTGATGTTAGCTGATGTTTAACGTGAGAGAGGTCGCAGGCGAACCCAGCCACTCTCGATGTTTTCGTTTGCTGTGTCATAGTCAGCATCACCGGGTAAGACGATGTCACCGGTCGCGTTGACTCGAGCTCGTTCATCAGGTTGGTTGGCGGCGGCCGCAGCCATCACCTCATCAGCGCTGGTGAAGCGAGCCAGGCACCTGAGCATGCGCAGGGTGGGGCTCATCAATGTCATTGTTCCGCTATCGAACTGGCGAAGAATTTCAGCTGGGGTTAACCACTGGGCGTGCACCAGTTCATGGTCATCATGGATAGGGGTTTGAGCCGCAGGCATGCGCGTGATAAAGAACCGCGTGTCATAGCGCCGAGGTGGCCCTACCGGCGTAATCCAGCGGGCAATATAATGCATGGTACCGACGTCGAGAATCAGATTTTCGTCTTCGATTAACTCAATGAAATTGCGATTGCTGTCGTTGATATCGCGGCGGTGGGCTTCGAATCGCCGTACCGTCTCTGGTTCAGACAGGTCCAGCAGGCGGCCGGTATCGCGGTGTAACGCCAACAGGATTCCCGCTTCCTCGAAGGCTTCTCGAACAGCGGCGACATAATAGGTCAGGGCGCCAGCGGGCATCTGCATCAGTTCGCTGGCTTGTTCGTCAGTGCGATGCAGACAGAAGGGCGCAAAGGTTGATGGGTCGTCAGCTTCATCGACCCGGCCGCCTGGGAACACCCACATACCACCGCCGAAGACGATGTCGGCATGGCGCTCCATCATGTAAACCTGTAAATCTGGGCGATCATCGATCAGCATTACCGTGGCCGCGTGCCGTATTGCGACTTGCTCGGGATCTGATTCGCTCATGATGAAACCGTTGTGAGATGGAGCTTGCACTGTAGCTGAAAAACACCGGGCGCTGCAAATCCAGGCCGCCACCGACGGGTGGGCTGGGTTTGCAGGCTATAAGAGTGGCTTCAGGTAGCGACCGGTCTCTGAGGCTTTGACCTTTTTAATCTGTTCCGGCGTGCCCTGGGCGATGATAAATCCGCCTTTGGGGCCGCCGTCGGGTCCCAGATCGATAATCCAATCGGCGGTTTTGATCACATCCAGATTGTGTTCGATCACGGTGACCGAGTTGCCGGCATCTACCAGACGGTCCAGAACCACCAGAAGTTTTCGAACGTCATCAAAATGCAAACCCGTCGTTGGCTCGTCGAGGATATAGAAGGTTTTACCGGTGGCGACTTTGGATAGCTCCCGGGCCAGCTTGATGCGCTGTGCCTCACCGCCAGAGAGTGTCGAAGAAGGTTGGCCCAGTTGCAGGTAATCAAGACCAACATCCACCAGCAGCTGTAATTTATTGAATATTTTTGGATGCGCTCGAAAGTGCACAACGGCCTCGGCAATCGTCAGGCCCAGCAGGTCGGCGATGGATTTGCCCTTGTATTTGACTTCGAGGGTGGCTTCGTTAAACCGGCGCCCATCACATTCTTCGCACTTCACATAGACGTCTGACAAAAAGTGCATCTCGATCTTACGTACCCCATCGCCTTGACAGGTTTCACAACGTCCGCCCTTGACGTTGAAAGAGAAGCGCCCAGGTTTGTAACCGCGCATGCGAGCCCCTGGTAACAGCGAGAAGAAGCTGCGAATCTCATCGAACACTTTGATGTAGGTTGCCGGATTACTTCGTGGTGTTCTGCCGATGGGTCGCTGGTCAATTGCCACCACCTTGTCGAGTTGTTCCAGTCCAGTGATGCGCTCATGGGCACCGATGCGCTGGGTGGCGTTATGGAATTGCCGAGCCAGGGCAGGATGCAGAATGTCATTGACGAGGGTAGATTTGCCCGCCCCGGAGACGCCGGTAACCGCCGTCAGGACGCCGAGGGGAAAAGCGACCGTAATCTGTTTGAGGTTGTTGGCGGATGCGCCTTCAACGACGACGTGGCCTCGAGCCTTACGACGCTGGGCTCGGATGGCGATTTGAGTTCTACCCGACAGATAGTTGCCAGTGAGTGACTTTGTATTTCTCTCAAGACTCTTGGCCGTGCCTGCGTGGACGATATGTCCACCGTTAATCCCGGCGCCGGGACCGAAGTCGACGACGTAATCTGCCATACGGATGGTTTCCTCGTCGTGCTCAACCACCACCACCGTATTGCCGATATCCCGCATTCGGCAAAGGGTGCTGAGCAGCTTCTCGTTATCCCGTTGGTGAAGGCCAATGCTGGGCTCGTCGAGGATATAGATCACCCCGGAAAGCTCAGAGCCCACCTGGCTGGCGAGCCTGATGCGCTGCGATTCGCCGCCAGACAGGGATGGTCCGAGACGACCGAGTGACAGGTATGACAGGCCCACAGAAACCAGAAAATCGAGGCGGTTGCAGATCTCCTTGAGGATCTCTACGGCGATTTCACCGGCGGCTCCGGGCAACTTAAGTTGGGTGAAAAAGCGTGCGGTCTCATCGATGGTCAGCGCGGAGATCTCGACGATGGTCTTGTTAGCCACCTGTACTGCAGCGCTTTCCGGCTTGAGCCTGACGCCGTGGCAGCTATCGCAAGGGGTATTGGCCAGAAATTGGCTGTACCAACGTTTCATACCTTCTGACTTGGTATTTTTAAAGCGTCGCATCAGGCGATTGAACAGCCCCTCGTATCGCGATTGACTGATGCCATGAGAGCCCCAATTTATCGTGTAGCGAGCTTCCCCTGTGCCATTCAGGATCTTGTTCTGCTGGGCCTTGGTGAGTTTGTTCCAGGGTTTGTCGAGGGGGATCTTGAGCTGATGGAATACCTGGTGATGGTAAGTGGAACCACTAGAATGATTATCTTCATGGATTCTGCCGATAGGCTTCAAGGCCCCGTCAGCCAGACTCAGCGTTTTGTCTGGCATCATCAGATCTGGGTCGAAAGCGACCTGGGTGCCCAGACCATTGCAGGCTTCACACATGCCCTGGGGGCTATTGAATGAAAATGCCTGTGGGCTCAAAGCAGGAAATGAAATGTTACAGTGGCCACAGGCCAGGTGCTCTGAGTAGATCTTGTCCTTGCCGTCTTCAGTGGCCGCAATTAGCATGCCGTTGCCGAGCTTCAAGGCCGCTTCTACAGATTCTGTGAGCCGCTCGGTGATATCGCCACGAAGAACTAGGCGGTCTATGACAGCCTCAACCGTGTGCTTCTTGCGTTTGTCGAGGGCTTCGACGTCTTCACTGCGGAGCATCTCGCCGTCGACCCGCAATCGCACGAACCCTTGGGCGCGAGCGTCTTCCAGCATTTCCCGGTGTTCGCCGCGACGATTCACCAGCAATGGCACGAGCAGGTACAGGCGAGTGCCTTGAACCATGGATAAAAGCTCTCGGGCGATGTGCTGGGCTGATTGGCTTTGCACCTTACGCCCACACTCATGGCAATGCTGGATGCCGACTCGAGCGTAGAGAACCCGCAGATAGTCAGATATTTCGGTGATGGTGCCAACGGTTGATCGCGGATTTCTGCCAGTCGTTTTCTGCTCGATAGAAATCGTCGGAGAGAGCCCACGAATCATATCGTAGCGGGGTTTTTCCATTTGGCCGAGAAACTGCCGGGCATAGGCCGATAGTGATTCAACATACCGGCGTTGGCCTTCCGCATATAAGGTGTCGAATGCCAGTGACGACTTGCCGGAGCCGGACACACCCGTGAAAACCACCAGCTTACGCTTCGGGATTTTGACCTCGACGGACTTCAGATTATGCTCTCTGGCGCCTTTGATTAGGATGT
Source organism: K189A clade bacterium (assembly GCA_018607725.1). Taxonomy (GTDB): domain Bacteria; phylum Pseudomonadota; class Gammaproteobacteria; order Pseudomonadales; family Azotimanducaceae; genus UBA4582. Next base: position 6,437 of record JABBAY010000109.1, read on the forward strand.
GGTCAAGTTCTTCCGCAGCTTTTTTCATTGTTGATGCAACCTAACTTTCTAAGATGGGCAATAGGTCATACGGCGCTATCAGAAATAAGACCAGTTGCCGGGAGGTGGTGATTATAAGCATAACCCTGGCTGGATGTATCGCATGACAGTGAGCACATGGAGTATCATGGGCGCTCAGTAGACATAACAGAAGATGAATCTTATGGCGCAAAAAACCGTGACGGGTTGCATGATTATCATTGGCAACGAAATTCTTTCGGGTCGGACCCAGGATACTAATCTCGCGCATCTTGCCGGGGTATTGAATGAACTGGGCGTGCGCATGGCTGAAGCACGGGTCATCCCTGATATTGAAGCCGTGATCGTCGCGACCCTGAACGAGTGCCGGGTGAAGTTCGATTACGTGTTTACAACGGGTGGTATCGGGCCGACCCATGATGACATTACGGCCGCTTGCATCGCGCGGGCATTCAATGTGGAATTAATCTATCACCCAGATATCGTCGAGGTCATCAAGCGTCGGCAGGCGCCGCCTGACGTGATGGACTCTCGGCTCTTGATGGCCAGAGTACCAGAGGGTGCAACACTCATCGATAACCCGACGGGTGGCCCGCAGGGATTTCAGATCGGTAATGTGTTTGTCATGGCCGGCGTACCTGCTGTGATGCAAGCGATGGCGAGCACCCTCGATCAGGCGCGTATTCAGGGCGGCTTGCCGGTCCGATCCCGGACGATTGGCGCCTTTTTGGGTGAAAGTACAGTGGCTGCAGCGTTGTCGGCCATCCAGGACCAGCATCCTGATGTCGATGTTGGCAGTTACCCCTTCTACCGGGCTGATGGCTATGGTACCAATCTGGTGGTTCGCGGCACCGATGAGCTTGAGCTTGAGGCCATCAAGGAAAAACTGCGGCTGATGATCGCCTCGTTTGGTGCTGAAGCATTCGAGCCGGTTCGCTGATTCTAATCGGATAAATTTGGAACTCTGCCTGTCGAGACCTGTCTAGATCAATATCGTATTGAGATCAGTGAGGCTGTTGCCCTGCGCTACAGGGCATGGAGAGGTAATGCGAATTTGGCTGTTAATACTGGCGTGCGCGGCAATGACGAGCTGCACGTTGGGGGTGCAATACCCCTACTCGAAGGTGGCCGAGCAGCGCTTGTTAGATCAGGTGTTGGCGGGTGCGCTGGTACCTGACGGCGAAGACATGATGTACCTGACCCCAGCCTTTGAGTCGCAGCTACACCAACGGATTGACCCAAGCTGGCCAGCACCAAGGCGACTGGCCGAGTTGCGAAAATTTTTGTTTGCCGATGATGAACTCGATATTCGGTACCACAATGGTGTCACTAGAACCGCGATGGAAACCTATGCTGCGCGATCTGGCAATTGCCTATCCCTGACGAATCTGTTCGTCGTCACGGCGCGATCACTGGGTATTAATGCCAATTTCCAACAGGTGGATATCAGGCCCACCTGGGGGCAGAAAGGCAGCCTGACGATCCGATATGAACATGTGGTCGCAGCGGGTCACCTACCGAATGGTCTGCGCTATGTGGTGGATTTTCTGCCTGATGCAGTGTTTGCTGAGTTCGATGTAGCGCCAAGCGCCGATCGAGATGCACTGTCCATGTATTACAGTAACAAGGGTGCTGAGCAACTGTTGAAAGGCGACCAGATGGGTGCCATTCACTACCTCCAACAAGCGGTTCGATTAAGCCCAGATTCATCGTCTGCCTGGACCAATATGGGTGCAGCCCAGCGGCGTGCTGGTAATCTGGAATTGGCAGAATTCAGTTATTTGCAGGCGTTGCAGCGTAGCCAACAAAATTTATCCGCCTTGAATAACCTTGCTGCGCTATATGATGCTCAGGGCCGTGTCCGAGATGCCGAAAAAATCGCCAAACGCGTGGAGCGCTATCGACGGCGCAATCCTTACTATCACTTCTTGTTAGCTAACCTGTTTTTTGACGCTGGCCAGTTTATTGAGGCAGAGCTATTACTGCACGAGGCCATTCGGCTGAAGGGTGATGACCCGAGTTTCTACCGCGCTCTGGCGCTGACTTACGCCGAGTTAGGCGACGAGCGGCAGGAACGACGGATGCGGCAACGGGCCAACCGGCTCGGTGGCTCAGATCCTGTCACGCTCGATCCGGGGCTAAGTCATCGCTTTCGAGTCGATCGCAGCGACACGAATGAGGGCGCTATCGCCAGGTTTCAGAACCGGAGTCAATGAAAAGCGGCGGTAATTGATCCGACTCGGCGCTATACTCATGCGCTTTGCTCGGGAGATTGACTTGTCCTTCAGTGTGCTTGGCCTTTTAGCCGGTATCAGTCTGCTCGCCATTATTGCGCAACTAGCAGCTTGGCGGTTGCGCTTGCCAGCCATATTATTCCTGTTGCTGGCGGGCATTATCGTCGGGCCTGGCTTGAGCTGGCTGTCACCGGATGCGTTGTTTGGCGATCTGCTGTTCCCCTTGGTGTCACTGGCTGTTGCGGTCATTCTGTTCGAGGGCAGCATGACCCTGCGCTTCAGTGAACTGCAGGAGATGGGCAAAACGGTTCGCAACTTGGTGACCATTGGCGCGCTGGTGACGTGGTTAATCACGAGCATCGCCACCCACTATTTCATTGGGTTTGACCTGAAATTGGCTTTCCTCTTCGGCGCAGTGGTGGTCGTGACCGGTCCCACGGTGATAGTCCCTATGTTGCGCACGGTGCGCCCCAATGGACGAATCTCCAACGTCTTGCGCTGGGAGGGTATTATTATTGATCCGCTGGGAGCGTTATTGGCGGTGCTGGCGTTTGACTTCTATATTGCCTCCGCCGGCGAGTCAGCATTCACCAGTATTGCGTTAGCCTTTGGCGAAATTGTTGTTGTGGGCACCGTCGCAGGTTTAATCGCCGGATTTGGCTTGGGGCAACTACTCAAGCATTATTTGATTCCCGAATATTTACGCAGTGTTGTGACGCTGCTGCTGGTCTTTGTTGTGTTCGTGATAGCTGATGAATTGGTCCATGAGTCGGGTTTGTTGGCGGTCACTATTTTTGGCATTACGCTGGCCAATCTCTCGGATGTCGAGATCGAAGACATTCTGGATTTCAAGGAGACTCTGAGCATTCTGTTGATCAGCGGTCTATTTATTCTGTTGGCAGCGAGAATCGACCCCGTGGCATTTTTGTCCGTGGGTATGGGTGCGTTGTTGCTGCTCGGGACTGTGATGTTGGTCGCCAGACCTGTGTCAGTAATGCTGTCGACGCTGGGTAGTACCTTGACAGTCCAAGAGCGATTGCTGATCGCTTGGATTGGTCCTCGGGGGATCGTGTGTGCGGCCGTCGCGGCGCTGTTTGCGTTGCGTCTCGAAGCATTGGATGTTCCCGAGGCTAACCTGTTCGTACCACTGGCGTTTTTCATTATCTTGGGTACGGTTGTGATTCAGGGCTTGTCCGCGAAACACGTTGCGCACTGGCTTGGCGTTCGCGATCCAGCACCTTCCGGCGTGTTGATCACTGGCGGTGGGCTCGTCGCACGACGAATTGCCAAGGCGCTGCAAACAGCTGAAATCAAAGCTGTCATTGCCGATAGCGATTATGAAAATATTCGGCTGGCGAGAATGGAAGGCTTGGAAACCTATTATGGTAACCCGATGTCCGAGCATGGCGACCGACATCTGGAGCTTGCCGGTCTGGGCCGACTATTGACCATGACTGGGCGGATGAATCTTGATGCCGTACTGGCGATGAACTTCCGTTCTGTCTTCGGCGTCCAGAATATTTTTGAGCTGCCGATTAATCTTAACGGCCTGACGGCGAAGCACCAGGTTGCCTCGCGGCTTCGGGGTAAACACCTGTTTGGTGAGCAGGTCACCTATAATTTGCTGGCTGGTAGACTGAACTCGGGGGCCGAGATCAGATCAACGCTGTTAACCCCAGAGTACGGCATGGAAGCCTATGCCGCCAGCTATGCGGGACGCTACTTGCTGTTGTTCGCCATCGATCCTGACGGTCGGTTACAGATCTATACCGAGGCACCGAGTTTTACTGTCGAGCCAGGCTGGCGAGTGATTAGCTTGGTTGAACCCGAGCCGAAAGCAGCGTCTGAAACGGAGGCCGCCGTTGACTGAGTCTATGTCTCGATCGGGTCGTGCCAGAATGATTAGTCACTTCTTGATAGTCACCCTGGCGTTACACGTGCCGATATTTTTTTATCCTATTCTGCGGCTTTGTGCCTGGCTGGAACTTTCTGGCTGGGCAACCTTATTGGTGTTTGTGCCGCTTGCCAGCAGTCAGGTAGTCAGTCGGATTTTTCTGCGCCACCGAGTGTCAGGCTTTGCTCGAGGGCTGCGCCGGCTAGCCGATTTTTGGCTTGGTCTGAGCCCGATAGTGGTGATGACGCTACTGGTGGCGGAAGTGGTCGTCCTGCTCGGTCTGGCAGCAGCGTTTGATGCCGCCGTTGTGGTTATCGCCTTCAGTGTCGTTATCGGAATGCTTGGCCTGATCAATGCGATGACCTTGAAGGTCAAGAGGATTCACTTCGATAGCCCGAAACTCAGCCAATCGGTGAGGTTTGTGCAGATTACTGATGTGCATATAGGCTCAAGAAACAAAGAATTTTTGGATCGAGTCATACATAAAATCAATCAGCTGGAGCCGGATTTTTTGTGTATTACTGGGGATTTCATCGATGCCCCCGGGGTTACTGAGGCTACCTTGCAAGCCCTGACCACAGTCGTTGGGCCCATTTACTACTGCACCGGAAATCATGAAAAGTATGAGGACTTCGACGCCATTCTTATGCGGCTGGCCAACCTTGGGGTCACAATCCTGCGTGATGATAGTCTGCATCACCGCCATGATTTACAGGTAATAGGCATCGATGATATGGAAGATGCTCTGCAGGTCAAACGGCAACTAGATCTGCTGGAGATCAATCAACAGGCTTTTGTTTTACTGCTCTACCATCGGCCCAAGGGTCTTGAGGCCGCGGCCGCAGCGGGTGTTGATTTGATGCTCAGCGGGCATACTCACAATGGCCAGATAGTGCCATTTAACTTGATCGTAAAGCGAGTTTTTGATCGAATAAAGGGCATGTACCAGCTGAATCAGACTAGGCTCTACGTTTCACAAGGTACAGGTACCTGGGGGCCAGTGATGCGAGTTGGCACGCGTAGCGAGATTACGCTATTCGAGTTGTCCCCAACAGCTACGTTAAGTCAGTGAATATTTTGTTAAGAGTTTTTTATGCAAAATAAGATGGCAGGGTTTAGGTTGAATATTGCATCAGTGATGCTAAGTCTGTAATTTTTGGCAACTAGGATCCTCGCTAATCAAGCTGAAATAGACTTTGATCAGGGGCTTCGCTTCAATCACTACAACACCAGGGAAATTAAATGACGACGGATTCATTCAGAACAGACACTCGAGACTGGTTGGAAGCAAATTGTCCTGCATCGATGCGAACGCCTATGCCGGCGGACGAAATGTCGGGTGGTGGTCGACGGGCTCGTTATAAAAATCCTGACACTCTCTTGTGGCTGAACTTGATGGCCGCAAAAGGATTCACGGCACCGACTTGGCCGAAAGAATACGGTGGCGCTGGGCTCGGCCCGACAGAAAACCAAATCCTGCGAGAAGAAATGACGCGCATTAATGCTCGCCCTGCCCTGGCTGGCATGGGTTTGTCGATGATCGGGCCAGCGCTGCTCGAGTATGGCAGTGACGAACAAAGAGCCGAACACCTACCGAAAATTGCCAGCGGCGAGATTTGGTGGTGCCAGGGCTATAGCGAACCTAACGCGGGCTCTGATCTTGCCAGCCTGCAGACCAAGGCGGTTGTCGATGGTGACGACTACATTATCAACGGCCAGAAGGTCTGGACTTCAGGCGCGGACAAAGCCGACTGGATCTTTTGCCTGGTACGTACCGATGTTGAAGCGCCAAAACACAATGGCATCACTTTTATCTTATTTGATATGACGACCCCCGGCGTAACCGTTAAACCCATCAAGCTGATCAGTGGGCTGTCACCTTTCTGTGAAACCTTTTTTGAAGATGTGCGGGCACCCCGCAAGAATGTGATTGGTACGGTCAATGATGGCTGGACGGTTGCGAAACGCCTGCTGCAATATGAGCGGACCATGATCGGTGGTGGCACGGGTGGTGGGCAGCGGGGCAAGTCCTTGGCCGAGATTGCGCTGGAATATATCGGTCGAGAGGTGGGGCAGGCTGATGGCAGGCTGGCGGATCAAGCTCTGCGGACCGATCTGATCAATCATTCTATGAATGACCGCGCCTTTGGCCTGACAGTCAGACGCAGCTCCGATGAGTCGAAGACCAACACCGCTCCGAGCTTTGTGTCTTCGATGTTTAAGTACTATGGCACGGAGCAGAATATTAAGCGTTTTGAACTGATGCAGCGGGCAATGGGTTCGCAAATGCTCGGTTGGGAAGGCGAGGGCTTCGCTGAGGATGAGTTGACTCAGACTCGAGCCTGGCTGCGATCAAAAGCGAATTCCATTGAGGGTGGCACGTCAGAAGTGCAGCTGAATATTATTGCCAAGCGTGTACTCGGTCTGCCCGACTAGCCGATGCCTCGGCGCTCAGTCTCAGTGGGTACTGCGATTGGAACCGGGCGGGATTAACATCGGCTTAGGGGTGATGATGGTTGGGTGGTGATTGGCAGCGCGCTTGCGGATCTGCTTGATCAGTCTGCATGGCGCGAACAGCTCGTTAGTATTGATGTCGAGCAGGTAAATATCCGCAAATTCACTGATCCTTAGTTTATACTGCGCGGCTCAATAACTGGCAAAATGGTGCATTGATGGCAAGCGGCAAAGCAAGCCCCACGTCACACTCATATTATTCGCAGCGCATGAAGCTCCACTACCTGGATTGGGGTAATGAAGACGCGCCGCCCCTGTTGCTGGTTCATGGTAATCGTGATCACTGCCATAACTGGGACTGGGTCGCTCAGGAGTTGCGAGATCAATATCATATTATCGCGCCGGATTTCCGTGGCCATGGTGACTCCCAATGGGTGTATGGCAGTGCCTACAGTCATAGCGAGTATATTTACGATCTGGCGCAGCTGATTCATCAGCAGAATCTCGCGCCTCTGCACATCATCGCGCACTCGTTGGGTGGTGGCGTGGCGTTGCGCTACGCCGGCATCTATCCCGAAAACATCAAAAAAATGATTGTTATTGAAGGTACTGGCGGGCCACCGGCGATGTATAACAAGCAGCCCGTGCATGAACGTATGCGCCAGTGGGTTGAAGACACTCGAAAAATGGCGGGCCGGTTGCCCAAGCGCTATGCCAATCTAGAAGAGTCGGTGCGGCGAATGCAGGAGGCCAATACTCACCTTAGCGCTGAACAGGCTCGGCACCTGACGGTGCATGGCAGCAACCAAAATGAAGATGGTACCTACAGCTGGAAGTTTGATAACTACACCCATGTCATGTCGCCCTACGATATGAGTCAAGAGCAGTCCAGGGAATTGTGGGCGCGTATTGCCGCGCCAATATTATTGGTGAGTGGCAAGGAAAGCTGGTTCCGGCATGGCGAACGCGAAGATCCGACTCGGTTGTTTAAGAACGCCAGGCATGTGGTGGTGGAGCGGGCGGGGCACTGGGTCCAGCATGACCAGTTAGCCGAGTTTCTGAGATTGACCAATGATTTCTTTGCGGAGTCTTAGGGGTACCGAGTCTGGCGCGGCCGCGAAGGCCTTTGACGTTATCGAGATGGCTGGTCAATCCGCAAACCATAGGTCTCGATATAATCCACCAGTACGTCTCTAACCAGCTGCTGGCTATCCTCGACCCTGAATAGTGTCGGCGCGGTTTTACTGGCCTGAGCGGCGACGAAGCTGTTGGTGGCGACCCGATACGTCTTATCATCCTCCAGCTCCAACAGACGCCAATGTTGTTCGCCCTCCATGGCTAACATGTTTCTGATGTCTGAGCCGCGAGCCGTGACTGTGACTACAGAGTTCCCGAAGGGTTCGATGTTCCAGATGTTGCGGATGGTGATACTGCCAGAGCGCAGCTTGTCCCGAATTCCGCCGCTGTTGTAGAAACCAAAATCTGCCCCAGTGGAGCGCGCCAAAATGGCTTCAATGATAGGTTGGAGTTCTGCTCTTGAGTAGTCACGGTCAACACGGTTGATGGCCACGTCGACGATTTTTTCAACGGCCTGCTCCCAGGTCGCGACCAAGTCAGCCACAACCGGATCGGGCGGCGGTAGCTCTTCTGCAGGGATGAGCTTGCCATTGAAGCTGATTAATTTGCGGGTCTCTGTATCGACTGCTAATTGCAGATAACCCACATAGGCGCCATAAAATCCGGCTTGTACCACATAGGTATTGTTGACCTTTACCGGTGGCGTAACGGCCGTGTGCGAATGACCACCGATAATGACATCGATATTCTCGATTACGGCAGCCAGTCGCTGTTCTTCTGCGTGTCCCACATGGGACAGGACCAGCACTAGATCGACCAGCGGATCAAGGGCTTCGACCTGAGCGCGCAATACGGCCTCTGGTGAATCAAAGGCCAGATTCGCGTTACCCACGGGGGTTATCAGCTCGGATGTCTTGGCGGTAATCAGACCGATAATGGCGATCTTGATGCCGTTAACCTGCATGACCAGGTTGGCGTTGTCGGCCAGCAGAACGCCATCAGCTGTTCTGGCGTTGGCGCTTAGTAGCGGGTAACCCGCAGTCTCGCGGAATAAGGCGATCTGGTGAGAACCATGATCGAACTCGTGGTTGCCCAGGGCGCCGGCGTTGTAGCCGACCCGATTGAGGATAGCAAAGATAGGCAGACCCTTGAACAGCGTGGAAACAGGGGTGCCCGAGATACTATCGCCAGCATCCAAAACCAGGACGCCCGGTTGCTGTTGTCGCGTCTGATCCACCAAGGCGGCAATGCGTGCTGCGCCGGCAAATTCCGCGGTTTGTTGCATATGGCCATGCAAGTCATTGGTGTGAATGATGGTCAGGGATCGATTGTCCGCCCACGTCAGGGGCGTCAGCAGTGCCCAGATAACGAGGCCAATAAGTCTGGCCGCGTTATGCATTCGAGGGTACCTGCAAGGCGGCTTTAAACCAATGGATCAGTGCCGGATTTTCGGTTCGGGCATAGCTGTGGGATAACCCCTCAATTTGCCGATAGGTTAGGTCGGCGCCGGCCTGCTCGAGCTCAGCGCGCGCCATCTGCGCGATCTCCACCGGGAACATCCAGTCAAGGGTACCGTGCACCAAGTAAATAGGCCGATTCTGCGCGTACTGAAGACGTCCTTGCAGCACAATATCGGGATGTAACACGCCGGAGAAGGGCGCCAAGTGGGTAAAGGGCGAATCTGGATGCAGACCTGCCTGCAGGCAATAGGAGGCACCATCAGACATACCGGTTAAGAGGATATGCTCGTCATCAATCATCCAATTTTGTCGCAGGTAAGTCAGAATCTTGAGTAGCGCTGGTAAGTCTCGGTCCGGTCCATCGAGAGCCCAGGTGTCACCGGCGGATGTGGGGGCGACAAGAATAAAGCCTCGAGTACGGGCTTCGCGCAGCCAAGACCAGATAAAATCGCTGCCGTGGCCAGTCCCGCCGTGGAGTGCCATCACGACGGGAGCCGGTGCTTGCAGGTCGAGATGTTCTGGCACATAAACGGAAAAGCCACCCCTGACAGTGCGCTCATTGGCTACGCTGAGAATGCCGCGAGGTAAATGCTCGCTCACTATAATGTCCGTCGGGTCGGCTTCCTGATGGGCGAGTTGGCTGAGTAGTAGGCCGTTGGCGCGGGCCTCGGGCTCGAGGAAGTACTGATTCACCGGCGTCATCGCGGGGGCCAAAGCGTAGATCACTTCCTGTGCTCGACAGTGGGCCCGCATGGCCCGCATCATCGGTGCGATATCTGTGTGATCACCGGTGATTCCCTCGCAAGCTCGCAATGCATAAGTTGCTGCTTGGTGCAGGGTCTCGCCAATTGCCGCGATATCTGCCGGAAATTCCACCGTGCTGAAGAAATTGAAGTCTTCTCGCAGTTGGGCCTCGAAGGGTTCGAAGGTGAGCTTGAGTTGGGCGCTGTGGGTTGGGTGAAAATTGCGCTGTAACTGTTCGAAGGCCTCCATGGCAGTCAACATAGAGGGCACAATTCGAGTGATTGCGCTGAGTAACCGGTCATTGTTTTCGGGCATGGGCGAGGATCAAATGAATTTAATAGGGAACTATACGATATTTTTCCGTGCGCTTCCCGACTATGATGCCCGGGTACCGGAACTTACCAGGACTCGCCAGGCCGCTTGATGAATTACACATTTCACGAACCACCACCTTGTCATGACCCGCTAACGATTATCTATGCAGATGATGACATCCTGGTTGTGGATAAGCCTGCTGGCTTGCTGTCGGTGCCTGGGCGGGTCATGAAAGATTGTGTACTGAGACGTTTGCTGCAGGCATTTCCGCAGGCCAGGATCGTCCACCGGCTTGATTTAGATACCTCTGGGGTGATGGTGTTAGGTCTGACTCAGTTGGCGGTGTCAGATCTGAATCGTCAATTTCGTGAAAGGTTGGTGGTGAAAAGCTATGCGGCTCAAGTCTTCGGCACCTTGGACCGGGCCCAAGGCGAGGTCAGCTGGCCAATTGCGCCAGACCCGATCAACCGGCCTCGGCAAAAAATCGACCCAGAGCATGGCAAGCACGCCGTCACTCGTTATCAACTTATTCTGCAGGGCGTCGACTCGGCGCGCCTGGCGTTATTTCCTTTGACGGGCCGTAGTCATCAACTTCGGTTACACCTTGCCCACCTGGGGCACCCCATACTGGGTTGTGATCTGTACGCCCATGAGGCCGCTTTTCAGGCAGCGCCAAGACTGATGCTGCATGCGGAAAAGCTGGCTTTTAGCCATCCTAAAACTGCCACGCCGGAGACATTTTCTTCACCGGTGCCCTTTTAATCGATAGAGATTGTCCGGGGTTAGTGTGCGTAGAGCGTCGAATTAGCGAGCATATAGGCTGGGCCATGGGGACCGTTAATCGCTGCATTTTCGCCATATAGTGCGGCCTTCATGGCGCCGTAAACCTTGCGGTTGGCGCCCAGTCGGGCAAGGCTTGCCGCGTCGCTGAGCGCGGCTGCCTGAAGTCCTTCCAGCGTCGCGGTGCCCTGTACGATGCCGGCGGCCAAGGCTGCCGGACCGGTCCAGCGTCGGGCGAGTTGGACGGTCTCGAAGAACACAT
>JABBAY010000021.1 GCA_018607725.1 K189A clade bacterium
TTCCTGAACTGTCTATTTCCTGAACTGTCTCTTCCTGAACAGCTGTGTGTTACTTTGCCAAGATCCCCATTAGAGGTTCAGATATTAGATGCACATACATCGCAGAACTCTTTTGAAGTGGCTGGGAATGGCAGTGCCTGTGTCTTTTCTGCCAAAGGCTTGGGCGGATCGAACTGGAGATATTCGGCACATTTTGCCAACAGTCACCGACACCACCTTCGCTATCTCTGTTTCCGTTGCTCAACCTACGAATAAACTGCACCTGTCCATTGATGGCAAGAGCGTATCTGGGCGTAAAATGGACAGTAAAGGTAGGTTCTGGTCGTTCTACGCCGACCGACTGGAGGCCGCAAAGACCTACCAACTTCAACTATCTGACCAACAGGGTAGTCTGGGAGAAGCCTGGCCACTACGAACTTTCCCGGCTAGAAACTCCGAACCAACAACCTTCAAACTACTGGCCTTTACCTGTGCAGGCGGGGCCGACGGACTTGGCATGCCTTCTGTACAGTTTTTCAAACCCCATACTTTTCGCCAGAATTTGTTTGATGCTGGGTTACAAGAGAAGCCCGATGCAGCAATTGCCATCGGCGACCATATTTATTACGACTTGCGAGGCAAGGAGCATCCTTCGATAGGCAGAAACTCAAAATGGCTAAAATATTTATCTAGCTGGCACTTCAGCTTACGCTATGGCAGTTTTAACCGTTCAGCGCCAATCATTGGTACTAGTAACGAGGATATACTGGTGCGAATCGGTGACGAACAAATCGCAAACTTGTACGGCACCCGTTTTAAATCGACGCCAATATACTTTGTATCCGATGATCATGATTATTTTGAGAACGATGATGCATCGTCAGAATTAGTAACTTTTCCGCCAGATAATTTCAGTCGGATGGCGCACAAGACTATTGCAGACCTTTACTATCCTCCACTGCCTGATGCACTCCGCCCTGAATGGAACCGGGCTTTCGGCACCTTAACCTATGGTCGTCTCTTTGAGGCCTCTATTTATGATTGTGCCGGCTACTTAACAGTGGGAGATAATGCGAAATTGATACCCGAGGCAGCTGAAGACTGGTTGATCAGCCGCATCAATAATTCACCTGCGAAACACTATGCCATGGTGCCCAGCCACCCCGTTGGCTGGACGGCAGGAAAATGGCGAGAATGGTATCCCGATGTTGTCGCTCCAGAAGGGTTTTCCGGTGTCGTGACCAATGAAGTGTTATCTGAAGTGCAAGGACAACTAACGACCACAGCGAGCAAGTACTTCTGGCAAAAGGGTTGGTGGGATCAACACCAGCGATTGCTTGAAGCGCTGGTGAAATTTCGGCATGGCTCGCGCATGATCTTCTCCGGCGATATCCACGCTCAGGGTGTTGTTGATATTAAACAAAGCGGAGACTTGAGACTGGAAAGACCTGTGAAATCATTTTTGGTGGGGCCTGTCAGCACATCTGATGCCACGTGGCCGTCGTCCGCAAGAGGCATAACAGCTGACGAACCGGGATGGCTGACAAATGATGAGGTACTCGCGACTCGTGAAGTGAATGGTTTTACGATATTTGAATTTGAAGGCACGCAGGCCCTAGCAAAGCTATTTGATTGCGGTGGATATGACAGAAGTAAGGGTGAGGATGGTCGTGTTCAAAGCGTGCATGAAGTTCTGATTTAGGAGAATTAAATCCGCAGCAACAAATCAGGACATCCATTAACTTGCCAGTCAATGGCGCTTATTTCACCCATTGCCTCATCATCTGAGGCCAGTCAGCAGGCCGCAAATGTCGCTTGGATAACAGCCAGTGGCTCGCCGTTGCAATGCCCGCGTGCCGAGATCGGTATCTCCAACAGACTCAGAGAGCTGTAGATCAACTCCTTGATGTGTCGCTTATTTTTGACGGGTGACGCGCCTTGAAGCAGCGCGAACGCTTCGATGCATTTGCGCAACCGAAGCCGTCATCGGTAATCGTAGGAACTTCGCGCTACCAACGAAAAAAACAGATTTATCGCCAAATATGACACTGCCGATTTGAAATCCATATAGACGGTCAGCATGGTTCAATCTCGCCAGCAAACTCGCAAGCAATCCCCTAAGCAATATCCTAAGCAATTTTGTAAGCACTGTCGGGGAACAGGGCCTTTTTGGGCCACTGAGACGCCACAGCAGATAGGGAATATGCTCCCGTCCAAACAGCACTTCATCACCTATGACAAATGTCGGAACACCATAGATATCGTGAGGGTGGAGTCAAAATTTTCTCGGTACCTTTCAGCCACAGGTCTTGCCGTTTCGCGTAGCGCAACGCATTGCCATAATCGAGTCCCTAATGGCATTTCAAACCTTGGGACAGCACCCCAGCCAAAGTGGCTGGGAATATCCAGGGTGAGAGGCTGCCAATCGAACTTCATGCCAAGTTCAAATTCCAGAGCAAGCGTCGGCCGGATTGCCACAAACCTAAAGGCGCTTTTGACATCAACCCAGAAAATTAACAGCGCCACTACGAGCATCAGCAGACAAA
>JABBAY010000192.1 GCA_018607725.1 K189A clade bacterium
GGGCTGTCTATAAAGAAGCGGCTCAGGGCTGTTGATAAAATCCGCTCAGGGCTGTTTATAAAATCCGCTCAGGGCTGTCTATAAAAAAGCCGCTCAGGGCTGTTGCTAGGACTAATTGTCAGCAATGTGAGGAAAGTATCGAGTATCTGGCGTGATGTGTTTTACCTGTGGGTGAATCGTGTTGTAATCAGCGCCTTGATCCAATCCAGTGAAGGAAAGTCATGCTCGAACGATTCAAGGCTATGGGTGTTTTGCGTAATTTAATGCACTTGCTGGCCATTATTTTTATTTTGATCCTGCCGTTTGCTGAGCCCCAGTGGCACCCTGAGGGCGGCTGGGAGTTGTTGATGGGTGCGATGATCCCTGCCACCGCGCCAATTATCTTTATTGTGATGATGTTTGACCTGTTGATGCTCAAGGTCATGCGTTCCGGTGCTGATGAGACCCGACTCGAGATCGAAGGCCTGATCACCCGTACCCATCTTGTTACGGGCGGGCTATTGTTACTGATGTGGGCGCTGTCGTTTAGTGGCATCTTGTTTGGCTAAGCAGTCATTGCGAAGTACCCATTTTGAAGCACTCATTGCGAGGTGAGCAAAATATGGTCTGTGCATTGAGTGCGCGTCGAAGCAAACCGATATCAGCATAACAAACCAATGGTTAACGAATGAGTAATGTGAGGCGACGATCAGCGTGACGCAGAATAACGGTCCATTACATGGGTTTCGGGTACTCGATTTGTCGCGGGTGGTGTCCGGTCCCATGGCGGCGGTGGTGCTTGCCGATCAGGGTGCTGATGTGATCAAGGTTGAAGCTCCTGGCTGGGGTGATGGCATTCGCTATCTGGGCGCGAATCGCAATGGTCTGAGCGCCATCTTCGCCATGATTAATCGTAATAAACGCTCACTGGCGGTGAACCTGAAACATCCAGAAGGTGCAGCGCTGATTCGAATCCTCGCGCAGACCGCCGATGTGGTGTTGCAAAACTATCGGCCAGGCAAGATAGAAAGGCTCGGGCTGGGGTATGACGATCTAAAGACGCATAATCCGGAACTGATTTACTGTTCTATCAACGGTATGGGCGAAGTAGGGCCCTATGCTGATCAGAAGGTCTATGATTATGTGATTCAGGCCCTGTCGGGCGCCACTGATGCCCAGGCAGAGCAAGGAGCTGCGCCGGCCATGGTGCGCAGTATTATTTACGATAAGGTCACGGCCTTGACGGCGGCGCAAAGCATTACTGCGGCTTTGTTGGCGCGGGAGCGGGGTGCTGGCGGCCAACATATCCGGCTCTCTATGCTCGATACAGGCCTGTATTTCAACTGGCCAGACCTGATGTGGAATTACAGCTTTTTGGGCGAAAATGTTGAGTATGCAGGCGACTTGGCGGATAACTACGAGGTCAATCAGACGGCTGATGGCGCGGTAGTCTCACACCATCTGGGGGCGGATACATCGTCTTATACGACAGATCAGTTGATTGATATTCTGGCGCAGAATGATATCCCCGTTGGCAGAGCCAACAAGCGCAGTGAGGTGAGTTCAGATCCACAGGTAATGGCCGGTGGCATGCTCGAGGTCAGTGAGCATCCCCGTGGTGGCACCATGCAACAACCGAAAGCGCCGGCGCGGTTCAGTAAAACGCCCTATGCGCTGCGCCATCATTCACCAGAGGTGGGTCAGCATACAGTGGAGATTCTTTCTGAACTTGGCCTGTCTATCGAAGATATGCAGGCTTTGGCTCGAGCAGGAGTGATTGCCTAGGCGCTCACCCCTGCGGCGCTAGCGTGGTCCCTGACCGTCATCAACCTTGATGATGGTGCCCGTGACACAGTCTGATGAGGGCGACACCAAATAGAGTAAGGTGCTATCCATCTGCGCTGGTTGGCCAATGCGTTTGCGTGGAAAGTGCTCGCTGATATCGCCCATGCGTTCCAACATGCCATCGAGCATCTCCGATGAAAATGCCCCCGGAGCAATGCAATTGACGTTGATATTAAAGCGTGCCCATTCGACAGCCAGTGCCTCAGTCATTCGAGCGATACCGGCTTTGGTGATGGAATATAATGCTGCGCCACCACCACTGTAATGAAACGCCGCCACTGAGGAAATGTTGACCATGCGTCCGGACTTGCCGCTGGCAATTAAGCGTCTCGCAATTTCACAACTCATGACATAAGGGCCACGCAGGTTGGTATCAAACACATCATCGATCAATTGATTCGACATCTTATGAGCCCGCTGGGCGTCCGGAATGCCCGCGTTGTTCACCAGTATGGTGATGGTGCCGAGGGCGGCTTCGGCAGCAGACACCGCCGCGACAATGCTATCAGAGTCGGTCATGTCCAAGCGCACAGGAAAAGCCTTGCCGCCTTGCGCGTTAATCTCGTCAGCGAGTTCGCGCAAGCGATCTTCCCGTCGACCAGTGACGGCGACACTGGCACCGCAGGCTGCCAGCACCTGGGCAAATCGCTTACCCAAGCCAGAGGTCGTGCCGGTGACTAGGGCGACCTGGCCAGTGAGGTCGGTGGTGAAGTTTGGTAATGCGAAGTCGGTCATGGTGTCATTCCTCTTATTTTAAAAAAACGATACGCGTCACTGCCGGTGCGGCAGGGGCTTGGCTATTCAGGTCGATCTCTATATTGCAGTTCCAGAGCCTGACCCAGTAAGCCCTCAATGGGCGAGTGACCCAGATTAATGGCTGCGGCATGTTGCTGCGCCGCAACCAGGTCCAGACCTTGATGTTTTACCAGAAAGGCGGTCCACAGGTAACTGACCCGCCGGCCGCTACGACAATGGAGCAACACCTCTCCCCCGTATCTGTCATACAGATCAATAAACTGTTGTACCGCTGCCGGTGAGAAGCTCGCGTCATCAGACAAGGGGATCGTGTAAAACGCCAGTCCAGCATCCCGTGCCTGCTTGGCCTCGTCGAAGCCGAGTTTAGCAACCTCTTTATCCGTTCGCAGCGAGATCACCGCGCGTACGCCCGCTTGCTTGACGCGCTGCAGGCCTTTAATCGAGGGCTGGCCACCCAAAAGGGTTGAGCCGCTTTGGGCCAAAACCTGCTCAAAACCTGCGGGATCCAGTTTGACCGGCACTTCAACAGCACCGACACCGCAGGTAATAAGACAGAGAAACAGCAGGCTGTGGCTAAAGGGTCGCATAGGTGATTCCTTGATAGGCGCATGGCGATGCAGTAGATTGTAACCTAGGAATTTGCTGATGCAGACAATCTTTAGTGACTATCCGAATTTGAAGGCGGCAGGTTATTGGCGGCGTAATGTTGCATAACAGGCTCAAAACTTCGTTTCTGTTCCACCATGCAAGCCAGATGGCGGATTTTCGCGTACAAACCGCAAACCTCAACTCCTGGAGCTAACCCATGTTTTCTTTTCTGAAAGCCGACCCACTGAAAAAGCTCAACAAAGCCTATCAGAAGAAATTGGGAGAAGCCCTGCAGGCCCAGCGTAATGGCAATATTCGGGGGTACTCATTATTAACGGAAGAGGCCGAAGCGATCTGGGCAGAAATTCAGGCGCTGACACCGAAAGCCTGAGGCGGGTTCTGGCGAGTGCCGCGCCATAGGGCGGCTATTGGTCTTCGGGTACGCCCAGTGGGGTAGTGTCGTGAACCTGTTGCAGGTTGATCACAATCCGGGCGTCGGCTGAAAGGCGGTATGTGACGCGTACTCGCATACCAGGTTGCAGTAGTTCGTAGGCGCCAAAATCAGAGCCGTAAAGCCGAATCTTGGGCAGGTCGTAACCCATCACGCCGCTGAAGGCATAGCGGTAGCCGCTCATGATGGCGGTTTTTGTTGCATAGTCCAGCGTGTGAATTTCTGCAATCCGGGTCTGCATATAGGGACTGGCGTTAACCTCGGCCGTCGCGGTATTGCACAGGCTCAAAGCGACGAGAATTAGGCCAGCGAGAAAGGTTGGGTTCATTAGCGTTAACTCCTCAAGTGTTCTAATCAGTTGTCAGCTGGGACCAGGATATTCGGCCGGTATGGAGGCTAGTACTGGTGTCCGTGAGCGTGATATTGAGCGATTGGTCGCTTAATTGAGTGACCAGCGAGTCGCCAAAGAATGTTGAGTCTGTGGGGACAGAGCCTTCGAAAAAGGTTGATGCCACAAAGTTGCCAGAGGTGGTTTTATCGTCAGCATCGATCGTTGAGTCCCCATTGATATCAAAAATGCCATCACGGGTAATGCAGAGCGTGGAACCTGTGTCAGGGCAAAAGGCATTGGAAGCCCCGCCAGCTTCGACGGTGCAGCTTAGTATGGGTTTCGGTATGATGCTATTGATAAACACAATGCCACCGCGAAGCTGGATATTTCTGATGGCACGTTCGCCGGGGAATTCAGCTTGAGTCACGTTGTCAACCACGACGGGAACAGCTGCCGGATTATTGAAGTTCAAGTACCAGCCAAACTTTGAGTTGTAGTCCACCGGATTTCTCGAGAGTACGCGCCCAGCGCCGACGTTAGCATCCCCGCTGAATGCCGTGTAGGTCTGTTCTACCAGCGTGTCCTGAGTCACCTTGGTTGTGCCTAACCTGTCCCAGATGCCGTAAATACTTTGGATGTCCTTGTTGGTGTCGTCGCCTTCATAGATATAGCTGCCGGTACCGAATATGACGATATAGCCACCACATAAATTCGATGAGAGCACTTCGTTTGCATCAAAGGCACCGCAATCGACGCCGGTTTGAATGGTTGGGTGCGCGATCACCAGCGGTTGGGTCGTGATGGGTTGCGCTAAAGTGATGCCGTCAGCATCGGTATAGCTGGCGCTGTAGAGTAGCGTCGAATCCCATTTAGCGGGATCAGGATTACGTAGATCGAACCGGAATAAATTGCCGAAGCGGTCGCCGGCATAGGCGATGTCGAGGGTACCATTACCGTCAAGGTCAATTCCTCGCGGCACGCCCAAGCCATTCGCAATCCCCGTTGAGGAACGTCCTGCGGCTGTAATTTTGACAAAGTCAAAGCTGTCCCCATCACCATTATCCGCTGCGCAGCCAGATTTTTCCGGGTGGCACCAGGTGCCGTCGGTGCCGCCGTCAACAAATACAGCAAACAGTACCGCGTTACCTGATGTGCTGTCGTAACCATTGCCAAGAACGGCAATCCAGCGATTATCCCTGTCGGCTGTGGATGGGTTGACGTCGGTTTCGCTGACATTGCTCATGGCAATGGTAGGTGTGCTAAAAGTGTAGCCCAAATCACTGATCGGCTGAGACAAGGCATCGACGCTGCGGTCATCGGTATCGCCTGCAGCCAGGGTGTCAGCGTCAGTATCGATCCCGTAGTCAGTGACCGGTGTATCATCGGCAGGGGTAAACTCCCACATAACGACCTTGCTGGCATTGGCTTCAGTGATAGCTTTGTTGGCGTCGTTAGCCCCGGTTGGGTCCGAAATATCCAGTGCAAAATAACCTTTACCGCCGGCGCGATAGCCGCCGATAAGAACGGTTGCCCAGTGTTTTTCGATGCTTCCTGTATCGCTGCGACGATCACTATCCAGATAAACGTCATTCACCGCCGCGGCCAAATCTACACTATAACGGTGTAAGTAGTTGGTGCTGAGCAATTGTTTAATTCTTTGGCTATAAACCCCGGTAATGACTTCGCCGGGCATATAAGCGAAGTGCTCTTCGCCGGTATTCCCATTAAAACCATGCAGGAAACCGTCGTTCGAGCCAACATACACCATCGGTTCCCGTTCCTTGTCATCATCTGCAAGCAAATTAGTATAGGAGTCCTTGAAGGCTGCGTAGCTCTGGGCTGCTATTGTAGGATAGGGCGGTAAGGTTCTTCGAGCCCTGTTCGGTGGACCATAGAACACCGGTGTAGAGCTGACGATATCACCCAGTCGACCCTTAACCACGGGTCGTTCACGAAGGTTGCCAAGTGGGCGCTCATTGCTCGCGTCACCACGCAGGTAATTGACGTGTTTAATCATCTGTCGATCAAACAAGTCGAGCGAGGGGCTAGCATCGGGGTCAAAGATATTATCCCAGTCGAGGACATTCAAAATATCATCTTCAAGGGCTTCGGCCAGCTGTTGGTTATTTTCGACGATATCCCGCGGTCTAAATGCGATACCTCGAGCACCATTGGCGACACTGTTGTCGTAGGTGAGTAGCTCTCGTCGATTGATGCTCGGGTCTGTGGCGGTGGGATCTTTCAAATCGAGCTGCTCGGCAGCGCTCCAAACCTGATCGCCCAGTGAGCCGTCCAGATTGAAACCTTGCGCCACCAGATCACCGGTGTTCTCTCGCACGTTATAAATGGCCCGGTAAAGCAGGGCACCTTGCTGGACTTCTTGTGAGTTGAAACTGACAGCGCTGGCTGTACCGATGGCCTGGGAAAATTCGACGAAAGCGGTCTTCAGAGCACTGTTAAGTTCTTCTGGGTTACCGGCATCGAGATAGCTCCCGCGACCGTTGACTGCGGTATGAACTAAGTCATTTAGCTTCTCGTCATCGGTGACAGCATCGCCCCAGTCGAAAGCCGTTGTATAATCAGTGGGTACATCGGTGGGCGATAAGCTGCCCTCGACACCGAAGGCAACGACATAGGTAGACATATGTTGGTGCATGGTTCGGTTCAAGGTTGAGCCGCCGAATGCGCTAGCCGCTGCGCCTGCCAGGTCCTTCTCTGTCGCTGGTACTTCATTGCTCAATGAGGGGTGCAGGTCTCGCTCATAGAAATGCATGGCGATATCCGCCAAGGTGGGTGTCGTTGAGCCAGTGTCTGCATAACGACCGCCATCCCAGGCGCTGTTGTCGTCGCCGTCAGCGTCATCTGTTGATAGCGTGTTCGTATTGCCATTCCAGAAGCCCGCAGTAACCACCAGGGTAAAGTTTTGCTGACAGTTGCCTTCTGGTGCGGGTAGTACCGGGCAGGTTCTACCGCTGGTAATAATGGTTTTGCTGTCTTCACACTCATAATAGCGGCCAGTGCGCTCCAGGCTGTCACGAATAGGCGTCGAGTCTGATGATGCACTGTTACGGTATAGTCTATTGAGCAACTCACCTTTGTTGCCAGTCAGCGCTGATTCATTCATCTCTGTGATATTGATGTTGTCGTTTTTGCCAGCGAAGGCCCCAAAGCCGATGCGCATATTTTCTGACGCCGCTAATACACCCCCTAGAGCATTTTTTGCCGTGTAGTGACGCGTGCGGCCAAAGCTGTAGAAGTTAGCGAAGTTTTGTATCTCTTCCTCGTAGGTACAGTTGACGCCGACACAATCGGTTCTGTTTGGCCCTTTGGGGTAAAGACTCGTTGTCGGCTTGATTTCTACGAGCGTACCCTCGGTGCAGATGCCACCTGCAGCCGTGAAGGGTGAAGTGCCGTCAACAACGCCGACGACGTTGTCAGGGCAGTTAATCGCGTCATCGATATCAGTCCAAGTGTAATGTTTAGCCAAAAAAACCGCACTGTCGCTGCCAGGCATATCTTGGCCAACGGTTAAATTAATTTTTGGGCTGTTCTGCTTATAGGGATCAGATATAGCAGCGGTTGGATCTGAATTTGTAAAATTATCGCCACGATTATCCAAGCCAACCCAGGGTGAATAGGTGATTTCAGGGTTATAGTAAATCTTGTTGTAGTCCTTATTGCGCAAGCGCCAGAGACCTGATGTTGAATCCTTTGCCTCACTGACTGCATAGCTGGGTCTGCCAGTACCATCTTCCGGTAAAAACCAGGTTTTGGTCAGGTTGCCGACGGCGTAGTAGCCCTCACTCTGGTCAGTGAGGATGTCTGATGCCATGGCATCAGAATCATCGAGTAAAATAAACACATTAGGCGGAGCGGCTACGGGTAGTTCCAACGGTCCCTGTGAGAGCGTGCCGCTATCAACGACATTGCCTGTATTGACTGCATCTGCGGCTTTTTTAAGGATGCTGACGTAGACGATACCAAGGGCGCAGCGCGCCTCAATTGTGGATGCTGGTGTATCACAGACACGGTAAATAAAATAGTCCAGGCCATCATCCGTGACGTTTGTTCCGGCTGTTGGCAGATAAATAAATTCACCGCTGGTGCTGTCAGTACCGACCTCGTTAGTGAATGTCACAGTCGCCAGCAGACTGGTCGTGGATTGTAGCGTTGAGTAATACAGCAGGGTATCGTCTTGATCCCAGGCCTTGGGAAATTCACTGATAAGCTGTCGGTAGTTGGTCGTTGCTGTGTCCGCGGGTGACGGGATGGGCGACCGGGTAACGATGCGTTTGTCTTGCTCCATGTAATAATTTACCGGCGTGCTGATCACTCGGTTGCAGGGAGCAGCGGCAGAAAAATTGTAATAGCCCAAGGCTAGCAGAGGGGTGAGGAAGCCGGGCAGCGTGTTGAGAGACTCGCCCAGACTGTCAAATTCTTCGCAGACCGTGATGCCCGGTGCATCATTTTGATCCGTAAGGTTGACGGTGATAGTTGCTGTATCTGTCAGACCCTGACTATCAGTGACCTCCACAGTCAGGGAGTAAGTGTTTTTTGTTTCAAAATTCAACAGTTCAATATCCGGTGTGTGCGTGCCCACCAGAAGATCACCGTTACTATTGACCTGGAATTCGGCGGGTGCGGTTAACCCGGCAGTAATAGCGAAACTAAAGGTCGTATCATCGACGTCGATATCAGTCGCGCCGAGATTCAGGACAAAGGCATCGCTCGCTGAGTTTTCCGGCAAGTTGATAGATTGATCGCTGATCTCCGGCTTGTCATTGCTACCGGTGATGGTAATGACAATTGCCTGCGTCACTGGATCAAGGCTGGTAGCCGCAAGAATAAGGCTGTCAGTGACCACGTCACCGGCATCCAGGTCCTGGACCAGACTTTGGTCGAGGGTATAAGTCCAGCCGCCGGGCGTCACGACGATACCGCCAAAGGTGCCCGTCACATTGGTAGAGAAGGTCGGTGTATTACTGGTATCGACATCAGTGATGTTGATGGCGCCACTGACTGTTACGGTATCTCCAAGATTGCCTTCAGTAACGCTGCCCGTAAAATCACCGGTCACCACGGGTAAATCATTAACGCCGGTGATGGTGATATCCAGGGTGGCATCCCTCGTACCCCCTTCATTGTCGTCAGCGGTATAGGTGAAGGTGTCAAGCAGAGTTTGGCCGGCATCGAGGGCCTGCACCATAGGGTTAAGATTATCGATGGTGTAGGTGTAGCTACCATCGCTGTTCAGCACAAGGCTGCCATAAGTGCCGGCGGTTGTGGCGCCGATGGCACCGCCGTTGAGAGCACTGACCAGCAGGGTATCTGTATCCGGCGCGCCATCAGCGTCATTGGTCAGCACGTTGCCGGTGCTGGTAGTGCCTTCTTCGCTGATGCCATTGGTATCCACGACGGCAAGGGGCGCTATGTTGGTGACGGTCCAGATAAACGTATCCGCGACCGTGAGGCCATCGCTGTCAGTGGCGGTGATGGTGAGGGGATACATTCCGGCGCCATTATTCAAGTCGATCTGGCTGGCAGAATTATCCATAGTCCCCGTGATCAGGCCGGTGCCTGTGGCCAAGGTCAGGCCGCTGGGCAAGGTGCCAGCGGTGAGGTTAAAGGCCACCAGCGTATCGCCGTTATCAGTGCTGGGTGTGAAGGCGGCTGAGACATCGAGGCTGATACCTGCCTGGCCATCCGTGTGAGCTTGATTAGCGATGGGCGTGCCTACCAGAGGAGCATCGTCAACGCCGGTGATGGTGATATCCAGGGTGGCATCCCTCGTACCCCCTTCATTGTCGTCAGCGGTATAGGTGAAGGTGTCAAGCAGAGTTTGGCCGGCATCGAGGGCCTGCACCATAGGGTTAAGATTATCGATGGTGTAGGTGTAGCTACCATCGCTGTTCAGCACAAGGCTGCCATAAGTGCCGGCGGTTGTGGCGCCGATGGCACCGCCGTTGAGAGCACTGACCAGCAGGGTATCTGTATCCGGCGCGCCATCAGCGTCATTGGTCAGCACGTTGCCGGTGCTGGTAGTGCCTTCTTCGCTGATGCCATTGGTATCCACGACGGCAAGGGGCGCTATGTTGGCGACGGTCCAGCTGAAAATATCGGGTACCGGTGTGCCACCGTCCGAGGCGCTGATTTCAACACTATAGGGGCTGGACCCGCTGGCAGACGGGTTGATGGTGCCTTGAATCAAGCCAGTGTCGACGTCAAGGCTCAAGCCATCGGGTAATGCACCTGAAGTCAGGGCGAAGGTATTGGGATTGCCATTAAATGCGCTTTTGATATCGATGAGGACGCTGGCGCCGTCATCGTTGACCTGGTCAGCAATGCCGGCGCCAGCGACGGTAACAGCAGCATGCGCATTTAAGGCGACCGAAAGAACACAGGCTAAAAAACTGCCCCTGATCAACTGATGTATTGCTGTCTGAATCATTTTATTGTGCTCGATTAATCACTAAAATTTCTTACCATAGGTACTTTGCAGGTAAATTTTGGCTGCTGTGGTCTTACCCCTGCCTAATGCCGTGATGCGAAATATCTGAGTAATATCAGATCCCGCATCACCACCCACATTGTCGAGGTTGAGTTGGTCATCTCCCGAACGCACGGCTTGGACAAATTCAATAATGTATGACGGTGGGTTGATGCTACCGGAATATGTTGTGGTGATGGCGTTAGCTGGCGTCCAGGTGGTTGCCGTTTGCCATCTGGGTGTGACTTCAACACCCTGGCTCTCATATTTGCCATTCGCATTGGCGGTATAAGCCGTGGTCGAGGTTTCAAGTTCAACGATAGCTTCTGCCGCTTTTAATGCGGCCTCTGCGGCCGAGAATGCACTGCTGGCATCGGTGGCGTTTCTCGACATGCGTTCAAGCAGACTCGTCATCTGAATGGATGACGTGCCAAGTAAGGTGACGATCAGTAATATGATCAGGGTCATAATCAACACGACGCCAGACTGCTTGTTAGGACTGTGCATGTAGCGAGTCACTCCGTAGGTAAATATTGTCAATGAGTTAATGAGTCAATGGGTCAATGGGTCAATGATCGGCTATCGGCCATTGCGCAGTGCCACTGTTTGGCTGAAGGTTCTACGCAACAGACCATCGGTGGCTGTGCCAGGCTTGCAATATTGCGTGCTACAGCCGTGAGTTGGGGTGCTGGTCCCATCGACATCGTCGATAGACGTGGCGACGATGGATACTCTTAGAGAGCGCACATCGTCGAAATTTATGACGGCCCCGGCGTCGACGTACCTGTTGGGAATCTTGTCATTATCGGTGTCAACGCCGTATTTAATCTGCAGGTCTTCAATGCCGTCTACCAATTCGGTAGGCGGCGAGATGCCCGACTTGCGCCACAAAGACAGAGGACTTTGACCTGAATTGTTCCTGCCTTCGCTGGGTGCGACATAATAAGTTTCTGAAGCAATGGCTGACACGTAGGCACTGTTTTTAAAGGCACCAAACCGAGCGAGGATGTTGGCATTGGTGTAGCCGTCCGCGTCTACGCTTGTGGCATGCTCGATGAGATCGCCGGCGATACCGCTGACTCTGAAGAATGTTTGTTTTTCACAATCGTGAATAAAGGCAATATGCTCTGCGGCAAAGTCGAAGTCTTGTGTTGCGGTCTGAATATCGGCGGTGTTGGTTGGCATGTCGATTTTCAGGCGGTGAGTCTTCTGCGGTAAATAGTTAATGGTGATGATGTCAGTACCTTTGACGATGGTACTGATATCAATCCCGGTACCCGCCCCGATGCCATTCGATTTGTAGACATGGGTGTCGGTTGTGCCAACTGTGCTCGGTAAACTGTTGCTTATATTGGGGACCCATGCGCTGGTTTCACCCTCGTAGCCAATGATTGGCCGGTCAAGATTGAACTCGTAAGGTATGTCAGCGAGAAACGTTTTATGCACGCTGGCATTGGTTGAAAAGCAACCCTTATAGCCGGAAGCTTGGGCCGCTCGCGTGATGATGCCGAGCGCGAATCGACCGGATTCTTGCATGGCAGACTGACCCGCGAGTAAGTTGTAGGTTTTTGCATTGGCTAAAAACAATTGGCTGACGCCCAGCATGATCGTGGATGACAGTGCCAGTCCGATCAAGGCTTCCACCAGGGTGAATCCTGAAATTTTACCCATCGTTGTCCTGTTGATCATCACTGCACCACCACCAGGTTAACGGATGAAGCTGTACTGGTGCTGATATCAGACCATTGCACGGTAATCGCATATTCGTTACCGTTTTTCACCAGCGAGGCTTTGCCACCAGGCAAAACACCGACGATGTTCAAATTTGAGCACGCAGTATAAGTCGAATCGTCGGCGGCATTAATGGAGTTGATGGAACATAACCACTGTGCCGTATCATAAGCAGCCATTTGCGTTGGCGAGCAGTTGTTGGCGGTACAGTCGATGCCAACAGCCGGCGTGGTGGTGAGTGTTATGTCGCTATAGCTGGTGGTCTTGTTAACTTGGATGCGGTTGGCAATGTCGCTTGCCAGGTACGTTGCCTCGGTACGAAAAAACGCGTTGCGATTCGCATCTAATCCGCGGAGTTGTAAACCGCTGGCGCCGAGCAGGCCAACTGACAAGATGAGGACTGAGATTAAAACCTCGATCAGAGTAAATGCTTGTATCGATTGTCTCACTACGTTAGTTCCAATAACTTAAAAATAAATAATAGTTTAACAATCACCAGGTGCCACGTTGTCGATTTTAGATCGACCAACAGGGGTAATGGTGATCAGGCGGTCTTTACCTGGGGCGCAAAATATAAATGTTCGAGTCGAGTTGTCATGCATGGCGCCAAAGGCGTTGAATTGCAGTGAATCGCTCTCTGAGTTGATGGCATCGACGCCGAGCGGTGCTGGGAACGAACGAATGATATCGCCGTTACAATCGCCTGGGTTACCGACGACGACACACCAGCCGTTACCGAATTCGTTGTTGTTGTCGATGATGTTGTCGATGGTGTTGTCGATGGTGTTGGTTGCTTGCAGACTCACAACCCCACTGACCTTGGAAGCCTCGCTCCGTGCAAGGTTGATCGCTATGACAAGTTCATTGATTTGGGTTGTAGTTTGGTTTTTGCTGACTATTGAGTTAAAGCTTGGGGCAGCCGCGAGGATGCCAATGCCAATCAAGGCGACAACGAGTACCAATTCTATTAACGTCATGCCGTACATCGACAAGCGCATTGTTACCTCCTAACCAGCTCGATGACTCATGCAACACCGCTTTTTGTTCATCGACTTCAGGATGCTAATCTAACACTCAACTGGTTGTAATTTGATCGATTCAGGGTGGGCTAGGGCCGAACGGTCGAATCCCTAGTTCAGGCGGTAATGGCCGCCAAAATGCCGCTCAGAACCCATTGAATGATTGACGCGGCGCAGCTAAAAATACCTCAATGTGGCGTAGGATTTTAAAGTTAAATCTTGTGCCAAGAGGGAAGCCTGATGCAATTTGAGAAACGTCTTTTGTTGATTCTATTGCTGAGCTTAGGTTTGGCGTCGAATGCGAGTGCTGGCGACGCCATAGACAAATCACTGGCGGTGCCCGCGAAAGCGGTGATCAGTATTAATAACACTCGCGGCGCAGTGGCTATTATCGGTTGGGATCAGCCGCAAGTCAGCATCAAGGGTGAGCTTGACGATCTCGCCGAGGCGCTCGTCTTCGGTGCCGATGATGGGTTGATTGTCGTTGATGTCAAGATGCCCCGCCAGGATCTGAACTGGGGTAATGGTTCCGACTTGACCATCCAAGTGCCTCACAGCAGCCGAGTCAAATTTGTTGGCGTGTCCTCCGAGGTTGAAATCGAGAGTGTACGGGGTGGGGTTCAGTTGCAGTCCATCAGTGGTGATCTGCGGGCGCGAAAAATCGAAGGACAACTGATAATGAATACCGTCAGTGGCGATATTATCATCGAGGATGTGGCTGGATCAGTGCTGGCATCCACCATCAGCGGTGATCTGGCGTTGTCAGTCACAGCCACTGAAGTGCGACTCGATACGGTTTCTGGTGATTTGGTCCTTGAGATGACGACGGTTGACCAGCTGGCAGCGCGGAGCGTCAGTGGTAGCATGGAAATTATCGGAAAGCTCAATCCAGCAGGTCAGATAGACCTGTCATCAGTCAGCGGTGATATCCGCCTCGGCCTACAATCGGGGCTCAATGCCACCGTTGATTTGGATGGTGGTATGAGTGGTGCTATTGAAAATAGACTGAGTGAGCTCGAGGCCAAAACCCATTTTCCCGCGCGCCAGCGCCTCAATGCAGTATTTGGCGATGGCAAAGGTCGAGTGTCGGTTCGGACTGTCTCCGCAGATATTACGCTAGAGGAGGGCTGATTTCTCGTTGTGACTGAATCCCATTCCAGGCAAGCAGCAGGCTGGCTAGCCAATCTGTTTAAAGAACTCAAACGGCGGCGGGTGATCCGCACAGCGACCCTGTATGTCGTCATACTGTGGCCGATCATTCAGATTGTCGACATTCTGTCGCCCACTCTCTCCTTGCCCGACAGCACCATGCGCTATTTGGTCACCGCCTTTGCTGCCGGCTTGCCGTTGGTGTTGCTTAGTGCCTGGTTGTTCGATCTAAATCAGCGAGGCGTGGTCCGCGATCAGGGCTTGAATGCGAGTGCTTCTCACGCGGGTTCAGGTGCCGTTCCGCCTGAAGCGACGGCTTTGATTGGCAGCCGAGCCGAGCTGGCAATGATTGTCGTGATGCTACTCGTCGTTGGCGGTTTGTTTTATGCCCAGCTCACTCTCCAGGAATCCATTGGGTCGCCAGCCGTCAATGCTCAGGCGCAGGAACGCACT
This sequence comes from K189A clade bacterium, assembly GCA_018607725.1. Lineage (GTDB taxonomy): Bacteria > Pseudomonadota > Gammaproteobacteria > Pseudomonadales > Azotimanducaceae > UBA4582. The sequence goes on from JABBAY010000192.1 coordinate 14,790, forward strand.
GTCGAGGTCGCGAAGGCAGTCACCAAGGCGAGTAGTCAGCTAGCAGTGGTCAATAGGATCGCGGTCTTGCCCTTTGAGTCTTTTACTGATGACCGTCGTGATCGATTCTTCGCCGACGGGCTTTCGGAAGAGTTGCTCAATGTGCTCGCCGGGGTGCACGGACTGCAAGTGGCAGCTCGTACATCCTCTTTTGCCTATCGCGGTGTACGAAAAAGCGTACAACAGATCGGTAGTGAGCTGGGCGTCGACTTCATTCTTGAAGGCAGTGTGCGGCGTAATGATATTGACGACACCATTCGTGTGACTGCGCAATTGGTCAACACCCGTGATGGCGCGCACCTGTGGTCGAATACGTATGATCGCCAATTCACCGATGTTTTCAAGATTCAGGATGATATTGCCGCAGCAGTTGTGGATGAGTTGAAAATCAAGTTGCTGGGTGCGACGCCGATAGATCTGGTATCCCGAGCTTCTGCCAGCCCCGAAGCCATCATTCTGTATAGTATGGGTCAGGCTGAGTTGGCCCGCCGCAGTGAGGTGAGCCTGCAGGACGCCGCGCGATTCTTTCAACGGGCAGTTGATCTGGACCCCGACTATGTGGCGGCGTGGGTTGGTCTGGCAGACGCCAACACGCTGCAAGTTTCCTATCGTTTTGAGTCCGCCTCGAAAAATGCTGTGAATGATGCGTATCGGGACAGGCTGTTGGCTGACGCGCAGGCAGCGGTCGATCGGGGATTGAAATTGAACCCGCAGTCAGGCATGGCCTGGGCCAGTCAAGGCTTGATCCACAGGGTGCGCAACCACGAAGACGAAGCGGCCAAGCAGGCATTGCTTAAAGCGATCGAATACAGTCCGAACTACGCGATGGCGCATATGTGGTATGCGCCGCTGATCGATGATCCCGATGCCAAGCTTGCCGAGTATGAGGTGGCCTTCAAACTGGACCCTCGATCCCCCGTTGCCGGTTATAACGTTGCTAGTCTGTATATTGATCGTGGTCGTGACGCCGAAGCGATGCAAGTCTTCGGCAGTATTATCGACGCCAATCCTAACTTTGCATTGGCCTATCGATTGTCAGCGCGGGTTAGTCAGGCCCGTGGCCGAATCAGTGACGCGATTCGACAATATGAAAAAGCCTATGGGTTGTCGGGTAGCGTTCACGTTGCCTTTGACCTCGCCAAGTTGCAGCTGTCGCTTGGCAACTACAGGCAAGCCGATGAATGGATTAGTGTCGCCAAGGCGACGGTTGAGCCTCAGCATATGTGGCGCTTTGACTGGCTGGAGGTACAGCGTTATGCCATGCAAGAAGACTTTGATCAGGCGCAGACGGTGCTGCAGCGGTTGGCTCAGTCGAGTGGGCTGGGGGAGCCGAATCAGTCAGCGCATGAGCATTACCTGGTGGCGTCTTATGCGTCGTATCTGATCGGTGAGCCGCAGGCCGCGATTGATTATTGGCAGCAGGCACAGGGCCTCGAGGACAGAAACAGGCAAGGTGGCGATCTCGAACAGTTCGCGATGCTGGGTACCGTCTACGCCTATCAACAATCGGGTCAATTAGAGGCTGGCGCGGCCTTACTCAACGTCGCCAAGACTGAGTTAGATACGGTTCTGGCAGGGACCGCCCGCGCTGATCCCAGCATCTGGTACCGTCAAGCACTGGCGAACCAGTTGGCAGGCCAGCAGCAGATGGCCCTGATGAGCCTGCAACGTGGCATTGATGAGGGCTGGGTGGCATTTTGGCAGCCGCCTATTGAGCCAATTCTACGGGATATGGCAGTGCAGCCTGAGTTTCAGACCATGATGGCGGGCTTGCAGACCAGAATCAACTTGAGCCGTGACCAGTACGCCCTTGAGCAGTCGTTTGCGGCAACCCCGAACGCGGGAGGCTCGGGGTCTGAGTGAACGGGGTACTTGAAGATTGGTCAAAATGCCCAATCTTCGGTCAAGTAACGCACGAGTCAGCCATGTCGGCTGACCGAGAGATGCTCTATTGACATTGAATTCAGTGACTTACAGTTTTGGTGCGATCCTTGCGTTTCTTTATGCAGAGCTAGGCAAAGATAGGCAAAGATAGGCAAAGATAGGCAAAGATAGGCAAAGATAGGCAGATTAAGTTAATAATCTTAGCTTAAGAACGGAACGACTTTGTATTAATCATGAACGACGGAGATGGTATGGATAACGAGATGAAATCATCATTGACTGCCCTGGATACCTGGTTACGGGGTTTGTATATGTTGCTGTTTACCGTGATCTACTCGGTGACGGAGTTCGTTCTAGGACTGATTGTCGTGTTCCAGTTCATTCACGTGCTTTTCAGTCGCACAACCAACGAGCGACTGCTGGATTTCAGTAGTGACCTGAGTGTCTATATCTACCAGATACTGCAATTTTTGACTTTCAACTCGGAGGCAAAGCCCTATCCATTTGCAGTTTGGCCGAATGGCCCCGAGGACCTTGAAAGCCTGGACTTGTTTGATAATGTGGAAGCAGGCCCTGAAGCAGGCCCTGAAGCAGGCTCTGCCGCAGAATCTGACGCAGACGCAGGATCTGACGCAGACGCTGAATCAGACGCCGGAGAGGCG
>JABBAY010000078.1 GCA_018607725.1 K189A clade bacterium
AGGATCTTCTACCACAGGATCTTCTACCACAGGATCTTCTACCATAGGGTTTTTTGCTACCGCTTGCTCTAACGCGGCTTTTTCTAATGCTGCTTTTTCGGTGAACTGGCCATCAGCCCGGATCGGCGCTTGCGCTGTTGGCACAACCCGCGTTTGAGCCACCTTTGATTGAGTCGGTGTAGGCTTTACACGATCTGCAGTTGAAGTGAGCACTGTCGCCGGACTTGCCGCCTCAACATCAGTGCTCACTTCAACTGCAGTCTCGTTACTGACCTTAACGCCACCTACTACCAGCTCGCGGCTCGGCAGACCTGGCGGCTCTCGCTGCCCGGCTTCCGCGACAGACGCCTCGATATCAGCCGGACGATAGCCCACGTTCGCGTCTTCATTGTCCGCAAAGATCCAAACCAGCAACATCACCAACAGAACCAGCGCCAGACCTATTAATCCTGTCTGAACCACGGGTCCCGTAAATCGATTAACGCCCACCGGCTCTTCCACCAACTCATGCACCTCGGTGGTATCAACTTCTACCTGCTGGATTTCGTTAAAAGCTGCGACAACCGTGTCTTCCGACAGGCCGACCACTTTTGCGTAGGTCCGAAGATAGCCCCTGATATAGGCGGTCTTGCCCAACACTTGGAACTGGCCCTCGTCTATCTGACGAATCATCGTCGCTGTCAGAAACAATTGACTAGCTACATCTTCCTGGCTTAAGCCCTTTGCCTTCCGCGCTTCAGCCAACATGCCTGACACTCTGGGCAATTCATCTGGTTCAACACTGCTGTCTAGTTCGTTCATCGTTTCCTGCTACTGTCTTGATAGAGCTGATATTCCTTTGATGTCGGGAATATGTTCTTTAATGCCAAAGCCTGACTGGCCTCATCATCCTTTTTGTTCAACACCCTCGATAAGCGTATTCCTAACCACAGGCTTCGCGCCGATGGCTGGGCCAACATGCCATAACGCGCCAACAGCCGGCTTGATTCCGAGTAGTTAGATTGCGCAAAGCGGATCTCCGCCAACTCGAGCAACGCCCGCCCCTGGCTGGGGTTCAGTTGCAAACTCTTGGTAAATGCGGCTTCCGCTTCTTCAAATCGGTTCAACTGCTGATAGCTGACACCGAGGTTTTCAAACACCATGGACCTGGCACCATACAGCCGATCCTCAGCACAGATTTCCAACTGCTCGATGGCGTCCTGATACCGGCCCAGCTCAAACAGGAATGCTCCGTAGTTATTGCGGGCCATAGAAAACTTAGGGTCGAGTCGAATCGCGCGCCGAAAGTAGTCTTCTGCTAAATCAGGTTCGCCTTCCAATTGAAACAACAACCCGAACAGGTTGTACGCTGGTGCCGAACTCGGATCGATCTCCAGTGCCTTGGTGAGATTTTCTTTCGCCCGGGCATACTCTTGGTTGCGAATGTAGCCCACGCCCAGCCCCAATAACGCTTCGACTTGGGCCTGCGTATTAATCTTGCGCTTGGGTTGTCCACCTTCTGTGACACAGCCTGAGAGGAACAACACAGCCACGATCAAGGCAAGCGATTGAATCTTCATACCACGGCCTCAGCGGCAATGCGTCGGTAGGTTTCCTGACGCCGAGTCTTGTCTTCAACTTCGCCCACCAGTTGTCCGCAAGCCGCGTTGATATCCTGCCCTCGCGTTGTTCTGACCGTCACAGAGTAACCCCCACGCAGCAGTCGTTCCTGAAATGCTCGAACGGCGATTTGACTCGGCCGTTTATAGCCTGAGCCAGGAAAGGGATTAAAGGGGATCAGATTAATTTTACACGGAAAGTCTTGCAGCAAAGCCACTAACTGTTCCGCATGTTCTGGCTGCTCATTGATGCCATCCATCAAGGTATACTCGATGGTAATAGTGCGTTTCTCACCGAGTGTGGCGGCATAAGTCCGACAGGCTGCCAGCAATTCTTCGATAGGATACTTGCGATTAATGGGCACCAACTGGCTGCGTAACTCATCGTTCGGGGCATGCAGCGAAATTGCCAGGGAAGCGTCAGTGGTGCCTACCAACTTGTAAATGGCTGGCACTACACCTGAGGTGGAAATGGTAACCTTGCGTTTGGAAATGCCATAGGCCAGATCATCCATCATCAACTCGACGGCAGCAATGACGTTGTCGAAATTCAGCAACGGTTCGCCCATGCCCATTAACACGACGTTGGTGATTGCGCGGCTGCGGTCCGGGTAGGCCTTTTCCAGCACCTTGCGGGCAATCCGCAACTGACCGACGATTTCTGCCGCGGTTAAGTCACTGTTAAAGCCTTGCTTGCCCGTTGAACAAAAACTGCAGTCCAACGCACAGCCCACCTGTGACGAAACACAAAGGGTGCCGCGGGTATCCTCAGGAATAAACACGGTTTCAATGGCACTGCCGGACTCGGCCCGAATCAGCCATTTGCGGGTACCATCTTGGGAAACGCGCTCGGTAATCACTTCTGACTCGCGAATATCACCCAGTTCAGCCAGTTGCAGTCGCAACTTCTTGCTGATGTCAGACATCTCGGCAAAATCATCAACATAGCGATGATGAATCCACTTCATGATTTGTGGCGCCCGATACGGCTTCTCACCCAACTCTATCAACAGTGCTTCCCACTGCGATTGGGTAAACCCCAAAAAATTCAGCCTGACACTAGCCATCTACGCTATCCCGGTTGACGAAAACTATCTATCGCAGATTTGATCTTCTGCAAAAAAGTAGCTGATTTCACGCGCTGCCGAAGCAACAGCATCTGAGCCATGCACAGCATTGGCATCGATCGATTCAGCAAAATCGGCACGAATGGTGCCAGGCGCCGCATCTTTAGGGTTGGTCGCACCCATCAACTCGCGGTTCTTGGCAACGGCATTTTCGCCTTTGAGTACCTGCAGTACGACTGGGCCTGAGGACATATAGTTCACCAAGTCATTATAAAAAGGTCGACCAGCGTGTTCAGCATAAAAACCCTCAGCCTCACCCTTAGTCAACAGCGCCATGCGCGAAGCAATAATCTGCAGCCCCGCCTTTTCAAACCGCGAAACGATCTCGCCAATCACATTTTTGGCCACGGCATCGGGTTTAATCATAGAAAAGGTCTTTTCAACAGTCATTACTGCGTACTCCATTGTATTGAGATGATGTTTGACTCGGATCGGCTACGACCGACTCGTGGTCAATAAAAAACAGCCCGAGATTATACTCGGGTTTAAACGGGATAAAGCCAAAAATTCCGTATTTCATCGCGAATTGACGAAACCGGCGTCACTAATGCGGTCACAAGGGCCCAAAAACCAGGGGAACCCACCGACAGCGGACTCACGGGCGCGGATTATAGCCTGTGCGACAGATAGAACAAACCTACAATTCAGGGCTTGCGGATACTTTAGCGAGCAGAATAGGCTGCCCTATCATCTCGACCATAAGGTTAAGCCAATCCCCGTCAGCGCGCCTAATCCGCTTCCTCCATCCAAGCCGCCTGAATAGCTTCCAAAATCTTCTCACCCGAGCGATTCGCGTCATCGTCAAAGTCCGCCAATTCCATGACCCAACGATGCAGGTCAGTAAAGCGAATGCTCAGCGGGTCCACATCTGGATGCGCTTCATACAGCTCTATTGCTATGTCATTAACATCAGTCCATTTCAAACCCATAAGGTCACCCTAGTGATTTTCAGATACCTGATTAATGGTGTATTTCGGAATCTCGATGACCAGATCCTCATCACCAACCACGACCTGGCAGCTCAGCCGCGAGTCTGGCTCAAGCCCCCAGGCCTTGTCGAGCAGGTCATCTTCAAGCTCATCAGACGGCGCCAGCGAATCAAAACCCTCCCTGACGACAACATGACAAGTGGTGCAGGCACACGCCATTTCGCAGGCGTGCTCAATGTTGATGCCATGAGCCATGACCACTTCGATCAGGTTGGCACCTGGTTCAACCTCCAACACGGCGCCTTCTGGGCATCTTTCAGCATTCGGTAATATGATAATCTGGGTCACGGTTAATCCTTTTGTCCGATTTCAAACTCTTCGATTTGGTGACCTGACAGCGCCTGTTTGACACTGGCGTTCATCCGCAAAGCAGCAAAATGATCGCTGGCAGCACCTAATTTTGCTGTGGCATCGAGAATACTGGTGTTAGATTCACTGTCGATGACACGCTGCAAGTCTGCCATGGCCGTCTCAATCTCGCCAATTTCAGCAGCGCTCAACAATGCTGCACCGTCTTTCGCCAAGGCGGCAGCCACGGCGTCGAGAACACTTCGACCGTCGACTTGAGCTTCGGTCAGAGACCGCAGGCGAATATCTTCGGCGGCAAATTCAAAAGACGCTTTTAGCATCTCGGTAATTTCCACGTCGCTAAGACCATAGGACGGCTTAACCACAATCTGCGCTTCGACACCCGTACTTAGCTCCATCGCCGAGACTGACATAAGACCATCGGCATCCACCTGGAACATCACGGCAATCCGCGCAGCACCGGCAACCATGGCCGGAATACCCCGCAGTTCAAAGCGTGCCAGGGATCGACAATCAACCACGCGCTCCCGCTCACCTTGAACAACGTGAATCAGCATGGCGGTCTGGCCATCTTTGTAGGTCGTGAATTCCTGGGCCTTGGAGATCGGAATGGCCGTGTTGCGATGAATAATTTTCTCCACCAAACCACCCACCGTTTCCAGCCCGAGCGATAGGGGCAAGACATCCAGCAATAGCATTTCCGCATCAGGCTTGTTGCCCGCCAGTATATTCGCCTGAATCGCGGCGCCCACGGCTACCACCTTATCTGGGTCGATGTCACTCAGGGGTTCCGTCTCAAAGAAGTCACGAACCTGGGATCGCACCAGGGGCACCCGGGTTGAACCGCCTACCAAAACGACACTCTGGATATCCGCATTGGTGAGACCCGCATCACGAACCACACGTCGGCAGGCTTTCAGAGAGTCAGCCACCAACCCCCCCACTAAAGCATCAAATTGCACTCGGGTCAGAACGCCCTGGTAGTGAAAATTGTCGCTGTTGATCTTAATCTCTACGCTGTCGTTGGTAGACAGCTGTTCTTTAATTCGCCGCGCTTCGGTCATTAGCAGGCGAGACTGACTATGCGTGATCTGCTCACTAAAACCCGCCTCACTGATCAGCCATTCGGCAATCCTACGATCAAAGTCGTCACCACCCAGGGCAGAGTTACCCCCTGTTGCCAGTACCTCAAAGACACCCCGATTGAGGCGCAACAAGGAAATGTCGAATGTGCCGCCACCCAAATCATAAACTGCAATCACGCCTTCCGCGCCGGTATCAAGCCCATAGGCCACCGCCGCCGCCGTGGGTTCGTTGAGCAATCGGTAAACATTTAAGCCAGCCAGTTTAGCCGCATCACGAGTCGCCTGCCGTTGGGCGTCGTCAAAGTAGGCTGGCACGGTGATAACGACGCCATCTAATTCGCCGCCGAGTGTTTCTTCGCCGCGCTGCACCAAGGTCTTTAAAATTTCAGCCGAAGCTTCCACCGGACTGACCTGGCCTGAGACGACAGAGAACCTTGGCATGCCTTGCGTCTCGATAAATTCATAAGGCAACCGCTCGCCAAGAGTTTCGATATCCTTGATGCCCCGGCCCATCAACCGTTTGACAGAGACGATCGTATTGAGAGGGTCTTCACTGGCGGCCGCGAGTGCCGGAGCGCCAACAACCACGGTATTATCCGCCAGATAACGGACCACCGAAGGCAGTAAATGCTGACCATCCGCATCTGGCAGCGTCGCCGCTTGGCCATTACGAACACTGGCGATCAACGAATTGGTCGTTCCAAGGTCAATGCCCGCGGCCCGTTTACGTTGATGAGGATCCACCGCTTGGCCAGGTTCTGTGATCTGTAACAATGCCATAAAATTCGTCTTAATCCTTACTTGTTAGGTATTGCCTGCTCAGTGTATCAACGCGGAGCAGCCTAATAGCCGAGCAGCTTCTCTTCGAGGCGATCGGCCTCGCTATAGAGCTTGTGCATGAATTGCATTTTATAGGTCGTTTGTTCGGCCGCGGCCAATTGGTCGTCAATTTGCGCCGCAAAGTCTAATTCAAGGGCCGCCAGCCCAGACGCTATTTTCCCCTTGAAGACCGCGAGTCGTGCCAGGCTGCCAGCATCGTCGCCGATGTCTTCTAGCTCTTCCCGCAGTTCTATCTGCGCCATCAGAAACTCGCCGGGCAGGGTCGGGTTATGTTCGATTTCACAAGACTTTAGTTTCAGGATATAAATCGCCCGCTTCAACGGTGACTTTAAGGTCGTGTAGGCTTCATTGATGACCGTCGCCCACTGCATCGCAAGTCGCTTGTCTTGATCAGAGGCGCCCACATGCTTGTCAGGGTGCACATTGCGCTGCAAGTCACGGTAACGGTCGTCAAGCACCAATGGCTCTACCTGATAACTGACAGGCAATTGAAATATCGAGAAAAAGTTGTCTTGGAGGTTCACATTCACAATCAGGTCAATGGGTCGTCAAGCATGGATTAAAGGCGCTTCGGCATTTATGCGCCAAAGCGTAATCAGGTTAGAGAGCCTGCTATACGGTGAAACTTTCACCACAGCCACATTCAGCCTGGACGTTTGGATTCCTGAACTCGAAACCTTCATTCAAACCCTGTTTGACGTAATCCATTTCTGTTCCGTCGATGTAAATCAGACTTTTGGGATCAACGAAGACATCAATCCCCTGGCTTTTAAACAGCTGATCTTCTGGCGCCGGCTCATCCACTGGCTCAAGGACATACATTAACCCAGAGCAGCCGGTGGTCTTTACAGATAAACGAATACCCACACCCTTGCCGCGGCTACCCAGATAGCTGCCGATATGAGCAGCGGCTTTTTCTGTCAGACTAATTCCCATGCTCGATTTGCTCCTCCTTGGTGCCTTTATTCGCCAACGGCAACCGCTGTCTGTTGATCAGCCGCATGCTTAGTCCGGAAATCTTTGACCGCTGCCTTGATGGCATCTTCGGCGAGCACTGAACAGTGAATTTTCACCGGAGGCAACGCCAACTCTTCGGCAATCTCAGTATTCTTGATCGAGGCGGCCTCGTCCAGAGTTCGACCCTTAACCCATTCTGTCAGTAAAGAGCTTGACGCAATCGCTGAACCACAACCGTAGGTCTTGAATTTCGCGTCTTCAATTATCCCGGCGTCATTGACCTTGATTTGTAACCGCATCACATCACCACAAGCCGGTGCGCCGACCATGCCGGTACCAACACTGTCATCCGTATCGTCCATCTTGCCGACGTTGCGTGGATTGTCGTAGTGATCCATTACTTTATCGCTGTATGCCATATTACTTCTCCAAATTATGCTGTCTGTTATCTAGCGAAATTCGCCCGTTCTGGGTAAGACACAAGGTCCATGCTCAACGCCTAATGCGCTGCCCATTCGATCTTGGTGAGATCCACACCATCTTTATACATATCCCACAGCGGTGATAATTCACGCAGTTTGTTCACCGCCAGATGAATTTTCGCGAGCGCATAGTCCACGTCTTCTTCGCTGGTAAAGCGACCAACACTGAAACGTAATGAACTATGGGCCATCTCGTCATTTAAGCCCAGTGCCCGCAACACATAGGAAGGCTCAAGACTCGCAGAAGTACAGGCTGAGCCCGATGATACGGCCAGGTCACTTAAGGACATGATCAATGACTCGCCTTCAACATAGTTGAAACTGACATTGAGCCAACCTGGCACACGCTTATCGAAGCTGCCATTCACATGGACCTCCTCGATATCCTGTAAACCTTGCCACAAGCGCTCACGGAGTGCGCCGACACGCACCTGCTCCTCATGCATTTCCGCCTTAACGATTCGACAAGCTTCGCCCATGCCAACCAACTGGTGCGTCGCCAGGGTACCCGAACGCATACCCCTTTCATGCCCGCCACCATGCATCTGCGCTTCGAGCCGAATTCTAGGCTTGCGCCGCACGTACAAAGCACCAACACCCTTGGGGCCATACATCTTGTGCGCTGAGAAGGACATCAGGTCAACTTTCATCGCTTCCAGATCGATATCAATCTTGCCCGCACTCTGCGCCGCATCAACGTGGAAGAATACCTTCTTGGCGCGACAGACTTCACCAATCGCGGCGATGTCGTTAATTACACCGATTTCGTTATTGACGTGCATGATAGACACCAAGACCGTGTCTTCACGAATAGCTTCTGCCACCTGTTCAGGCGACACGATGCCATCACTACCGGGCTCCAGGTAAGTCACTTCAAAACCTTCACGTTCGAGGTGTCGACAGGTGTCTAGGACCGCCTTATGCTCGATGCGCGAGGTGATCAAATGCTTGCCCTTGTTCTTGTAAAAGTGAGCAACACCCTTAATTGCCAGGTTATCGGATTCAGTCGCACCCGAGGTCCAGACAATCTCTCGTGGGTCGGCATTAATCAGATCGGCAACCTGTCGGCGTGCCAGCTCAACCGCTTCTTCAGCTTCCCAGCCGTACTTGTGGGAGCGGCTCGCTGGGTTACCGAAGTTGCCTTCGGCGAGCAGACATTCGCTCATCTTCTGTGCGACCCGGGGATCAACGGGTGTGGTCGCGGCGTAATCAAAATAAATAGGGAGCTTCATGCTTCCACCTCCTCGGCAGGCATACGGATGACTTCATCTCGTTTTAAGTGTTGTCGGGCTGCGCGTTCTCGCACTTCCCGTTTAGCAATAATACTGGCCAGATCGATATCGCTTAGAAACTGGTGAATCTGGCTCGACAGGTCAGACCAAAGCTCATGCGTCAGGCAGGTTTCGCCATGATTACAATTCGCCTTACCGGCACAGCGGGTGGCATCAACCAATTCATCAACAGAATCAACAATCTGAGCCACAAAAATCGAACTGGCGTTGCGGCTCAATTGGTAGCCACCCCCTGGTCCGCGAACGCTCTTTACCAGCTCACTACGACGTAACTTGGCAAACAATTGTTCTAGATAAGACAAACTAATACCTTGCCGCTCAGAAATATCAGCCAAACTGATCGGACCGTTGTCTTCATTGACAGCCAGATCTAACATGGCCGTTACGGCATATCGACCTTTCGCGGTTAATCTCATAGCTTTTTCATCCTCGACCCGGTTCGGATCTAATCGATCTCACTTGAACCAGTATCTACGTAATACCCGACTAAATAGATCGGCTATTCTGCCAGTCTAATATAACTATTTCAATAGTTGACCATTTTAGTCAGGTATTGTTCCCTTCAGATTCCTGGCGTCGCTGTGGTCGCCCCAATTTGTTCACGCTGGTCAGAAAACCACGCAGTATATTGACTTCCATTTCGTCCAGCCGAATGCGATTAAACATTCGACGCAAACGGGTCAGCAGCTGCCGAGGATTCTCAGGATCGTGGAATTCGACCTGCACCAGCGTCTCTTCCAAATGCTGAAACAGGTGTTCCACAGAGTCTGATGTGGCGTAGGCCATATCCCAATTATCAACTTCACGCTTGTCTATTTCGAGTTCGCTGACTTCAGGCTTGGCCGCCAGGCTCGCCTGCAGGACCTCGTAACACAATACTTGCACCGCCATTGCCAGATTTAAGGAACTGTATGCCTCACCCGTCGGAATATTAATATGAAAATGGCACTTTTGTAGTTCCTCGTTTTTCAAACCGCGAGACTCGCGACCAAAAATAATCGCAATCTCCGCACCTGCGGCTTGCTCGGCAACCACTTTTTCACCGCAGGCACGGGGCTCAAGCATCGGCCAAGGAATACGTCGGTCGCGCGCCGAGGTGCCGAGCACTAACTGGCAACCTGCAATCGCCTCATCGAGGGTATCCACTACAATGGCAGAGCTAACCACGTCGACGGCGCTAGCAGCCCGCCGAAACGCTGTGTCATCGGGGAAATCTTTGGGATTGACCAACACTAGCCGCGTCAGCCCCATATTCTTCATGGCCCGCGCCGCAGCGCCGATATTACCGGGATGGCTGGTTTCGATCAGGACAATACGGACTGACGGAAACAGATTATCTACAGTTTTTTGCATTAGATGTCTTCAGGGGACGATTCGGCGGCGTAATTCTACACGCAAAATGCTAAGATTCCCCGCCGAAATTATGCTTGCTCATCATTTCAATGGCTTTTTACTGCTCTTTATGACAATTGGTGGATTGAATCTATGGAACCGATGGCCAACATGGCTCTACGCGCCGCACGCCTTGTGGCGCCCCGCATTACCCGCGCCTTTGACCGCCCTGACCTGATTAAAGTCAGCGACAAGGGCCGGAATGACTACGTGACGAATATCGATAATGAGGTGGAATACGCCATTGTCGACGCGTTGAAAACCACATTCCCCGGTCATTCGTTCCGCGGCGAAGAAGCTGCGCAGAATATCGACACAGCAGGCGCCGAATATGAATGGATCATCGATCCTATAGATGGCACCACTAACTTCGTACAAAACATCCCCCATTTTTGTATCTCTATCGCCTGTTTACGCAATGGTAAGATGGAACATGCTGTCATTCTCGACCCAATCCGGCAGGAAGAATTTGTCGCCAGCCGCGGCAAGGGTTGCTCTCTGAATGGTCGGCGCCTCAGGGTCGGCAGCAAAACATCCCTGGAGGGTGCCTTGATCTCAACCGGCGGGCACGAACACGCGATTGCCGAACAGCAGGCTTTGATTTATCAGCAATTATTGAATGAAGGCGCGGTCATGCGCCAGGCCGGCAGTGCGGCCCTTGATCTCGCCTGGGTGGCTGCTGGCAGACTTGATGGCATGTGGATGCGCCAACTGAATATCTGGGATATGGCGGCGGGCGCATTAATGGTACAGGAAACGGGCGGACTCTTAGGCGAGTTCAATGGCGGCACTCAGTATTTGAAGTCTGGCAATATTATTGCGGCCTCTCCCAAATGTTTTCGCAGCCTGGCACCATTGATTCGAAAGCATTTGGGCTAAGCCCAAATGCCGCTAGTGCTGGTTTGAACACCAGCACTGACTACCCCATCATGTCGGGGTCTTCAGCGCCTTCTTTGACCGGGATTGCCAGGTCTTCTTTGGATATGTTCAGCAACACCAGCACATTCGCCGCGATATAGATCGAAGAATAGGTCCCCACAACAACACCGATAATCAAACCTTCCGCGAAACCGCGAATCAGTTCGCCACCGAGGAAGTACAAGGCCATCAAAACCAGCAAGGTAGTCAAGGACGTTACCATCGTGCGCCCCAAGGTCTGGTTTAGTGAGATATTAATAATATCCACGGACGAGCCGCGCCGAACCTTGCGGAAGTTTTCTCGAATCCGGTCAGCGACCACAATCGTGTCGTTCAACGAATAGCCAATCACCGCCAGCAGTGCTGCGAGCACGGTCAAATCAAAGTCCCAGCGAGTCAGTGAGAAGATACCCAAGATAATAATGACATCATGAAATAAGGCGACCACCGCGCCTACAGCAAACTTGAACTGGAAGCGCATAGCGATATACAGCATGACAGCCGCCAGGGCCGTCAGCATACCCAACCCCCCTTGATTCGTAAGCTCTTCACCTACCGCAGGGCCCACAAATTCTGACCGCCGAAGCAAGACGCTATCGCCAGCCGCCTGCCTCAACGCCTTGAGCACCTCGTCACCCAAGGTCGCATTTTCGCGATCCGAGAGATTTTTTTGCGGCGGAATTCGAACCAGAATATCGCGCTCTGAACCGAAGTACTGAACTACATGACCACTAAAGCCAGCCTTATCCAGTTCCATACGAATATCGCCGGGATCAACAGGATTCTCATAGGCCACCTCAACGAGCGTGCCGCCGGTAAAATCCAGCCCCCACTCCACCTGGTTCCAGGCTAAAGACACCAGCGAGGCCAGCACTAATGCCAACGAAATACCACCAGCAATATTGCGGTATTGCATGAAGTCGATTTTATACTTTGTCGCGCTCATGGGTTGTCGCCAATATTGGGGGCAAGTTTCATATCGCCAGACTTTTCACGTTGCGCCCACCGTAAATCACGTTAATGATCGCTCTAGTGCACACAATGGCTGTAAACATTGACGTCAAAATACCGATCGACAGGGTTATCGCGAAGCCCTTAACTGGGCCAGTGCCAATGGCATAAAGAATCAGTGCAACAATCAGGGTGGTGATATTGGCATCAAAAATGGTCACAAACGCTCGCTCGAAACCCGCATTGATCGCCGCTTGGGGCGACATACCATTTGCCAACTCTTCCCTGATTCGGGAAAAGATCAAGACGTTCGCATCAACGGCCATACCCACAGTCAAAACAATGCCCGCGATACCCGGTAAGGTCAGGGTTGCACCGAGACTCGACATGATCGCGATCAACAAGACCAGATTGGTCATCAGCGCCAGATCGGCCGCTATGCCGAACACTCTGTAGTAAACCAACATGAATATCAGCACGAGCGTTAGGCCAACGGCGACCGAGATCGCACCCAATTCGATATTTTCCTTACCTAAACTGGCACCCACCGTGCGTTCTTCGGCAATGAACATATCCGCCGCCAATGCGCCGGCACGCAGTAACAGGGACAATTCACGGGCTTCTCCCGCCTGTAAACCGGTAATTCTGAACTGCACACCCAGCGCGGCTTGCACTGTTGCCAAGCTGATGACTCGGCGTTCAACGTAGGGTGTTGTCTTTCGAACTTCCACGCCATCGACCATGGAATAGCTGTCCCGGGTCTTGGTTTCGATAAAGACCACACCTAAGCGCCGACCGATATTATGACGGGTTGCGCGGTGCATCATGTTGCCGCCTTCGCTGTCGAGGGTGATATTGACCTGCGGCAAGCCTGTCTCTGGGTCAAAGCTGGCTTTGGCATCAACCACTCGATCACCCTTGATGATGACATTTCGCTCAAGGCTCGCCGTGCGGCCTTCATAGTCATAATCAATGGTGGTGGAGCGCGGCGCATCGGGTTGCGCGTCAAAGCGAAACTCTAAGGTTGCCACCTTACCCAGGATACGTTTGGCTTCTGCCGTGTCTTGCACACCGGGTAGGTCAACGACTATCCGATTACGCCCGAGACGCTGCACCAGGGGTTCAGAGACCCCTAATTCATTCACTCGGTTACGAATCGTTTGCAGATTCTGCGATACCGCAAAATCTTCAATAGACCGAATCGTGTCTTCGGTAATTTTCAAGCTGATAAACGGCAAACTATCCTCGCCCGCAGAGAATATAAACTCTCGGTATTGAGATTCCAGCAGGCTTCGCGCCTCGCTGCGGGTTTCATCGTCTTCAAATGATATTTTCAAGACCCCACGACTACTGTCATCGACGTCTTTATAGCGAATCTTGGCCTCACGTAACTTACGCTTTACGTCGGTTCCAAGGCTACTGATGCGGTCAGTGACAACGCTATTGGTATCCACTTCCATCAAGAAATGGACACCGCCTCGCAGATCGAGGCCATATTTCATGGGGGCTGCCCGTATATCATCGAGCCATTCGGGGGTCGTTGGCGCGGCATTCAAGGCCACCACATAGCGCTGTTTCAGATCGTGGAGAGACCGTTGAATCACGGTCTTGGCTTTCAACTGCGTATCATCATCAGGCAGTCGAATCAGGATATTTTGGTCCTTTAGCTCCGCGCCATAATATTTAAGACCGGCCGCATCAAGCGCGTCAGTAGCGACCTGCAGCGCACGGTCTGTGACTGTCTCGCCGCTGGTTTCGACAGATATCTGGACCGCGTAATCCGGCTGATAGATATTCGGCAACGCATAAACAAAGCCGAGCACGATCGCGAACACAACCAGCAGGTTTTTCCACAGGGGGTAGGTATTTAGCACCGGTTATATACTTTTGATCGTGCCTTTCGGCAACGCCGATGCGATCGCACCTTTCTGAACCTTAATTTCGACGTTTTCAGCGATTTCTATGACTAAAAACTGCTCATCTACTTTGGTAATTTTGCCAAGCATGCCACCACTGGTCACAACCTCGTCACCCTTGTTCAGGCCGCCAACCAATTCCTTGTGCTCTTTAGTTCGCTTGCTCTGTGGACGCCAGACGATGAAGTAAAACACCAGCGCAAACGCTATGATAATAAAGATATCCATGCCCGGTATCGGTCCGCTACCACCTGCCGCATCCGCTGCCATCGCAGCCGGGATCAAAAAGTTACTCATAGGAATCACTCTCTATTATAGTGCTGATTGTCGCCAGCACGATCGCAAAAAAGACGTATTGTCCCGAATCGGCGCGCTATAGGCAAACGATTCCGCTTACAAATCACCTCAACGCCACATCAATAGCTAGGGTCGCATCAGCGCCCAGCCTTCATAGACCCGGTCCACATGACCCTCAAGGTCAGCGATTTCGATGGCAGACCGTAATCCCGCCATTAAATCCAGATAGTAGTGCAGATTATGTAGCGTATTGAGTTGCGCACCCAGCATTTCGCCACATTTATCCAGATGATGCAGGTAAGCACGGCTGAAGTGCTGGCAGGTATAACAAGCGCAACCAGGATCCAGCGGATTATTGTCAGTCTTGTGCACCGCATTGCGGATCTTAACCACGCCCACAGAAGTAAACAGATGACCATTGCGGGCATTACGGGTGGGCATGACGCAATCCATCATGTCCACGCCTCGCAGCACGCACTCCACCAGGTCTTGAGGCGTACCAACACCCATCAAGTAACGGGGTTTGTCTGCTGGCAACTGGGGGGCAACATGTCCCACCACTTCCATCATTTCTGCCTTGGGCTCGCCCACAGACAGCCCACCAATAGCATAGCCATCGAAACCGATATCCAGCAACGCCTGGCGCGACACATCACGTAAGTCCAGATGAATACCACCCTGGACAATTCCAAACAAAGCATTCAGATTATCCAGCCGAGCAAACTCCTCGGCGCTGCGTTTTGCCCAACGAATCGACATCTCCATGGAAGTCGCCACGGCCGACTTTTCTGCCGGATAAGGCGTGCATTCATCGAATACCATGGCTATATCCGCATTCAGAGCCGTCTGGATCTGCATCGAGCGCTCGGGGTCGAGAAATACTTCATCTCCATTAATCGGGGACTTGAATTTAACGCCGGCTTCCGTGATTTTTCGCAGATCACCCAGGCTGAACACCTGAAAGCCGCCAGAGTCGGTCAAAATAGGCTTATTCCAGCCCATAAAACCATGCAGCCCCCCATGTTGCTCGATCACATCCATGCCGGGTCGCAGCATCAGGTGAAACGTATTCCCCAGCAGAATTTGCACCCCAATCTCGTCCAGGGTCGACGGCATCATGCTCTTGACTGAACCATAGGTGCCGCAGGGCATGAATATAGGGGTTTGGACCACCCCATGGGCGAGCGTCAGTTGGCCACGTCGAGCATGACCATCGGTATGAGAAACATCAAACTTCACGAGAATGGCTTACCTTATTGATGAAAGAGGAACATGAGCAGACATTGATTATTAGCCAGTGATCATTAGCCAGTGATCATTAGCGAGTGGTCATTAGCGAGTGATCAACATCGCGTCACCATAACTGAAAAACCGGTATTTTTCTTCTATGGCCACCTGATAGGCGTGCCGGATATGCTCAACACTGGCAAAGGCGCTGACCAGCATCATTAGCGTAGAGCCTGACAGATGGAAGTTCGTCACCAAGGCATCCACCGAACGAAATTCATAACCCGGGTAAATAAATATATCGGTGTCACCCTGGTAGGGCTGGATGATGCCGGTCTTTGATGCGGTTTCCAGACACCGCACGCTGGTGGTACCCACGGCGACCACTCGCCCCTGGCGGGCTCGACAAGCATCCACGGCGTCGCACACCGTCTGGGTCACCTCGAGCTGTTCGGAATGCATCTGGTGGTCTTCCACCGTCTCGACCCGCACGGGCTGAAAAGTACCAGCCCCCACATGCAGAGTTGCCTGGGTACTGGCCACACCCTTCGCCGCCATAGCCGCCAGCAAGGGCTCGTCAAAGTGCAACCCGGCAGTCGGTGCAGCGACCGCGCCATGCTTTTCAGCGAAGACTGTCTGGTAGCGCCCTTGGTCAGCAATATCGTCTTCGCGTGTAATATATGGCGGTAACGGCATATGCCCAACCGCCTCGGCGATCACCAGCACCCCAGGGGCGGGAAACGCAACCTTATAGAAGCCCCCTTGCTTCTCAATCACTGTGACCCTCGCACTGTGACCATCCAGTTGTAAGTGGCTGCCCGCCCGCGGCGTTTTACTGCTGCGGATTTGAACGAGGGCCGTGTGATCATCCAACACCCGCTCTAACAAAATCTCGACCTTGCCGCCCGTTGATTTGGTACCGAACAATCGCGCAGGAATGACACGCGTATTGTTGAACACCAAGAGGTCGGCAGGCGCCAGCAACTCGGTCAAATCGCTAAAGTGATAATGGTTGATCGCCCCAGTGGTTGCATCCAGGTGCAACAAGCGACTGGCCGTACGTTGGGCAGTGGGATATTGGGCGATCAAATGCCCGGGCAGTTCATATTCGAAGTCACTGACTTGCATGACAGAATTCTGGAAATTATGGAGGCCGAACGATACGTTGCTCGGCGCTATAAATCCAGCTCAAACATCTGGGTCCAGGCTAGGTAATCTGGACTATCACGGTCTATTTCTAAGCCAGCACAATGCTTACCATCCTCATTAGACCAGCGGACTTCGCCCTCCAGACGATACAAGTGCGCGTCGCAGTCCAGCCTCAAGCCAACCCGGGTTGCCACTGGCAGGCATATCCCCGCCGACACTTGCATCCCTGTTTCTGAAACATTGACTGTGGTTCCTGAGATCGAGGTGTTTTCCAGTCCGGTGTTATCAACGCAACGGATCACATCCAACAGGACCAACTCGGTTTTATCAATTCTATCTAGGCGCATCACATTTCCTCACCATACATCCATCACCAACTATCACCAACTATCACCACCTCATGCCGCATAGCACTGACAACTGGCATCGTTTTGATACTACAAAAGCTGCGTCGGATAAGATAGCTACCGCTGTACATATTTCGATCAATCGGGATCCCCGCGGGTAGACGACCCGCGAATCAGGCGTCGAGTGCGGCCGGCTATCAAAACTATCTTGTGAACTAGTTCCCATGGCCAACAATCACGGCTATACTGCCCATCCTGCTGTGCCGGGGTGGCGGAACTGGTAGACGCGCCGGATTCAAAATCCGGTTCCTTCACGGGAGTGCCGGTTCGATTCCGGCCCTCGGTACCAACAGCACGGCTTGCGCTTCGCGCAAACGTGCTGAACGGCAGGTGTTTCGAAAAGTGACATACCGAGAGCTGATCTCTCGAACGACTATCCTCGA
>JABBAY010000225.1 GCA_018607725.1 K189A clade bacterium
GGCCGAAACAGAAGGTGACATCGGGGCCCGACTAAGGCGACTCAGCTGTCGTTAAAAACGTTGATTCAATAGCCTGCCTTCAGGCGCAAGACAGCAACTGCAATTCCTCCGAAATCATGTACACCCACTCGCACACCACGGGTTACAAACGATCGGTTAGGTAAACCGTATAGGTCTCACCGCGCAAGTAGGGTGCCCGTCTGTTTTTAGTACGACGGGACGGCATCCCTCGGAACAAGTCTTGGCAGGCTCGACCAATGGATCGTCGCCGCTTTTGGCGCCGTTCTATACCTGAGCGCCGCTCCGCAAATGTCATTTTGTGCATTCTAGCGCCTCCACTATGAAAACATCATAGCGCTCCTCGGGCCCGCGCCGAAGAACCGAAAGGTCCTAAAAGCCATGGGTACTTATGCTTCCGCGCTATTTCTGACAAACCCTAGCAAACGGAGTACCGACAATCTCTGCGGCTTGTTTTACTGAACGCCAATTGAGTATATTAGCGCCATGCCACGCCAAGAAAGACTCAGCAAAGCCGATGCCCTGACCTTTATATTGACCTATATCGTGGTCGAACGCGGCTGTGCCTTTGAGTTAAACCCGCCGCGCCTGTTCCAGATCATGACCATGGCCAGCAGCGCCGTTGAGCAGCTTGAGTCTGAGGAGGATGCCATACCCCACGAGGTCCTAGAGGCTCTGGCGCTGACCTTGATCGAACAAATCCAAAGTCATCCGCAGACCCACCTTGCTTGACGCCGGCGCTCACATTTTGCCAGATGGACTAGATCACGGACACTTCATCGAGACTTCAAGGTAAACTAGCGCCATCAACTCCTGAAAGTAAGCAGCCATGATAGAAATTCCTCACCCTGCAGCCCTGATATTTGACTTGGACGGCACCCTACTCGACACCGAACCCTTGTACACGATGGCGGCTCAAAAAGTCATGGACCCGTATGGGGCCACCTACACCATGGCCCTGAAGCGTCAATGCATGGGCGGTGATTCTCGTCGCAGCGCGCAATTCGCCATTGATCACGGCCAACTGCCGATGAGTGTGGATGAGTATCTGCATAAGCGGGAAGGCTTTCTCACCGCTTTATTCGCTGAGGCGCCAGAAATGCCCTACGCCGGCGAGTTTATGACGGCTCTGGGAGCGACCGATTTGCCCGTTGGCCTGGCGACCAGCTCGCACCAACACCTGTGTGAACTAAAACTCGGCAATAAACCCTGGCGCAAACACTTCCATCAGGTGATTTGCGGCAACCACCCATTGCTTCGCAATGGCAAGCCGGCACCGGATATTTTCTTATTGTGTGCCCAGGCTTTGGGCGTCGATCCGCGACACTGCATCGCCTTTGAAGATTCGCCGAACGGGATCGCGGCCGCAGTGGCTGCCGGCATGTCCGTCATTGCGGTGAACAGCCCCTATGTTGAGCGAGAACAGCTGAAGGACGCGATTCTAGTCATCGACAGCTATCAGGAACTAATGCCCCTACTGCAGGCATGGCAAGCAGAAAGATCCTAGCCCTAATCTTTACGTTCTCGATCGAAGGGTTTGGGCGCAAAGCGGTTCCAAAACTCCATGTTTTGCTCCAAGGCTTTGCGCATCATGGATAACGGATCGCCACCGGTAACTTCCTGGACCCGCCGCCGGTATTGCTCCTGGTACTCGAGAAACGTCATGATACTTTGTTCGATATAACGACCCACGACACTTTGCATTGGCGCACCATAGAAGCGAATAAGCTGCTCCAGCACTCGATTCGTCAGGATGGGCTCATGACCCTCGTCTTCCTGATCGGTAATGATCTGCAATAAAACCGCTCGGGTCAGGTTTTTTTCGGTCTTGGAGTCTTTCACCACAATGCTCTCACCAGTCAGCACTATCTGACGAATATCCTCAACAGTGACATATTTGCTCTGTTGAATGTCATACAGCCTGCGATTGGGGTATTTTTTAAATTCCCGCATTCCTCACCTCTAGTTCATGCCATTGTTGTCCGCACCGTCTAGTACCAGCCAGATCCTTGGATTGATCATGTTCAACTTCGATATTTTTGCCACTGAGTCGTTGATTGCGCTAATCGATCAGCAATTATCCTATAGATTGAAGGATTAAACCCCATACCGCAATGACTGCCCCAGACCTCAATATTCTGCGTCTGATGGTCCTCAACAGCCTCACGACAGGCTCTCCAGTTAACAATACCATCGCCCTTGCTGTATATAGCGGTCAAAGGTATTGGCGGCGTTGTTTGCGCCTTCTTCGCTGCAATCGCATCTCGCATCCGCGCTAAGGTCATGCCGGTTTGCTGCTCGAACACCCGCTTCACTGCAGACTGGGTCTCACCGGCATGCGTCAGATCCAATGGGCTGCCCAGAGTAATCACCTGCCTGACCTTGCCTGGCGACCATCTTGCCAGCTCACGCGCATAGACACCCCCGAGGCTTTGACCAATGAGACTCACGGGGCTGTTGCTTTGCCTGCAAACTTCATCAAAACGATCCCGAAGCCGAGTTTGCATAACCTCCAAGCCTCCAGTATTGCGCCCCAGCAACCAGGGTATTGCGGTATAGCCCATGCTCGACAGATAACCTCTCAACACCGTCGTCGACTCATCTCCCGCCATAAATCCTGGCAGCACCATCACCGTATGATTGTCACCGCGGGGTAACAGACGCAACACGGGCAGAGCCATCAACAGCGTACCCATCTCCAGCAGAGTCCGTGGAATTTCGGTGAACGTATTCAGCGATGACGGACCCCGCGAGCGGTACTGACTAACTTCAAGTGTTTCGTACAATCATCAACCTCTTTTTGCGCTTCGAGCTACCGCCAAAACCTAAGCTGCAATCTAACCCACAACCACCTCGGGGTAACAGCTCGGTTTCGGAGTTTGTCCAAGATCAGAGCGCTTATCAAGCGTTACGGAAAAAGACCTGCATCGCACCTCAACCAAACTCCAAAGTCAGCATTGGCAGTCGCTTGTTTATTTTTGGCGCATCGCACCATTTTTTGATTGACAGGCCTTATTTCCTATCTATAATGCATCCCGCAGCGCACCAAAACGGCTCGCGAGATGAAGGGACAGCACCCTGAAAAAGCAAACTTCTCGCATCGCACGCAAACTTCGGAATCGGACTAAAAGCCAGATAGTACGGGCCAGGCAGACTATTCTTCGAAACTTGAGCAGGTTTGGCACGCGCATTGCGATAGCGCTCGGCGCGAGCCTTGCGATAGCCCTTGGCAGCGCCACAGCAGATCGGTGCTTGAGCAAGCCCAAAAAGCGTGCCGAACAAGTATAGAAACCGCAGGCTGACTGCGCAAAAACCACCAATAACGAATCGGAGAGCAAAAAAATGGAACAGCTGGGTGCAGTAGATGCCGCCTTCTTATACTCAGAGACCGACTCGATGTTGAACCACATCGCCTCGATTCAACGCCTGAGCCTGCCCGAAGCGACTGACATTCCAACCTTTATCGGCGAATTCAAAGCCCTCCTGATGACCCGATTGCATCTCATTCCCTATATGACCCGCAAGCTGCAGGCAGCGCCCGGTCAACTTGACCATCCATTCTGGGTTCGAGACTCGGCTTTCGACATCAACCAGCACGTCACGGAAGTGGCCCTGCCCGCACCCGGCACCTTCGCCCAATTCGAGGCCAAAATCGCCGAACTGCACGCTGAACCCATGAACCGCAACCGGCCACTGTGGGCGATTAAAGTTATCACCGGCTTTGAAGATGGCACAATCGCTTACTACAACCAGGTGCATCACGCCTGCTTAGATGGCATTTCAGGCCAGACTGCAATCATGCAAATGATGGATACCAGCCCTATATCCCGTCAGGAAACCGTGCCCGAAGGGTTTTTACAGCAAGCCACAGCAGCCAGCTTCGGCGAGGCACTTTTTCGCTCATTCGAAAACCTGATTAAGTATCAGCTTGACGCCACCAACCGTAGCATCGGCAGTCTCGAATCAATGGTCCGGTTGGCGCAGCGTGTGGCCGACCCATCAAAGCAATTTGGCGCCTTTGCAGAACTTCCAACTCGGACTCAATTCAATCGAGCTATCAGTAAAAACAGATCTTATGCCGCTGGTGAGTACTCACTTAATAGTATTAAGGCGATTGGCAAAAGCCTGGATTGCAAGGTCAACGACGTCTTTATGAATATCGTTGCTGGCGGCTTGCGGCGCTATCTAGAACGCCGTGACGCACTGCCCCTGAGCGGTCTGATTGCTGGCTGCCCCGTCTCTTTGCGGCAGCCTGGGGACACACGGCTCGGCAATCAGGTGACCATGATGAAGGTCAACCTGGCCACAGAATATGCTGACCCACGCATCCGCCTGCTCGCGATCCGAGACTCTGCCAACATCGCAAAAGCGGTGACCGCCGATGTCGCTGCCGGCTTTGAGCCGGCAGTGTCTTTGCCCGGCTTACCCCTCGCTCTGCAAACCACCAGCCAATTAATGGAGGCCGGTCGAGCTTTTGATACCCTACCTGTCGCTGTCAATCTGGTGATATCTAACGTCCCCGGTCCTAGAGAAGTCCTGTACTCCAATGGCGCCAAAGTCCTGACCCACTATCCCGTCTCGATTCCAGCCCACGGAGCCGGCGTGAACATTACGGTGCAAAGCTATGTCGATCGCTTGTACTTCGCCATCACCGCCTGCGCCGAGGCCTTACCCGATGCTGACAGGTTGCGGGATGACATGGATGACGCCTTTATAGAGCTCAGAGATCTTGTCACACCGTCTAATATCGCCAAATTGAAGTTGAAACCAACCGCAGCGCTGATCGAGCCAGATATCGACCAGATCACCAAGGTTGCTTAAACCGTAATATTAAATTTATGCGCACAGGGGTTGAATTTGACGCAATGCAGCATATAATGATGCAGTGCACCAAGCGATTCAACTCAACTCCCAGGAGAGATCATGAATATCATTGAACGTCAGACAACATTGGGCAAATCACTGTACGAGATCAACATCAACGCCATGAAGGAATTTGCGACATTGCAGAAAGATAATGTTGAAAAATACCTCGCAACCAATCGATCATTTGGCGAGCAGTTGCCGGCAGTAAAGGATATCAACAGCCTGGTGGCGCTGCAGCGTGAATACGGCGCGACCCTGTGGTCAAATGCGAAAGGTTCTTTTGAACATCAAAATGAATTGTTGCGCAATGCAATCGAAGATACCCGCGATGCACTCAAGCAGGCCTTCACCCCCGATCGCGGCCAGGCGAACAGCGCGAAAATCAAACCAACAGCCAAGACTGCAGCTCCGGCAAAGCCCAAAGCGAAGGTCAAAGCCAAAGCCAAAGCGGCCACCAAACCGGCAGCAGCAAGCGTCGCTCCTAGCGCGCCGTAAAGAAGAATATTGACACCAAGTTAGATGGCGCCCCTCGCCATAGTGAACCCCGGGACTGGATCCCCTCCAGTCCCGGGCATTCTCTACTCCACCGCCAAAGCTCGACCGCTGACTAAATCCCGCAGTAAAAAAGAACTTGCTTTTGTTGCACTGCAATATATAATGCTGCGATGCACCACCGGTGCGCCAGATCAACGATATCTACCAACACATTGACCACATTACCAACCGAGGAAATCCAATGAATATCATCCAAAAACAAGCTGACTTCGGCCGCACTCTGTTCGAAATCAACCAAAATGCGATGCAAGAAATGATTCGTACCCAACAAGAAAATATCCAAAAGTATTTTGAGCTGAACGTGACTTTCGGCCAGCGCTTGCCAGAAGTTCGTGACGTCACGAGCTTTATGGAATTACAGCGCGAATATGGCGCGACACTCTGGAGCGGCATCAAAGCATCAACTCAGTCACAGGCAGGCATCTTAAAATCTGCCGTTGAAGAGACTGGTACCGCAGTACGCAAAGTCTTCACGACTGAAGCAGCGTAAACCTGAATTTGACGGGCTTGCTGCAGACTTAGTGCAGACCAGTCAACCTTAATTCAGCGAGCAAAATTGAAGGGCGTTTACGCCCTTCTCTCGTTTTAGGATAGGATGGTTGTAGACTAGATCAGCCTTTTACCCACAGGAAAACTCTATGAAGATTACCGTTGATGTGGATATCACACCGGAAGAATTACGCCGCTTCATTGGCCTGCCGAATGTCGACAAGCTTCAGGAACAAATTCTGCAGAACGCCCAGACCTACCTGAAGGAATCTGGCGGCAGTCACTATAGCGATCTCATCGCTACCGCCATGCAGCCGATGGCAGCCTACCAGCAATGGCTGCAGAAGATGATGGGCAGCACCACTGAAGATTCAACCAAACCCAAACAAACCGGTAAAGACCATGAGTAAGGGGACGGCACTGATCACCGGCGCCTCATCGGGTATTGGCGAGGCACTGGCACGAGAATTCGCCAGCCATCAATACGACCTGGTGATTACCGCGCGCCGCGGCGACCGGCTTGAGGCACTGGCAGCAGAGCTTGCCACTCAGGTCACTGTCGATATTGTCATCAGCGACCTGGCGACCGATACGGGACCAGCAACACTCATTGCTGCTGTTGAATTGCTCGGCAAGAACATCGATGTACTGGTCAATAACGCCGGCATCGCCCACAGCGGCAGTTTTCACGACACCTCCATGACCCAAATCGATCAACTCATTGGTCTGAACATCAGTGCCCTTGCCAGCCTCACTCAGCATTACAGTCAGCCCATGATACAACGTGGCAGCGGCAGAATTCTCAATGTGGCGTCGGTGGCGGCATTTCAGCCAGTGCCATCAATGGCGGTTTACGCCGCGAGCAAGGCCTTCGTGTTATCGCTTACCGAGTCTCTGTCTGAGGAACTACGCGGCACTGGTGTGATTGTCAGCGCCTTGTGCCCAGGGCTAACCCGAACGGAACTGGTGAACGACTTGATGGCCCAAGATGTACCACCCTTTATGATGTCGAGCACCGAAGATGTCGCCCGGGAAGGTTATCAAGCCCTGATGGCAGGGGACGTCATTCGGATTCCAGGAGTCGCCAATCAAGCCGCTGTGACCTGGGCAAAACATCAGCCACGCTGGCTAGTTCGTGGCGTTGGCGGTCTGTTCGCGAGGTTCAAGCCTAGTCGTTAAGACTCCGAGTTCAATGGCCTCAACCGCACCCAACCAGGTTCGGCTTGATTAATCGACACAGCACCAGCCATCGACGGGTCCACGGCAGCGATGCCATTCATGGGCACTCTGATATCCGGTAAATTCGCCTCTGCGGCAGCCATCACCGCCGCCGTTGAAGCAAACTGCGCCAGACATTCCACCATGCGCATCGTCGGCGGCATTAGGCTGATCTCCTTGCGCTCAGCCAAGGCTAAAATTTCTGCCGGCGCCATCCAACTCGAATGTACCAACTCATGGTCATCATGAATTGGCTGTTGCCAGGTCGGCATTCGGGCGACAAAAAATCGAGTATCAAATCGACGAGGCGGCCCAACGGGCGTGATCCAGCGCGCCACATAGTGCATGGTGGCCGCGTCCAAGATCAGAGATTCACGATTCAAGACCTCGAGAAAATCAAGACTAGCCGCATTCACACCATCCCGATGAGCCTCAAACCGCTGAATGGTAGCGGGCGAATCAAGCTGTAATAGTGAGTGATCACCGCGATGCAAAGCCAGCAATATGCCCGCCTCTTCGAACGCCTCGCGAATTGCTGCAACATAAAATGCAAGACCGCCACGATCTAACCCCAGCGCTTCGCAAGCTTGCGCCTCAGATCGATGCACACAGTAATCGCTATAATTCTCCGCGGTATCGCCAAGATCTACAGAACCACCGGGGAAGACCCACATACCGCCAGCAAAAGCCGTATTGACGTTACGCTTCATCATAAAGACTTGCAGATCTGGTCGATCATCAATTAACAGCACAGTCGCTGCAGATCGCAAGGGCACGCTAGCTGGATCAAATTCTGAAGTTGACATGAACTACCTCATCGGAGTGAAGCGACCCATGTTAACAAATGAAAGCGGAGATTGATTCCATAGGTCGGCGCTTCGCTGTCGTCAAATAGCGTCTGACCATGAGACGCCGCGAAGATACTGTTGACCCAAACCACGGCGCACTGACGTGTTGCCAGCACCCGCGGACCTATAAGCCAAGTAACACCGATCGCATTATTATCGACGGGGCAAAAAGGCTTCGTTTAATCACCTAGCGTTTTCGAGACCACGCAGGTGCTTCACAAACCGCAACAACATGTCATAAGGCTGACAGCCAACAACGGCTAAGCCCGCGCTGACAAACGTCGGCACACCGGTAATCCCCTCGGGCCTGGCTCTCTCCCAATCAGCGTCAACATGCGCTGAAAAAAGACGCTCAGTCATCACTCGTCTGGCCTGCTCCACATCCAGACCGGCCTCAGCGGCCAAGGTCACCAATACCTCACTGTCACCGATATTCAAATTATCAACGAAATAAGCCCGGTAAAGCCCGGCATGGAATCGTGCGCCATCAGGCTGGGTATCTGCCCAACTTGCCATCTCTTGCGCCAGGCGCGAATTGAAGGTCTTGTCGCGATGGCCATAGGGTAACCCCTGCTCTGCTGTCAACTGGGTCATCTGGCGTTGAAAATCGGCGACCTGAGATTCTCGACCTTTGAACAGATCACTCAACAAGCGCCCTTCCAACGGCGTTTCGGGATGCAAAGGAAAGTAAATCCATCGGATTTCAACATTTTCTTCGGCTTGTAGGCGTTCAATACTAACTGTACTGAGATAACACCAGGGTCAGACGAAGTCGGTAAAGACCTCGATCACTGTTTTATTATCGAGCATATTCCACCAGCACCATGACAAGAGAATTGCTCGCAAGAATGCCGCCTTTATAGGATCAACGCAAGACTGATCGCCGGGACTGACAACAAGCTGTTGGTAGCCACCGGCAAACAATGCTAATTTCAAGCTTTACTATAAAGGAACTCCACAGATGAAATTAGACAGCGGACTCATGGGTAAACTGGCAGATGCACCCGCCAGTGCAGCAAAACTTGAAGCAGCCGGCTACGATGGCGCCATTACTGCCGAGCTGGCGCATGACCCCTTCTTTCCCTTGCTCCTGGCAGCGCAGAGCACGACGCAGATTGAACTGGTCACTTCTATCGCCGTAGCCTTTTCCAGAACACCGATGTTACTCGCCAATATCGGTCACGACCTGAACAGCCTGTCCAAGGGTCGGTTCGTGATGGGACTGGGCTCCCAGATTCAGCCCCACATTACCAAACGTTTCAGCATGCCCTGGTCTGACCCAGCTAAACGGATGCGTGAGTTTATCCTGGCGATGCGGGCTATCTGGTCTTGCTGGTACGAGGCTGAACCCTTGAATTTCCGCGGCGACTATTACACGCACAGCCTGATGACCCCGATGTTCACCCCGACTGACAATACCTATGGGGCGCCTCGAGTCATTCTTGCGGCAGTGGGCCCACTGATGACCCAGGTCGCTGGAGAAGTGGCCGACGGCGTTATTATGCACGCGTTCACGACGGAGAAATATCTGCGCGAGGTGACCTTACCCGCCCTGGAAAAGGGTCTGGCTGCTTCGGGCCGAAGTCGTGAAAATTTCGAAATATCTTATCCCGGCTTCGTCGTCACCGGTCGCACTGAGGAAGAATTTAACGCAACCAAAGCAGCTGTCTGCAAACAGATCGCCTTCTATGGATCAACGCCGGCATACAAACCGGTGCTTGCCGTACACGGTTGGGGCGACCTGCAACTCGAACTTAATCGCCTATCAAAAGTCGGTCAATGGGATGCCATGGGCGCCCTCATTACCGATGAAATCCTCGATCAATTTGCGCTAGTGGGCGAGACTGACGTGGCTGTGGATCTATTCAAACAGCGCTTCGGTGATGTTGTGGATCGCACCACCGCAAATTTCGCCGCCAAAGACGCCAATCATCAGCAGGAGATCATGCAAAAATTGAAGGCTAATTGATGCCAACTGACTGCCAGATCGCGGCCAATAGTATTTTTTGAATGCTGATCTGGCACTCGCTTTCAAACTCCAACAGCCCCTGAATCATTGCGAGCCGCCCATGACTGACAGCACAGACCCGACAAGCCCCCAGCGCATTTCTACCGCGCCCTGGTATCGATGGTACGCTCTGGGCGTGTTGGTTCTGGTCTTCACCTCCAGTCATGTGGACCGGCAAATCATGGGGATCTTGTTGCAGCCCATCAAAAATGATCTAGGCGCATCAGACACCCAGATGGGCTTTCTGATCGGCCTGACCTTCGCCTTATTCTACGCGACCCTCGGCATGCCCATCGCCATGCTGGCAGATCGCAGCAATCGTCGCAATATCATCACCATCGCCATCACGGTCTGGAGCGCCATGACCGTGGCCTGCGGCTACGCCCAGAACTTTTTACATCTGTCGCTCATGCGCATCGGCGTTGGCATTGGCGAGGCTGGCTCGAGTCCGCCATCGCACTCAATGATCTCCGACATGTTTGAACTAAAACAGCGCGGCACCGCCATGGGCATCTATGCCCTGGGGGTTAACCTCGGTTTGCTCATTGCCTATTTGGGTGGCGGCTGGATGAGCGAACACTGGGGTTGGCGAATGACATTCGTTGCCGTCGGCTTGCCCGGCCTGCTGCTCGCCTTGCTTGTTAGGTTCACATTAAAGGAACCCATTCGAGGGCAGTCGGATGAACAGACCACAATGGCCAAGGCACCCCCTTTTTGGGATGTGGCGCGGTATATGTGGCGCACCCCAGCAACCCGGCATGTGGTCTTCGGCAGTTCGCTGGCCGGCTTCGTCGGTTACGGCATGGTCCTGTGGCTACCCGCCTTCTTCGTTCGCTCCCACGGCCTGAGTCAAACGGAAGTAGGTTTTACCCTGGCATTGATGTCCGGCGTGGTCGGTGGCATCGGCACTTTTTGTGCTGGGAAACTGGCTGACGTTTTAGGTCGACGGGACGAACGCTGGTTCGCCTGGGTAGTCGCCATCGGCAAAGCCGGCCTGGTACCCTTTTTAGTCTGGTTTTTTCTCACCGCGGAATTTTTACCGGCCATGTTTATCTACTTGATTCCGGCATTCTTCGGCGGCTTTTATCTCGCGCCAACATTTGCCATGGTCCAGAGCCTGGTCAAACCCGAGATGCGGTCAGTGGCCGCAGCCATCTGTTTGTTCTTGCTGAACATCATCGGTCTTGGCATCGGACCTCAGGCCGTTGGCATACTCAGCGACGTGTTTAGCGCAGAATATGGCCAGGAGTCATTGCGCTACTCATTGATGCTGTTCTCCTTAGTCAACCTGTGGAGTGCATTCCACTATTTCATGGCAGCTAAGACATTATCAGCGGATATATCGCAGGCGCGTAACGTAATCTAAGACATGCTCTGAAAGTCAACCCACAACATCAACCACGGCCGGCCATAGACCAGACAGCCGCCTTGCCCGGAGAGACACTGGCCAGCCTGTCGAAGACAGACGAGATCAACAAAACACAATCAGACAGTGGCAACAAGAGGCACAGATTGATGGACGAGGCCCAGTGGCAGGAACCCGTATCAGGCTTTGAATTCAAACCCGAAGAGGTTGTGGTAACCGAAGCATTTCAGTCGGCAAAATTGACAGCTTGCGGGCTGGACAGTGGCTCACTCGGCGGCTTCGTTGATGCGGCATTTTTTATCGCCATTGGCATTCGCGCCGGCATCAATAACGGCATCAGCGCTGAAGGTAACGTCAATATGCTGACCCGACTGGTGCAACACCGTCCGCTACGTCTTGGCGAACCGTTAGTCGCTCGCGGCTTTATCAGCAAAGTCACGGCGGTTCCCCGCGGCCAGCAAATTGAAACTGATGTCTGGTTTGAAGACCAGGATGGCCGGCGAGCGATCAGCGCGCCGCGCACCTCTCTGCGGCCAGCGCGACAAACAGGTTCTGAGTCAGTCACAAACCGAGGCGCAGGAGAACGACCTGCGCCGGTGATCGATAATGTCGACGAGCTTACCCGTTTCGGCGCCTACTCATTGACGCCCCAACAGGTGAAGGATTACTCCCTGGAGGGCAACAGCATTCACTATGAGCTGGCAGCTGCAAACAAGGCAGGATTTCGTGCGCCGATTATTGGCGGCGGGATGGGAGTGCATTACTTAATCCATACGCTCTACGAACAGCAGTCATGTCAATCTTTCGATCTTTCGATCTATTTTCGGCGCCCGGTTTTTTGGGACGACGAATTCGTTGTCGCCGCTGATCCTTGGCGCGCCATTGCGCTATTGCGCGCGGGGCAAGTACTCACTGAAGCCAAGGTTAACGCACTTAATTAACATGACTTAAAACCTATTAACGCGAGATATGTGCGCACCAGGACGTGAACTCGCTCATCGGCTCAAGTAGCCACAACGGTTAGGGGGTTTTCATGCCACAGGCATTTGAAGGTATTCGAATTATTGATTTTTCGCAGGTCCTCGCTGCACCTTTTGCGGTCATGCAACTGGCCTTGCTTGGCGCAGAGGTCATCAAGATCGAACAACCCGTGGGTGGCGATCAAACCCGAGGTTTGATGAATATCGGCGAGGACCAAGGCCTTTCACCCTCCTTTCTCGCCATGAATCTGAACAAGCAAAGTCTGACCCTCAACCTGAAAACACCGCAGGCTGTCGACATCATCAAACAGCTGATTGCTAACACTGACGTTCTGGTCGAGAACTTCAAGGCAGGCACCATGGAGCGTCTGGGACTTGGCTATGACGACTTGAAAGCGATCAAGCCTGATTTAATCTATTGTTCAGTCACCGGTTATGGCCAAACCGGACCCAAAGCCGGCGAAGCCGCTTACGATGGCGCCATACAGGCTTCATCCGGCATGATGTCGCAGAATGGTCACGAACAAACCGGGCCCACTAGAACCGGTTATATGCCAGTCGATATGTCGACCGGTTTGAATACCGCCTTTAGCATCTCCGCCGCGCTGTTTCGACGGGCCAATACCGGATTAGGCCAGCGGATTGATGTTGCAATGATGGATACCGCTATCGTGATGCAAGCACCGCAATACAGTAATTTTCTGAATCAAGGCAACCTACTCGGATTGATGGGTAACGCGTCACCCACCCGCCAACCCACCGCAAACGTGTTCGCGACCAAAGATAGCTTTGTTCAGATCGTCGCCTTGCGTCAGCCTCAGGTCGAAAAATTATTTGCTGCCCTTGAGGCATCACACCTGCTTGAACTTGAGGCGTTCGCCAGCCCTCAAGCCCGGCTCGACAATTACATCGAAGTCGGTCAGGCCCTGACCGACCTGATCAAGCTGGAAACAACTTCACACTGGATG
Organism: K189A clade bacterium; assembly: GCA_018607725.1. Taxonomy (GTDB): domain Bacteria; phylum Pseudomonadota; class Gammaproteobacteria; order Pseudomonadales; family Azotimanducaceae; genus UBA4582. The sequence continues at coordinate 13,317 of JABBAY010000225.1, forward strand.
GTTAAATTATCAGCCATCGGCATTCCAACTGCTGAGATCAGGGGCTTGGCAGAAGTCATCGATGATCCGCAATTCGACTATCGCGCAGTCTTTGAAACGCTGCCACATCCGATTGATGACACCAAGGTGTTCACTGTTGTTAAGGCCGGCTATCTGCTTGATGCTGATGGCCCCATGGTGCGCAACATACCACCCTTACTCGGCCAGGACACCACATCGGTGCTCACTGCTTTAGGCTATAATGAAAGTCAGATAGCCAGCTTACGACAGCAGGGCATTTGTTAACCCCGGCAGCGTCACAGCATTCAAGTTCGACCGCAAATGAGATTAGTGGCGCGCGGCACGCAATAAAGCCTGCGGGGTGTCATTTAACATTCGCCTGCAGGCACGAGTGAAATTTCCAGGATTGTCGTAACCTAATCGCTGCCCCATTTCGCTGGCAGAATATTGTCCCACACTGAGCATTTCTCGCAGATATGACGTCGCCAACTGATCTTTGATCCGTTTCAAACTGGAGTCAGCCGCGTGCAAACGCCGCATCAAGGTTCTGGTTGAAATATGCAAGCTCAATGCAATCTCTGACGCCGTCGGTATCCGAGTCGTTGGCCGGCTTTCACGCACTCGCGACCCATAGGCTTTATTCAGCACCGACCTGACCGCCTCAACGTCAGGATTCGCATACAAGGTTTGCAGTAACTCGGCACACTTGCGCTCAGCCGCTGCGGACAAGGCTTGATCTTTAAGCAAGGAAGACAACATCACCAGTGCACCAGGCAGGACAACCTGCATGGTGGTTGCGCCGAACTCGACTTTGCCCCAAAGGAAATCAGCGTAACGATGTCCATGGGCAGGCATTGGGTAAGGAAAGCGCCAGCGCAATGGCAAACTAACGCGCCCCGTTGTGGCTGTCAGGAAATTTTGAACGATCATCGCTACCGTTTCACAGGCATGGGGAAGTTGGCGACCCATCTCGGCATTGTGGATAAACTCACCGATCAGGTCCTCACCAGACAACATTGTTGCTGCATCCAGTGAGCAGGTGCGAGTTCGAAGATATCGACACAAACTGATCATGCCAGCGCCAACCGTAGGCGCGCTAACCGCTGCCAGCCCCAGCGCACCATGGGCATTAATGCCAAGCCGCTGGCCAAAATCGAAGGCCCAAGCATCATCGGGACTCAGCCGATCGAAGCTATTCACCACCCGCAAATAGACCGACAGTGAAATATAGACGTCGGCCTCCAGCTCACTCAAGCTCAGCCCCGTCGCTTCCAGCAGATCGATCCCCTGCTGGCGCGCCACCTCGATCAGATTGAGCGCGTAGGCCGATGGCATCAAATCCATAATATATTGCCCGTTTGGCACCAAATAACAAAATCATGGCATCATTGGCTATGGTCGGCAATCCTTTTTAGCTCTAATCTTAGGGTTTCAAACCAGACAGTTCAGTCATTGTGCCCGCAAAGGTCATCAATCATGACCAAGGCGTGATCCCGACAAGTCGCCGCAGATACCAGGAGAACCAGATGAGCGAAGCCATCAGCAGACCGGAGTTTCCAGATCCACTTACCATGCCCCTTGAAGACATGGATGTTTCAGACGCCATGCTCTTTAAAGCTGATGCATTCTGGCCCTACTTCGAGCGCATGCGCAAAGAAGATCCCGTCCACTATTGCAAAGCAAGCGCTTATGGCCCTTATTGGTCGGTCACGAAATTTAACGACATTATGGAAGTTGAAAAGAACCATGAGGTTTTTTCTTCCGAGGTCGGCGGCATCACCATCACTGAACGGCAGGATGATTTCAAAACCAGCAGCTTCATTCAGATGGACCCACCGAAACATGATATTCAGCGCAAAACCGTCACGGGCGTGGTTGCACCCACGAACTTATCGTTATTAGAGCCCATTATTCGCCAACGTTGTGGTGAAATTCTCGACGCGCTACCCATCGGCAAAGCCTTTAACTGGGTTGATCTTGTGTCTGTCGAATTGACCACCCAAATGCTCGCGACATTATTCGACTTCCCCTTTGAAGATCGTCGAAAACTGACCTACTGGTCAGACATGGCGACATCGTCGGTGCTCTCAGGCGGTACAACGCCGGAAGACGTGCGAAGAGCCGCATTACTCGAGTGCCTGGAGGTTTTTACCGGCCTGTGGAACGAGCGGGTCAATCAACCTCCCGGCAATGATTTGATTTCGATGCTGGCTCACGGCAAAGAAACTCAGAACATGGACCCAATGGAGTATCTCGGCAACCTGATACTGCTGATTGTTGGCGGCAATGACACCACACGTAACTCCCTGTCTGGCGGTGTCTATTTCCTCAACAAGAATCCTGGTGAATATGCCAAGCTACGTAACAACCTCGACTTGATCCCCAGCATGGTATCGGAAATTATTCGTTATCAGACACCCCTGGCTCATATGCGCCGCACGGCAACCCAAGATTACGTTCTACGTGGCAAGCACATCAAGAAAGGTGACAAGGTCATCATGTGGTATGTTTCGGCAAACCGTGATGAAGAAGTCATTGATAATCCCAATGCATTCCTCATCGACCGCGATCGTTCACGCCATCACATGTCATTCGGTTTCGGCCTGCATCGCTGCATGGGCAACCGCTTAGCCGAGATGCAACTGCGCACGGTCTGGGAAGAAATCATGAAGCGCTTCGAGTTTGTGGAAGTGCTGAGTGAGCCAAGCCGAGTACAGTCAAGCTTCGTCAAGGGCTATGATGATTTGCAGGTCATACTTCACCCGAAGCAGTAATGCCTTAGCAAGCCCCTGTAAGAGCCGGAATCAGTTCCGGCTTTTTTTTGCCAAAAACCCCGCGAACCACGCCCATTTTCAGGAGAGCTATTTGGCCTTATCGATCATTTACGCGCGCAGTGAAAATCACTGCATTGGTGACCAAGGTCTATTACCTTGGAACCTGCCGGATGAATTCGCGAGCTTCAATAACATCACCGACGGCAAAGCTATTATCATGGGGCGGCGCAGCTATGAAGACCACAACTGCGTTTTGCCAAATCGGCTCAACATCGTCGTTAGTCGCCAGGTTGATTATCTTTTACCAGCACCAATGATTTTATCTGCTGACCTGATCACTGCACTACAGATTGCCGCAGATTACAGCTCAGAATACTTTATCATTGGTGGCGTGAAGCTGATTTTGGAGGGACTATCACAGGCATCAAGAGTGGTCGAAACCATCGTCCATGCTGAGGTGAAAGGGGATACCTTTTTACCGCCTATGGATTTCAGCCATTACACGAGCGAGATCATCGAACACCATCAAGTCGACGAACATCACGCTTCGGCGTTCACCGTCTGGCAACACACTCGCGCCTGACTCAAAGACTATGACGATAGCGGCGAGCCGGTGGACTCGCCGCTATCGCATCGTTTACTAACGCGCGGCAGAACCTGCTCGATTCCAGCCTTCGTGTGCATCACTCATGTCCAGCAGTTGATCTTCATCAGCCAACAGGCGCTCAAGCGTTGCGTCAACCCCATAGGCGACGCCCTCATTTTTGAAGATACCGGCAATGGCAAAGTTACCGCCACTGGCCATAATGGTTTTGTTGGTAGGCGCATCTTCACGACACATAAACAACACGGCTGGCGTCACGAGATCCGGCGCACGTGCTGGATCAACATTGTTTAGATCCTCATCCCGCCCTGGAATAGTGTTGGTCAAACGGGTAGCCGCAGCCGGTGCCAGCGTGTTCACCTTGATGTTATGGGAAGCACCCTCAATCGCCAGCACATTCATCAGACCGAGCATGCCCATCTTCGCTGCGCCATAGTTAGCCTGACCAAAATTGCCGAATATACCGGATGTCGAACTGGTAAATAAGATTCGGCCGTAGTTCTTCTCATACATAATGGGCCAAGCCGCATGAGTTACATAGGCGGTGCCATTCAGGTGAACATTCATCACCAGATCCCAATCATCGAGAGACATGTTTTTAAAGG
>JABBAY010000224.1 GCA_018607725.1 K189A clade bacterium
GTAAAGCTTTTGGTAGTAAAGCTTTTGGTAGTAAAGCTTTTAGTAGTAAAGCTTTTAGTAGTAAAGCTTTTAGTAGTAAAGCTTCGGTAAATTTCTCCCCCAAACGAGCCGAAGACCCCCTGGCCCTGGTCGCGCCCTCCCCGACGCTGATCAGGGCTTTTTTTCGCCTGAAATTCTTTCGCTTTGATACCGCGATTTGCAAGGCAGGCTTGATAAGACCTGCGCAGTCAGATTCATGTCAAAGACTGAAACGTTAATCCTGATCGCCGCCTTCCTGATCGACATTAATATCCTGGAGGTCACTCCTCGGCATGGTTCTGTCGGGTCCCCCAGTTGCAATCCAATCCGATAATTGATTCAGAAGTATTTTTTGACCAACTTCATGCGTCGATGAGAATAGCTGTATCGTGGCGAGTTTGCCGACTTCCCGTTTGACATGCAGCAATGCCGCCTGCTGGGCGCCGCGTTTGAGCTTGTCGCATTTAGTTAGGAGGATGTGTAACGGCATGCCGGCACCGGCGCACCAGTCGAGCATGGTTTGGTCGAAGGGTTTCAATGGATGCCGAATGTCCATCAAGAGTACTAGCCCGCATAGGGACTCACGATTACGTAAGTAGTTGTCGATGTTTTCGTGCCAGTCTCGTTTGAGTGCAGTGGGCACCTTGGCGTAGCCGTAGCCGGGTAAGTCCACTAGTCGAAACGCTTCGGAGACAGTAAAAAAATTGATCAACTGCGTGCGACCCGGGGTTTTGCTGGTTCGTGCTAGCTTATTCAGTCCGGTTAGGTAGTTGATTGCACTGGATTTGCCCGCGTTTGAGCGCCCACAGAAAGCGACTTCCAGGCCGACATCTGCCGGACACTGACTGAGTTTTGCAGCACTTTTAAGAAACTGGATGTCATCCAGGCTGACTTTTGGTCGATTTATTATCTGTTCTGGCATAATCACGATATATTTGCTGCTTTGTGGCTTGGGCCTTCCGGCTAAGTTTGTTATATACTGGCGCGGTCATGTTAACACTGCTCATCCTGTATTTAGTTTTTTTAGGGAAACTCATGTTTAGAATTTTAATTGGTATCATTATAACTATATCTTCAACCTTCGTTTTTGCCGCCGGGGACCCTCAGCACGGCAAAGAACTCTCAGCCGTTTGTGCCGCCTGTCATGGTCAGGATGGAAATAGCGCCGCAGGTGCGTTTCCTAGTATCGCTGGCCAAGGACAAAGATATCTGGTCAAGCAATTGCACGATATCAAGTCGGGCAATCGTGCCGCGATCTTGATGACGGGTATTCTGGATGCCTACTCAGACCAAGATATGCTGGACGTCGCTGCCTATTATTCGGCCCAGACCCCTACAGGTGGTGCGGCCGACCCAGCCTTGTTGGCTGAAGGTGAAATCATTTACCGAGCAGGCGTAGCGCGCAAGAGTATCGCTGCCTGTACGGCCTGTCATTCGCCAACAGGACAGGGTAACGCTGCGGCTGCCTTTCCGATGCTTGCCGGCCAATGGCCAGAATATACTGAAGCTCAGCTCAAAGCGTTCCGCAGTGGTGTCCGCCACAATGATGGCGATGGCCAGATGATGCGCCTCAATGCCATGGATTTGAGCGATAAAGAAATCACCGCTGTGGCGAGCTATATTCGCGGCCTTAGAAAGTAGACATCTGACAGGAGTGGATTGAAATATGAAGTACATTGTAATGGTGTTGTCTTGGGTTTCGTTGGCACTCGTGGTCACGACCAGCCAAGAAGTGTTGAGTGAGGGTATTCCCTACGAGGAAGGCACGCATTACGTGGCTTTACCCATTCCAATCAAAACTCGCCAGGCTGACAAGATCGAAGTGGCCGAGTATTTTTCCTATGGTTGCCCGCACTGTTATCAGTTTGAGCCCCTGATTGGTGCCTGGAAGCGAGAGCTTGCCGACGATGTGGTATTCAGCCGTACACCAGCTATCTGGAATCCCGATTATCAGGTTTATGCCCAGACCTATTTAACGGCCCAAGCCCTCAATGTTTTGGATCAAATTCATGTACCTTTGTTTGATGCCATTCATAACAAGCGCCGACGCTTGAATGACCCCGAGCAAATGGCTGAATTTTTTGGCGAGATGGGTATCGATCCCATGGCCTTTGCGCGAACTTACAGTTCCTTCGGTGTTCGTGCCAGTTATCAGCAGGCCGAGGCCAAGGGTCGTGCCTATCGATCAAGCGGGGTTCCTGCCATCGTGGTGAATGGCAAATACCGCATCGAAGGCTCTATGGCCGGTAGCAGTGCCGAGATGCTGAAAATTGCCAACTACTTGGTCGAGAAAGAACGTAACCTGAAAAATAAAGTCCCGGCCCTGAAGCAACCCGCGAGTTGAAGAGCGTGTTGACGCTAAATGAGATTCAGGTTGAGGATGAAATCGTACTCGGTTGTTCAGCGGATGAGATTCTTTCTCGACTACCCCGTCGCTTAAGCCATCAGATCCTCTCCTGGGTTGAAAAAACCCCAGACGCGCCGGCGGTGCGCGAAGCACAGCAGGAGTTGACCTATCGTCAGCTCGGCGCGAGCGTCGAGGAAGCCAAGGGTCTGCTAGTCCGAACGGGCCTTCGACCCGGTGATCGGGTGATGTTGGTGGCAGAAAACGGGGTCGCCTTGTTATGTTTGTTTTTGGCGATCAGTGAACTCGATGGTATCGCTGCCGTGATCAATGCTCGGTTATCGGACCGCGAGATCGACCTGATTGTCGCCGATTGTGACCCGCGCTTGATTATCACAACGTCGCCAGCAGCAGATGTGCATGGGGCGCGCCTTGGCGCGACTTGGCTTGTCACCACGTTTGGTGATTTAGGCTGCACAGCACCGCGGGACAGCGAGCCCGAAGTGGTCGCAGAAGATCCGGCGCAGCAGGTTCTTGCCATGATCTACACCACCGGAACCACGGGAACCCCGAAAGGGGTCATGCTGACCCATCAAAATCTTTCCTTCATTGCCTTTATTTCAGGCAAGCTCCGCGGTATCCAACAGGGTGACAGGATCTATTGTGTCTTGCCGATGTCCCATGTCTTTGGCTTGTCTGCTGTCAGCAGTTCAGTTTTGTTCAGCGGCGGCTGCGTGCACTTGGTGCCTCGATTTTCTGCAGCTGAGGCGCTGCGGGCGATGGAGGAAGATCAGATTGTTGGCTTTCTCGGTGTGCCAACGATGTATGCCATGATGCTCGAGATACTGGCGCAGCGTCCTGAGTGGCAACCCGGTCAGCTGCGGTTTATGTTCTCCGGAGGTGCACCCCTGGATCCCGATTTAAAAGCGCGAATCGAGTCGACATTTGGTATGCCACTGCACAATGGTTACGGACTCACAGAGAGCGGCCCCACGATCTGTCAGACGCGCTTATATGCGCCCCTGGCGAATTGTTCTGTGGGGTATTGCTTACCCGGTGTCGAGATCAAGTTGCTAGGTAAAGCAGGTCAAGCCGTCGCTGCAGGTGAGATCGGTGAATTGTGGGTTAAGGGTCCGAACATCATGAAAGGGTATTTTCGAAAACCGGAGTTGACCGCTGAAGTTGTCAAGGATGGCTGGTTCAACACGGCAGATCTAGTCTTTCAAGATCCTTCTGGTGCCGTCAATATCGCCGGTAGAACGAAAGAGCTGATTATTCGCTCCGGATTTAATGTTTACCCGCCAGAAGTTGAGGCAGTGCTTGCCAGCTACCCTGCTGTCAGTGTATGCGCGGTGCTTGGCCGAAAAATAGCGGGTGATGAGGAAATCGTCGCTTACGTTCAGCCCGTGGAGGGCCAAGTGATCGATGTTGAAGGGCTGCTCAGGTACGCTCGTGAGTATTTAGCAGGCTATAAGTTACCCGGCAAGGTGGTGGTTCGAGCGCAGTTACCCACGGCCCCATCGGGTAAAATACTCAAGCATCAGCTTCAGGGATTGGCTGACGAATAGGTGCCAGGTAGTTATTCAGGCAATCGAGTCCTTGGCATCATCCACCCGGCGCTTGAGTTCCTTGCCAGGTTTGAAGTGGGGAACGTACTTGCCAGGTTTGTTGATACCGACTTCTCCGGTTTTCGGATTGCGCACTGATCGAGGCTTGCGGTAATGATTTGAGAAGGTACCGAAGCCGCGAATTTCAATACGCTCGCCGCCTGCCAACGACTCAGACATGGTATCAATTATCGTTTGAACGGCCAGGTCAACATCCCGGCTAGTCAGCTGATCCAGTTTGTCGCACATTCGCTTGATGAGTTCAGATTTATTCATATTGGCAGTGCTGGACGGATTGTCGAGTCTCGATAAGCTTCTTAAGTTTTATATATTACAAGTTATGCCCCTAATATCAATGCTTTATATACCAAATGTGAAGTGAAAAATTATAAGCGTGCGGTATCGCGATGATCATATTCGAATATGATCAAGTTGCTCTCGTCCACGCACCCTCAGGATTATCGCCGTACCGCATTGAATCGACGGGAATATTCGCCTAGAATTCGCCATGGCGAAATCCAATCGGTTTTTCGGCCTCCATGCTAGGGGTCGATGCAGTTGTTACCCAGTGTTGTTGTCCACAACCTCCGCACTCGCCTGCCCAATTATCCTGAGAACAACCAGAGCGAAGTGCTATCGCGCAGTTCGTGTTTCGCATATTTTGGAGTACTAAATGGCGAAAATCCTAGAAGATATTTCCCGTACCTTTTCAGAGTACCTGTTGATACCAAGACTGACGCGGAAGGGTCAGAGAGCAGATTTGGTGGATTTGGCGACGCCCCTTGCGGCGCTGGGTAAATCGCCGGACAAATGTTTTCATATTAACGTGCCCGTTGTGTCGGCCTGTATGCAAGCCGTATCGGGCACGAGTTTGTCTATCGCGTTGGCACGCCAGGGTGGCTTAAGCTTTATTTTCTGTTCCCAGGCGATCGATACTCAAGCGGAAATGGTTCGTCAGGTGAAGGCCCATAAGGCTGGCTTCGTCCAAAGCGACTCCAATGCAACAGCTTCTATGACGCTGGCAGAGGTGATGGAGTTGATGGCCAGTACCGGTCATTCTACAGTGCCCGTGACTCACGACGGCAGCGCGACTGGCAAGCTGGAGGGTATCATCACCGACAAGGATTTTTGGGTCTATGAAGATGATCTGAGTCGTACTGTTGGCGACCATATGACGCGGTTTAAAGACGTGATTCACGGCGAAGAAGGTATCAGTCTTCGCGAGGCGAATGAGCTTTTGCATCGGCACAAAAAGGATTGCTTGCCCGTGGTCGACAAACAGGGCCATCTTAGTGCGCTGGTCTTCAAAAAAGATTATGAAGACCACCGGCGTCACCCCAATGAATTACTAGATGCCTCAAAACGGCTATGTGTCGGCGCAGCTATCAATACCCATGACTTCAGGGAGCGAGTTCCAGCTCTACTAGCGGCCGGCGCGGATGCCTTGTGTTTCGATTCATCTGACGGATTTACCGAGTACCAGATGGAAGGCATCCAATGGATTCGCGACAATTACGGTGATGACGTCGTCATTGGTGGCGGTAATGTCGTTTCTGCTGAAGGCTTTGATTATTTGGTACAAGGGCCTGGGGTAGATTTCATCAAGGTTGGTATTGGTGGCGGTTCCATCTGCATTACCCGCGAGCAAAAAGGTGTAGGTCGTGGTCAAGCCTCGGCCTTGCTTGAGGTTGCCGAACGTCGCGATGCTTACTTTAAGGAAACCGGGCGTTATATCCCCATTTGTTCCGATGGTGGTTTGGGCAACGATACGCAAATAGTCGTCGCTTTGGCGATGGGGGCTGATTTCGTGATGATGGGGCGCTATTTTGCGACCACAGAAGAGAGCCCCACGCCCAAAACCTCTATCAATGGTCAAGTCTATAAGCCCTACTGGGGTGAAGGTACCTTGCGTGCCCAGAACTGGCAGCGCTACAGCGAAGGCATGAGCAGCCGAAAAATGGTATTTGAGGAAGGTGTGGATGCCTTTGTTCCTTTGGCTGGACCATTGGCCGAAGTGCTGGAAACCACACTGTTCAAGTTACGTAGTACCATGGTGAATGTTGGCGCAGAAAACCTCGAACAGTTTCGTGAACAGGCCATCCTGACGTTAGTCTCAGAGCAATCCGTGGTTGAGGGAGGCACGTCGAGCGTCTTCCAGTTCAACCGCAGTCGAGAGATTGATGATGGCCGTTGGGGTAATTCTGGTTAGGACCCACGTGCTGTGTTTTTTTTGACGGGCGGTCATGTATAATCGCCCGGAGTTGTTAACCTCGTTCTAGGAAACCATCGTTGTGAAAATTGAAAAAGCTTTATTGGCCATCGCCTTACTTGCCACGATGTTAGTGCAGACGGTAATTGCCAGCACGATTGAAGATGAGATTACCGCGCGGATCAAAAAGGCCGGTAATCTTTGCATTCAAGGTGATGAATGCGGTCAAGCCACGGCAGGCACGGCCACCGTCGCCAATGCTACCGGCGGCGCTGACGCTATTTATAAGGCTAGCTGTTCTACCTGTCACAGCATCGGTGTTGCTGGCGCGCCAAAGTTAGGCGACAAAGATGCCTGGGCGCCCCGTGTTAGCAAAGGCATGGACGCCCTGTACGCCAGTGTATTTAATGGTATTGCTCCGGGTATGCCGGCCCGAGGCTTGTGCTTCACCTGTTCTGACGACGATCTTAAAGCCGTTGTTGATCTAATGGTGGATCAGTCTAAATAGTTCTGCTGCGATCGAGCTGGCGAAACGCCAGTGCCTCGGTCAGATGGGGGGTCGTCAGATCGGCGGCGCCCGCCATGTCGGCGATGGTACGGGCAATTTTCAACACTTTAAAATAGCCTCGTGCCGAAAGCCCCAGTTTTTCCATCGCGCTGTCCATCAGCTTGCCATCAGCCTCGGACAACTTGCAGTCCCGAGATACTTCCGCGCTGCTGAGGTGGGCGTTGGGCTTGGCGGCGCGCTCGAACATTAATTTTCTTGCCGACAGTACCTGCGCCGTGGCCGCTTCATGGGCCATAATGTCGGGCGAATAGTCAGGGTCAGAAAGTAGTCCGCGCGCCAGACTAGGCACAGACACATGCAGGTCAATTCGATCTAATAGTGGTCCAGAAACCCGGTTTCGATAAGCGGCGATGCGCTCTTGGCTGCAATGACACGGCTGCCGAACATCGCCATAATATCCACAGGGGCAAGCGTTCATCGCGGCGATTAATTGAAACCTGGCGGGATAACAAACTTGATATTGGGCTCGGCTTATCATGATATGGCCTGATTCCAGCGGCTCTCGCAAGACCTCAAGAACCCGGCGTGAAAATTCGGGCAGCTCATCAAGAAACAAGATGCCATGGTGTGCCAGGGATATTTCCCCTGGGCGAGGTGGGCTGCTACCCCCCACCAGAGCAATTGACGAGGTCGTATGATGGGGCGATCTAAAGGGTCTTTGTCCCCACGTTAAAGGGTCAAAGGTATAATTTGACACGGAATGAACCGCGGCGACCTCCAAGGCTTCCGGGGTCGACAATGGTGGTAGCAGGCTGCGCAGACGATTTGCCAACATGGTCTTGCCAGTGCCTGGCGGTCCAATAAACATCAGATTGTGGCTGCCAGCGGCTGCAATCACGAGCCCGCGTTTGGCAACAAGTTGGCCGCGAACATCGGCGATTCCGCCATACTCTGGCGAGCGGTTGGGAGTGGCTATTGAATCAGGACGAGGCAGAGTAGTGACGCCCTTCAGGTGAGCAATAACTTCCAGAAGATTGTTGGCGACCCTGACGTTGGCAGGGCCCGCCAGGTTTGCTTCGGCACCATTTAAAGTGGGTACAATCAATAAACGATTCGCCGCAGCGCATTGTATGGCGGCGGGTAGTACCCCATTGACGGCTCGCAATTGACCATCCAATGCCAGCTCGCCAAGCCACTCGCACTGTTGCAGCGCGTCTTGGGGCAAGTCACCGTTGGCGGCGAGAATTGACACGGCGATAGCCAGATCATAGCGCCCACCCTGCTTAGGTAAGTCAGCGGGTGCAAGATTAATCGTGACCCGTCGACTCGGTGTTTTGAGCCCGGCATTGGTAATAGCGGACTTGACCCGGTCCTTCGCTTCCTTGACCGTGGTGGCGGGCATGCCAACAATCTGAATTTGTGGAAGCCCTTGAGAAATATCGGCTTCGACCGTAATCAGCGGCGCTTCGATGCCAATTTGGGCGCGAGAATAAGTAATTGCAAAGGTCATGGATAGTGTCGGCCGAAAGAAGGTGGGATTCAGATGAGTGTACGGGGTCGTTGGTGACTGTTTGTGCGACAGAACAGTGAATCAGCGTGCGAGGTTTGTGGAAGCTTATGGGCTGTTGTGCACCCTAACAGCGCACTAACGGTTATCGTAAGGACCTAGGACGCACTGCTATGGTGCGATTGCAGTCCGATCTGACACTCACGGGCGCCGCTATCTATCTGAAATATATAGGTTTTAGTAACTTGGCACGGTCGATGCTCTATTGAATCATAGAGGTCTACAGTCAGGGCGTGAAGATTGGGACCTGCTCAATTGATACAAGAGCTGTTACCGTTAAGGTGCGTCTTTGCCAGCACATCACTGGGACAAAAAAGCGCTAAAGATAAGGTTTGAACGAACAGCTGATTTTGCTAGTCAAGCACGTCGCCGGGGTAACGTTGCGATTAGGCGTAGCCAAGAGATTATAATTTCGATACATTTGCCGCACAACAAAAACAGAGGCAACTCTGTTCAAGGAGAACCTATATGAAGTTAGTCACCGCAATCATCAAACCGTTTAAGTTAGACGACGTGAGAGAAGCGCTATCCGAGATCTCTGTACAGGGCATGACCGTGACAGAGGTCAAAGGGTTTGGGCGACAGAAGGGCCATACGGAGCTCTATCGGGGTGCTGAGTATGTCGTTGATTTTCTGCCAAAGGTAAAGATCGAAGTGGCGATCGCAGATGAAAGCCTGGATGCGGTTATTGAAGCGATTACGAGTGCTGCCAACACGGGCAAAGTGGGCGACGGTAAGATTTTCGTCAGCACACTGGACGACGTCATCCGCATCAGAACCGGCGAAACCGGTGGTGAAGCGGTCTGACACGGCTGACATAGCCCCTAGCCTGAGCTTAACTCGTCTTCTGCAATGTAAATTGGGTTTCCCAGATAGCAGTGCCTAGTAGACGCGTTGGCCTCGGCGTTGATGGTTATGCGTGCTATTCTGAATGATCATTGTATCTCCAGTACAATCCTCCTCTATAATTCCTCTTTAGTCTCTGGATAGTGAATCTATCATGAAGTATCAAAGTACTAGGGGCGGCGTTTCTGGCATCAGTTTTAAGGACGCTGTACTTATGGGGCTGGCCGATGATGGTGGCCTGTTGGTTCCCGAGTTTATCCCGGATGTGAGTGCGGAGCTTGACGCTTGGCGAGGTTACAGCTATTCGCAGTTAGCACTAGAGGTCATGAGTCGATTTATCGACGATATTCCTCGGCCCGCACTACAACAGATTATTGACCGCAGCTATGGGACCTTCTCTGTGCCGTCAGTGACCCCCATCGTGCCGCTGGGTCAAGACTATGTGCTCGAACTGTTCCATGGTCCGACCCTGGCCTTTAAGGATATCGCTCTGCAATTTTTGGGTAACGTGTTCGAGTACATTCTCGATGAGCGTGGTCATAGCGTGAATATCTTGGGTGCGACCAGTGGTGATACGGGTAGTGCCGCGATTGCCGGCGTCCGTGGCAAGAGTAATATCAATATTTACATTATGTTTCCAGAGGGCAAGACCAGCCCTTTGCAGGAACTGCAGATGACGTCAATTTTGGACGACAATGTCCATAATATTGGTATTCACGGCAGCTTTGATGATTGCCAGGCACTGATGAAGGGTATTTTCTCTGACCTGGATTTCAAAACGAAACATAATCTGGCCGCCGTGAACTCTGTCAATTGGACCCGTGTACTTGCGCAAGTGGTCTACTATTTTTCTGCCTGGTATCAAGTAGGCTGTCCTGCACGATTTGATGTTTGCGTGCCAACAGGCAACTTTGGGAATATTTTTGCGGGTTATATCGCCCGTGAAATGGGCCTGCCGATTCGTCATCTTATCCTTGCAACGAATGCCAACGATATCCTGTGTCGGTTTTTCAACACAGGTCGCTATGAGCGCCGTGAAGTGAACTTTACCCATAGTCCAGCCATGGATATCCAAATATCCAGCAACTTTGAACGTTATCTATTTTATAAGTTGGGTGCAGACGCCGAGCAGGTCAAAGAGTTTATGGCGAGTTTTGCGGCCACAGGGTCGGCTGAATTGCCGGAAAAAACACGGCCGATTGATGCTGTCATCAAAGCGGGCTCGGCGAGCAATGAAGCAACACTGGCGACAATCGAGGAAGTTTATCGAACCGAAGGCTATTTGCTCGATCCGCATACAGCGGTAGGCTTGTCGGTGATGCAAGGATTTCGTGAAGATGGGGTCCCACTCGTCTTGCTGGCGACTGCGCATCCTGCGAAATTTGAAGACGCCATATGCGAGGCGCTGCCAGAAGTTCATGCGGTGCACCCAACGCTTGAGGCACTGCGGGAATTGCCCACGCGCAAAACGATTCTGGATCTGGCGGAAGACAGCATCAAGGCGTTTATTGTGCGCGACGGCCGAGACTAGGCGTCCCCGACTAGGCGTCCCCGCCTAGGCGTCCCCGACTAGGCGTCCCCAACTAGGCGTTCCCAACTAGCTACGGTCGTGCAAGCGCGCGACGGCAGCAGGCAAGTCACGGATCTGCTCGATAGTTTCATCAGGTCTGGATTCCCCGGGTCCTGGGCGTTCTGCATTCTTGACCCAGATGGTGTGCAGGCCAATGCGTTTGGCAGCATCGATGTCGAGCTGCGGATCATCGCCCACATAAATCATTTCATGTGGTGCTGTGCGGGTATGTTCGAGTGCCGCATTGAATAGCTGGGGCGCAGGTTTGGGTGCACCCACTTGCTCGGCAGAAAATGCAAAGTCAAACACGTGATTTAAACCTAGCCGATTGATATCTGCGTTGCCGTTAGTCAAGGCGCCCAGGATATAACGGCTCGCTAGATCCTGAATGGCATCCTCAGCACCGTCGAACATTTCGATGTCGTTGCGGGCGGCCAAAAATATTTCGATAGCATCATTCGATAACTCAAATGCCCGACCTGGATCAATCTGGCTTAGCCTTAATGCCTGCTCGATAATTCTGCGTCGCAGTTCGGTAATTTTTTTACCGAGCTCGGGCTCTCGGCTGACGAGTTCATGACGTAACTCACGCATGCCGGTGACATCATATAGCAACTCTGGCACCATAAGTTTCAGCCACTCATCCAGGCGTTTTTCGGCGCGAATAATGACTGGCTTAACAGCCCAAAGCGTATCATCTAAATCAAACGCGATAACCTTTATCATGATTTGTTGGGTCCTGGGATTGGGGTCTTTCTGTGTGCTCTTGGATGAGCCTTATCGTAGACCTCAGCAAGATGCTGAAAATTGAGGTGGGTGTAAATCTGAGTCGTAGAAATATCCGCATGGCCCAATAATTCTTGAACGGCACGTAAATCACCGCTTGACTCGAGCATGTGACTGGCAAACGAGTGCCTGAGCATATGGGGATGAACGTTACCGGGCAGATGCTGTTGGCGAGTCCAGTGACGGATCCGCGCCTGGACATTTCGTGCGCTGATTCGGTTACCGCGTTCGCTGATGAACAACGCGGTGGTGTCTTCGCTAGTCTGTTTCATGGGTAATGGCTGACGTCCGGCCTGCCATGTTTTCAGTGCATTAAGTGCGACCGAGCCTACCGGCAGAAGACGTTGTTTATTGCCCTTACCGGTCACTTTGATGGAACCTTCGTCCCAGCTGATATCGTTAACATTGGTGTTCACCAATTCAGCTAGACGTAAACCCGAAGAGTAAAATAGTTCAAGCATTGCCCGATCTCGGCGTGCGTACCAGTCTTCAGGTACCACATTCAGCAGCTGCGCAACCTGGTCGGTATCAAGGGTGTCTGGTAATTTTCGAGTGGTTTTCGGTGCGCTGACGCCGAGTGCCGGGTTGTGCTTGCTCAACGCCTCTCTGACCAGATAATGAAAAAATGTCCTTGTGCTGGAGAGCCGGCGTTGCAGGCTCTTGCCAGAGAGTCCAAGCCGATGGCTGTGCGCAATAAACTGACGGATATGATGGGTTTGCAGGTCGCCCCAGGCCTCAATGGCGTTCTCGAGGCAATAGGCGTTAAGTTGCAACAGATCGCGTTGATAGCCAGAAATCGTATGGTGTGAGAGTCCCCGCTCGTTGACCAAGTGTTGGATAAATTGATCGACCTGTTCTTTCAAATTGATCCCTGCCCGGTTCACCCTGAAAGGCTTAGTAGGGTGTCAAATGAGACGGTAGCTGGCGGGCGAGAACATCGGCAATAAAGCCGATAAATAAGGTTCCCATGCCGGGCTGAAAGAAATTAGGATCTATACTCCCAATGGCCAGCAGGGCAATCTGTTCGCCGACCCCGGTCGACTTGGAGGGGGCCTTGACGGATAGAACGGCAGCCGATTTGACTTTTTCGGTGCTGTGAGGAAACAGGAAATCCTGTTCTGACGGCCGCAAAATGCCCAACGTAGGCTTTTTGCTCTTCATCAGTGCGCCGACGTGTTCTCGTGCTACTGACTCGGGAACTGAGTAGGTAAAGTGATTGATTTGCATGGTCGCATCGTTGAAAACGATCAAGCTGTAGGCTTGGCACTTGAAGTCGCGTTTGAAACTGAGCTCCAGGGCTGCATAAAATTCGGGACTATCTTTAGCCTCCATTAACGCCAGAACAAGGCGCTGACACTTCATGAATATATCATTGTTGATTGTCCCGGCGTCGATGAGCGCATCGAGCTGCTTGCGAATGTCTCGATTGCGTTCGCGCAAAAGACTAACCTGGCGCTCCACCAAGGACACATCGCCGCCATGAATATGGGGCAATTGCAGATTCCGCAGGAGTTCATCGCGGTCACTAAAGAAGTCTGGGTGTGATGCCAAATATTCCGCGACATGGCTTGGATCTAGGTCCGCCGCTTGTTGTAACAATGGCTTGGATGTTGGCATAGTCTTCACTTCTGGCGTTAGTTATATTTGTAAGCGTCCCTCGAAGACTCGGGCAACGGGCCCGGTCATGATCACGGGGTGGTCGTCACCGGCCCAACTGATCTTCAGGCTGCCGCCTAGCAGTATGACCTCTACCTGTGCATCGAGTAAACCTTGAAGTCTGCCGGCGACCATTGCTGCGCAAGCGCCTGTTCCGCAAGCCCGGGTTTCACCGACGCCCCGCTCAAACACGCGTAACTTGATCTGGCTACGATTGATAACTTGCATAAAACCAACGTTGACCCTGGCCGGAAACCGCTCGTGATGCTCGATCAGCGGACCCAACTGGGCAACGGCGGCAGTCTCGATATCATCAACCAGCAGCACGGCATGGGGGTTGCCCATGCTGATAGCGGCTAACTTCACGGTGGTTGCGGGGCACCCGAGTGTTGGCGTGGTGCTCAGGTCATAGACGATCCCAGGTTTTTCAGTCAAGAACGGTATTTTGTCTGGCTGCAGGATCGGAGGGCCCATGTTAACGCTGATGTCGCCGTCCGGTTCGAGCCGGCATTCTATGTTGCCTGTATTGGTTTCGAGCTTGATGCTGGATTTGATGGTCAAGCCGCGGTCTCGAACAAAGCGCAAGAAACATCGTGCGCCGTTGCCGCATTGCTCTGCTTCTGAGCCGTCAGCGTTAAAGATTCGGTACTTGAAATCCATTGTGGGATTATCGGGCGGCTCGACAATCAGTAACTGGTCGAAGCCGATGCCGGTACGTCGGTCTGCCATAGCTCGAATCTGGTCATCACGAATCTGGAAATTCTGT
Source organism: K189A clade bacterium (assembly GCA_018607725.1). Classification (GTDB taxonomy): domain Bacteria; phylum Pseudomonadota; class Gammaproteobacteria; order Pseudomonadales; family Azotimanducaceae; genus UBA4582. The sequence continues at coordinate 13,878 of JABBAY010000224.1, forward strand.
GTAATGAGGTCCAACAGCACGAAATCATTGCCGAGGCCGTGCATTTTGGTAAATCTAAGTAGCATGATGGCAAGCAACGCTCTTTGCGGTGAATGGTAGAAAATGGTTAATCAAGTTGGACTTATCAAAAGACCAAACAACGTTCCAGTCTGAGCTGATCGTCAATAGTTTCTCGTTGGCGTACACATTGTGTGGTTGCGCCGCTGACAATGACTTCAGCGGCTCGATTCCGACTATTGTAATTAGAGCTCATGGCGAAACCATAGGCACCGACTGAATGGATGGCGAGCAGGTCTCCGGCCTCGATAGCGAGGGATCGGTTTTTGCCGAGAAAGTCGCCGCTCTCACAAATCGGGCCCACGACTTCGAACATTTCTTTGTCACTATTGCGGGCTTCCACTTCAGTGATGCGTTGCCATGATTGGTATAAGGCGGGTCGAATCAGATCGTTCATACCCGCATCGACAATGGCGAAATGCTTATCTTCATTGGTTTTGATGTTCACCACGCGCGTCAGTAGAATGCCAGCGTTAGCAGTCAGATAGCGGCCTGGCTCGAACACTATGGTCTGGGGTCGGTGTCCCATGCCTTGCAGAATCGCGCCGGCATATTCGACTATGTCCACGGGGGTCTCATCGTCATAACAGACGCCCAGGCCGCCGCCCAAATCGATATGGGCCAAGTTGATGCCAGCGATTGCCAGATCATCAACCAATGAAAGTACTCGGCTCATGGCATCCATAAAAGGCGCAAGCTCAGTAATCTGCGAGCCGATATGACAATCAATGCCTTTAGTCTCGATATGACTCAGGTCGCGGGCACGTTGATAAAGACCCGGCGCATCCTCCATCGAGACGCCAAATTTGTTTTCACGAAGACCGGTGGAGATATAGGGGTGTGTTCCAGCATCGACATCCGGGTTGACCCGAACTGAAATCGGCGCGATCAGGTCCATGCTGTGCGCTAACCGTTGAATCTGATCCAGCTCCATTGAAGACTCTATATTGAAACAGGCAATGCCTGCTTGAAGGGCACTTTGAATTTCCCAGTCTTGTTTGCCAACGCCCGAGAAGACGATTTTCGTCGGGTCGCCACCGGCTCTCAGGACCCGCTCCAGCTCGCCACCAGAGACGATATCAAAGCCCGCGCCCAGTTGGGCCAGCAGGCTGAGCACTCCCAGGTTGGCATTCGCTTTGACGGCATAACAGATCATGATGGGATGCTTCTCAAAGGCCTGACAAAAAGCCTCATACGCCGCTGTGATAGTGCCCTGCGAATAGACATACAGGGGGGTGTCGAACTGCTCTGCGAGGGATTTGGCCGGAACATTCTCAACGAACAATTCGTTATTTTGATAGTGGATGAGTGTCATGAGTTATCTTTGCTGCTCTGGTGAGTCTCTACCGATTCGATTGACTGTCCGTCTGGGGCGCTGGATTGGGGCAGAAACAGTGGCCCTTTTTGGCCACAGGCTGACATTAGACCCGACAGTAGTAGTGTCAGCAGTGCTAGTCGTATCATCGGTAGGCCCCGGATTGGGCTGACTGAGGTCAGCAAGAGTAAAGTTTTGGCAGTATACGTGAGTGATCTTGTCCAGCAAAGAGCATCGCTTGGTTTGCTCCCAGGGCTTATACTGTCCGCAGCGGCCAGCGAACCCAATGAATAATGCTGCCGCAGAATACGGCCGCAGCTATCAAGGCCGAGCCCCTTAACTTAATGAACGATGGTGATGACTTTGTTGGAGAGTGAATACAACGACCTGATTGACGACATCTATAATCGTATTGAGGATCAGGTTGACGAATTGACCCAGGATCTGGATGTGGATTCTTCGGGCTCGGTATTAACCATCACGTTTCCCAATAGCTCTCAGGTGATCTTGAGTCGCCAGGTCGCCACACATGAAATATGGGTCGCGGCCAAGTCCGGTGGGTTTCATCTCCACCTTACCGAAGGTCAATGGGTTTGCCGCACAACAGCGGAAAACTTGCCAACGCTATTGAGCCGGACATTCACCGAGCAACTCGGCGAATCAGTTAACTTGCTGGTCTAAAGCATCGAGCCTCGCAGACGCTCGCTGGATAGCCGCGTCGACCTGGTTCGGTGCGGTGCCGCCTATATGATTGCGCGCCCTGATCGACCCTTCAAGGGTTAAGACAGCATAAATATCATCACTAATGAGCCTGGACTCAGCTTGCATTGTTGCCAGTGAAAGTTCGGCCAAGTCGACCGCTTGGTTTATTGCAACACCGACTAATTTGCCGACGACGTCATGGGCATCTCGAAAGGGCAGGCCTTTTTTCACCAGGTAATCCGCAAGATCCGTCGCTGTTGCGTATCCGCGCATGGCCGCAGCACGCATATTCTCGCGCTTTGGCACCATGGCAGGAATCATATCGGCGAAGGCGGTCAGACAGTCTCGAAGCGTATTGACGGTATCAAACAGAGGCTCCTTATCTTCTTGGTTGTCTTTGTTGTAAGCCAGGGGCTGGCCCTTCATTAAGGTCAGTAGCGTCATGAGGCTGCCATAGACTCGCCCGGTTTTACCGCGAACTAACTCGGGGACATCGGGGTTTTTCTTTTGGGGCATGATAGAAGAACCGGTGCAAAACCGATCGGGCAAGTCAACGAAATCAAATTGAGGAGATGCCCACAGTACTATCTCTTCTGACCATCGCGACAGGTGCATCATCATGATACTGGCGCAAGCGCTAAACTCGATAGCAAAGTCGCGATCACTGACGGCATCCAGTGAATTTTCTGCGACGCCGTCAAAACCCAACAATTTGGCGGTCAGCAGACGATCAATAGGATAGCTGGTGCCGGCCAGTGCGGCAGCACCCAGAGGCAGCACATTAAGCCGCGCTCGACAATCCTGAAAGCGAGCATAATCTCTCTCGGTCATCGCGTACCAGGCCATCAAGTGATGGCCGAAAGTGATTGGCTGGGCGACTTGCAGATGCGTCAAGCCGGGTAAAATGGTGGCTGTTTCCTGGCTGGCCAGCGCTAGAATACCCCGCTGCAGGCGAATCACCAGGCGACTGATGATGTCGATTTGGTCGCGCAGGTACAATCTGATATCTGTGGCAACTTGGTCGTTTCTGGAGCGGCCGGTATGCAGTTTTTTACCAACACTACCAATTCGGTCGGTCAAGGCACTTTCGATATTCATGTGGACGTCTTCAAGGGCCACGGACCAGCTGAATGTTCCTTGATGAATCTCTGTCTGGATGGCTTCTAGCCCGCCAATAATAGCGGTCAATTCTACCTCGCTAAGGACGCCAACCTGACACAACATCGTGGCGTGGGCAATAGAGCCTCGTATATCCTGGTCTGCCATGACCTGGTCAAATCCAACTGACGCCGTAAATTGCTCGACGAAGGCATCTGTTGCCTCGGAAA
>JABBAY010000014.1 GCA_018607725.1 K189A clade bacterium
AACAAGCGGATACAAACATACGCGCTGATGGCCGAAAGGCTGCAACCCAGCCCGAGCGTCAGCCAGTCGACGCTGAGGTCGCTGCTGATCAGATCGAAAGTCTTAAGCGTTGCTGCACCGGCGATGGCTGGAATCGAGAGTAAAAACGAGATTCTTGAGGCGCTTTCGCGAGTGAAGCCGCAGAACAAAGCGGCGGTCATCGTCACACCGGAACGGGATGTGCCGGGAACCAGGGCGAAGCATTGAGCGAAACCAATAATCAGTGCCTGTCGCCAGGTGAGCTCCGTGTCGGCCCTGGTCTGACGTCCCTTAATGTCTGCGAGCCAGAGTAGCAGCCCAAAAGCGATAGTCGTGAAGGCAATCACCGCAATTGATCGCAAGTTAATTTCTACCACGTCTTTCAACAGTAGCCCGACCGGAATGATAGGCAGGCTGCCAATGAACAGATTGATGGCCAGGCGGCTGTCTTGAGTGGGTTTGCCGGAAACCAAGTAAGCCAAAGTGGCGCTGATCAAATTGAACAGGTCAACTCGAAAGTACCAGACGACCGCGATGAGTGAGCCGAGGTGAACAGCGGTGTCGAAGGCCAGTCCCTGGTCAGGCCAGCCAAGAATTTGGAATGGCAGAATCAGATGGGCAGAGCTTGAGATAGGCAAAAATTCAGTTAAGCCTTGAATCAAAGCCAGAGTGATAGTGTGTAATATATCCAATTATGCTGTCCGCGCGACGGTGAAAGCGCGAGTGTAGCGAGCGCTGGCAGGATAGACAATCTATCTTGCGCGATGGTGCTCAAGCGGCTTTTTGCGAAGACCAGCGGACATCCTTAGAAATACCCCATTCATTTTATTCAGACAGAAAAAAGTAGACGTGCAACATGGCCGAAATACCGCTCTTTCCTTTACCCCTGGTGCTATTTCCCGGTGGGCGTTTGCCGCTGCAAATCATTGAAGCGCGTTACCTGGATATGCTCACCGCGTGCATGCGCAGCGATTCTGGTTTCGGCGTTGTAATGATCAGGGAGGGCCAACCGATGCTCAAGCATCGTGATGAACAATTGCCCAGTATTGCGTTTACAGGGACTCTCGCAACCCTTGTGGATTTTGATCAAGGTAAGACCGGCACGCTCGACATCCTGATTGAGGGTACCCGTAAGTTTGTCATCCGCGACCAGTATGAGCAGACAGATCGATTGATGATGGCGCAAATAGAATATCTGCCCACCGAGGCGTTAGCCGTTGTGCCCGAAGATAAGCAACATCTCGTCAGCTTATTACAGACACTGCTGGAGCATGAGGCTGTGCAGGGCTTGAATCTGGTCATCGACTTCTTGGACGCGACGGCTGTCGGCGGTCGTTTGACGGAACTACTGCCGTTGCCGAATTTGTTTAAGCAACGCATGCTGGAGATGAAAAATCCGCTCGCGCGTTTGGCTGATCTGGAGACTTTGATTACTCGAATGCAGGACTCGCAGAGCTAGAGAACTTATGCGCCTCGCTGCCGTCTAACGTAATCGATACCCTCGCGCCAACCACGCCGGGTCAGGGGATTACTGGTAGCATGAGAAGCGTATGGCATCTCGACAAACCGATAGGGTAGTTCATGGTCGCGGCCCACCGGAATGCCGATACGCGGACATTGAATATAAGACAGCGGACCAGGTGCGGCGGCTTCCAGGCGAAACTCGCCACGTCTTAGATAGCGCTGATTCCAGTCTGGCACCTTGAGATCTAGCGATTTACACAGCAAAGTTTGACCATTGCATAGTCTTGCCGGTGGTCGTGGACCCTGACTGCCCGGGTTCAATTGCTGCATGATGGCAAGGTTAGCGGCAGGCGATAGTGTGTCCGTATGGGGGAAGCCTGATTTGATCAGGACGCCATCGCCGTGGCCAGCGGCGGAAAAATTCAGGGAGTCAGCACCTCGGGCATAGTACATATAAATGGTGCCGGGAGGCATAAACATGGCCCGGCGCTTCTCGGTGTAGCCCAGTGATGAATGACTGCCGCGTTCGTGGCGGTAGTAAGCTTCCGTCTCAATGATGCGTGCCGCAAGCCAGACGGGTCCATGGCGGGTCTGCACGCGGCGGCGCAAGACCGTCCCCAGCAGCGCTACCGCTAGACACTCAGCGGTTTGATCGAAGAATTGACGGTTTACGACGGGCATGATTCTGGGTTAGGGAGACCTACCTCAATCAGTTACAATAGGGTTGTTCGTGGCCGAAAAGACCGCGGGTAATGAGCGCTATTAAACAACAGATACGCGATTCCGAACAGTCTGCTCGCGGCGCGCCAGGATTCAAGCGGTATTGACCATAGGCGATATTAATCCAGTGATAGTCAGGTACGTGTGTGAGCGAGTTCTGAGAGCGGGAGGCAGAGATTAACATGGGGCTCGCCATATTCGGTGGTACCTTCGATCCGGTGCATTTTGGCCACTTACGCTCGGCGGTAGAAGTGCGACAAGCCTTAGGGGTCGAGCAGGTCAAATTGATCCCCGTTGGAATCCCGGCGCACCGCGAGTCTCCGGGCAGTCAGCCTGAACAGCGGCTTGAGATGCTGCGACTGGGTATTGCTGGGTTAGATTATCTGCAGGTCGATAGCCGGGAGATCGCTCGCGGCGGCACCTCCTATATGATGGACACCTTAGAATCCATCCGCGAAGAGGTTGGCGCTGACCTGTCGTTGTCGCTGGTCATGGGCGCGGATGCATTTGGACTCATACACCAATGGTATCGGTGGCAGGAACTTGTCGATGTGGCCCATCTCGTGGTGTTGCGCCGGCCTTATACGGAGCTCACGCTGAACCCTCGGGTGCGAGCGTGGGTGAATGAACGACAAGCTAGTGCCGATCAGCTGCTGACGCAGCCGGCCGGTCTGATCTGTCATTTACAGCTCACTCAGTTAGATATATCCGCCACGCAGATCCGACAATTGGTCAAGGCGGGACAACCCATAGAATACCTGCTGCCGGCAGGTGTTATTGATTATATTCGCCAGCAGGCGTTATACGCGGAAACTACTTAAAATGCAGGCACAGAGCAGGAGCAAGACACAATCCATGCAAGCAAAAGACAAGGTTGATTTGAAAGCCGCTACCATCGCGGCTCTGGAAGACTTGAAAGGTCTTGAGGTTACGGTGATTGATGTGACCAAGCAGACTGACGTGACAGACTACATGATCGTCGCCACAGGCACTTCGAGTCGGCATGTCAAGTCGCTCGCGAACAACGTGATCGAGGAAATGCTCAAGCTGGGAGTCAAACCCCATGGTGTTGAGGGCTTGGCAGAGGGTGAGTGGGTGCTGGTAGACTTGGTAGATGTGGTGGTACATGTGATGCTCTCCCAGACCCGGAAATTTTATGAAATTGAACGACTCTGGAGCATGAGTGCCGAGAGCCGTGAGGCTCGAAACCAGGAAGAGTGAGGTCTCAGCCCCGTGTTGATTGAGTTGCTAGCGGCGGGTACCCGACCGCCGGACTGGACGAAAACCGGCTATCTCGAGTACCAGAAACGCTTGCCACGAGATTGGCAGCTGCAACTGCGTGAGATTCCGGTCGCCCACCGGGGTAAGAATGAGTCGGTGGTCAAATTAAAGAACGAAGAAGGTAAACGCATGCTCGCCTTGCTGAAGCCAGAGGCCCATGTCATCGCCCTGGATAGCCGCGGTGACGGTTGGAGTACCCAGGATCTGGCAAGCAATATTCAGAAATGGACGAGCCGCACCAGTCACTTGCAGTTGATCGTGGGCGGACCCGATGGCTTGAGCGACGCGTGTTTAGCGCGAGCAGACGATTGCTGGTCGCTGTCGAAGCTGACATTCCCTCACTTTTTGGTCAGAGTTCTACTGGCGGAACAACTTTATCGAGCTTGGGCTGTCATTAATAATCATCCTTACCATAAGTAGCTGGACGCGGCATGGCTGAACCATTAGCGCTAAAAGATCATTCGAGGGAGAGCCAGATCTTCTCTGATCGGATTGTCGTGGGATGCGTCTTGTTGGCCCTTTTGACGCTCATCCTGATCGCCCGTATGTTCTATCTGCAGATTATCCAACACGATGTCTACACGACGCTGTCAGATCGCAATCGTATTCAGCTTCAAGCCGTCGCGCCGATTCGCGGCTTGATCTATGATCGACACGGTGAGCTGATCGCCGACAATGTACCTTCCTACAGCCTGACAATTACGAAGGAGCGCGTCGAAGATCTTGAGGAAACCCTAGCAGCACTTGGCACCATCGTTGAGGTGAGTGCGGATGACATTAAAGCGTTTCGCCGCCGACTGGCAAGACGTCAGCGGCCATTTGAGCCAGTACCGCTGTTGTTTCGCCTCACGCCAGAAGAGATCGCCAAAATCAGCGTTGATCGCTATGCGACACCGGGTGTCGACGTCGAGGCCCGCTTGGTCAGGCACTATCCCTTAAGCGCGTTGATGGCGCATGCGGTTGGTTCTGTTCGTAGAATCAATGAAAATGATCTGCGGAATATCGATACCGTGGCTTACTCGGGGACTAACCATCTGGGTAAAATCGGAGTGGAACGATTCTATGAGGATCAGTTGCTGGGTAAGGTGGGTTACCAGCAGGTAGAAATCAACGCTCGAGGTCGTATCACGAATGTCCTGGACGCCACCCCGTCGGTGCCTGGTGCTGATTTGATTTTGCATGTGGATGCGGGTTTACAGCGAGTAGCGAGCGCTGCGCTGGGTGCTCAGCGCGGCGCGATTGTCGCCATTGAACCCAGCACCGGGGGCATCTTGGCGCTGGTCAGCAATCCCTCTTACGATCCAAATTTATTCGTTGCAGGTATTGATCAGGCAAGCTATGCGGCCTTACGCGACTCCATTGATGTGCCATTGTTCAATCGGGCCATCCAGGGCCAATACGAGCCAGGCTCGACGATTAAGCCGTTTCTCGGGTTGGCAGGGCTGGTGACCGGCGTCATCACGCCAGACTATGTTATCAATGACCCGGGTGCGTACCAATTGCCCAACAATTCTCGTCTGTACCGTGATTGGAACTGGAAAATAGATGGCCGTGGCGGACATGGTCTTGTGAATTTACAGAAGGCAATCTATCGGTCTTGTAATATATTCTTCTATCAACTGGCCGTGAAGCTCGGGATTGATCGCGTCCACGACCATCTCAGCCCGTTTGGCTTCGGAGCGAATACCGCCGTGGATTTGCCAGAAGCGCGTAGCGGTTTGCTACCCTCCAGAAAATGGAAAGAGCGTACTCGGGGTGAGGTCTGGTTCCCGGGGGACACCGTCAACATTGGTATTGGCCAGGGCGATATTCTAGTGACGCCGCTACAGCTGGCGACGGCGGTGGCCATTCTTGCCAATCGAGGCAAGATGGTCTCGCCGCGGATGCTCAAATCCAGCAGTCAGCTGATGCCCGATTCCAAGCAGCAGCCGTTGCCTGATATCGATCAGATAGCCTCAGCCTATTGGGATCTCGTCATTGAGTCCATGAGTATGGTTGTGCACCGCGGCGACCAGGTGTGGGGTGAAAACGGTACCGCGTGGGCTTATATAGGGCGAGATATTCCCTATCGAATGGCCGGTAAATCGGGAACGGCGCAAATTGTTGAAATTGCTCAGGGTGAACTCTATGACGCGGATGAATTAGATGAGCGACAACGGAAAAATGCCTGGTTCGTTGCTTTCGCGCCGCTTGAGAAGCCAACCATAGCGCTCGCTGTGATGGTTGAAAATGGCGGCGGTGGTAGTGAGTTCGCGGCACCGATTGCACGCAAAGTACTCGACTACTATCTACGCGACTACGAGCCTACATCTGAGCGCGATACGCGCGCCGACTTAGTGTCGAAACCCGCGCAGCAGGCGACTTTGAGGTGATAAGACAATGAGTAGTGATTTTGTTCGTCGATTGCCGGGAGGCGGTTTCTCTCAATCTCGTTATAGTTGGTTGAGTCGAAAGTTTCATGTAGATGTCATCATCCTCGCATTATTGGCGACGATCTGCAGCTATGGATTGATTGTGCTGTATTCTGCTGTAGGTCGTGAGAGTGGGCCGGTCGTCTCGCAGTTATTTAAACTTGGGGTAGCCTCGTTAGTCATGATAACGATGGCGCAAATTCCGCCAGTGTTCTACCTGCGAGCCGCTCCCTGGTTATATTTGTTCGGTATCGCGTTGCTGATTATGGTCTTATTTTTCGGCTATGAGGTAAACGGTTCGGCGCGTTGGTTGCGTATACCAGGGGTCATCAATTTCCAACCCTCTGAAATCATGAAGCTGGTTTTGCCGATGATTCTTGCCTGGTATTTTCATGAACGGCACATGCCGCCAAAAGCCAAGCACTTGTTCTGGGCGGCGCTAATGATCGCGGTGCCTGTGGTGCTGGTAGGCGTGCAGCCAGACTTGGGTACAGGTCTGCTTATCTGCGTGGCGGGATTGCTGGTCGTATTGCTCGCAGGTGTCCCCTGGCGCTATGTCTTCGGTGTGATGGGATTGGCTTTGATGGCGGCGCCCGCGCTTTGGGCGGTGATGCGAGATTATCAGCAGCGACGGGTCTTGATGCTGTTTGATCCGGAAAGTGATCCCCTGGGCTCGGGCTGGAACATCATCCAATCGAAGACTGCGATCGGCTCCGGTGGATTGTTCGGCAAGGGCCTGTTTCAAGGGACCCAGTCCCACCTGGATTTTCTGCCTGAGAGCCAAACAGATTTCATTATTGCAGTGCTGGCAGAAGAGTTAGGTCTAGTCGGCATTCTTGTCTTGCTGGCGTTATATATTTTGCTCGCTGCCCGTGGTGTGGTGATGGCAGTTGAGGCTCAGGAGACGTTTGGGCGCTTACTTTCCGGCAGCATTATCTTCACGTTTTTTGTCTATGTGTTCGTTAATATAGGTATGGTGAGCGGTATTTTGCCGGTTGTCGGGGTGCCATTGCCGTTGGTGAGCTATGGCGGCACGTCGATTCTGACGCTTTTTGCCGGTTTTGGTATCTTGATGTCTATTCATTCCCATCGTCGGATTACCCTATGAGTCGAGGTAGACAACCGCGTTGTTGAAGTGCTGGTTGAAGTGCTGGTTGATCGAGCGATAGAGAATAAAACGGGCCATAAATATAACTGTCCATGAATATAACGGACCATGAATATAACGGAAGATCATGAAATCAAGTTTCATTAAAATTCAATCACTGAGGTTGGCTAGGGTCATCAAACACTGCAGCGTGTTTTTGCTGGCGAGCCTGATTTCAGTTGGGGTCGCGCAAGCGGAGTACCTTGAACGTGTCGAAGTGCAGGCATTCGTGCAGGACTTGGTGGCAACGGAAGGCTTTAGTGCGGTGGAGCTCGCGCCGATCATCGCTGCAGCAAGCTACAAACAAACTATCATCGATGCCATTTCTAGGCCCGCCGAAAAAGTACTGACCTGGAAAGAGTACCAAGATATTTTCTTGACGGAACGTCGTGTCAAGGAAGGTCGGGAATTTATGATCCAGCAAGGTCAAGCGCTGGCCCGTGCGCAGCAACAATATGGTGTGCCGCCAGAGATTATCACTGCGATCATTGGTGTTGAGACCATGTACGGCTCGAACAAGGGCAGCTATCGGGTGCTTGATGCGCTGGCGACGTTGGCATTTGATTATCCACCGCGGAGTAAATTTTTCCTTTCCGAGTTGAAGCATTTTTTACTTCTGGCTCGAGAAGAGCAGCTCGACCCGTTGCTGCCCCTAGGGTCTTATGCGGGGGCAATGGGCTATGGCCAATTTATATCCAGCAGTTATCGGCACTATGCGATTGATTTTGATGCTGACGGCAAGCGGGATATTTGGGATAACCCAGTGGATGCCGTTGGCAGTGTAGCGAATTACCTGGCAATGCATGGTTGGCAAGCTGGCGAGTTGGTCACCAATCGCGGCGCTATCAGCGATAATGCCAGGCCATCCAGTCTGGCGGACGTGTATAATGTGGACTTGAAGCCGACGATGAGTTTGTTGGCGCTAGGTAAGCTGGGCTTGTCACTGTCTGGCGCATCGAGTGACGTGAATGCCATGGTTTCGCCGATGCAGCTCAATGGTAAGCAAGGCGCGGAGGTTTGGCTGGGCTTTCAAAATTTCTACGTCATTACGCGTTATAATCACAGTAAGCTGTATGCTATGGCGGTATTTCAATTAAGCGAACAGCTGAAAGCACAGGATTTGGCGAACGGGTCTACTCGTTAGAACAATTAATGGATATCAGTGGCTGCTCATGATGGCTTCAGCTAAATCAATCTTGTCGACGATACTTATCGCGGCGCTTCTGTCGGGTTGTATGGTGCCGGTCGTAGCGCCCCGCCCTCAGGCGCCGCAGCCTGATTTAGGGTCCGGGCCTTTAACGAGTCATACGCGTGGCAACAAAAGCCCTTATGTGGTTTTTGATAAGACGTATACGGTCATGCCCAGCAGTTTGGGCTATGTGGAAATCGGCATTGCCTCCTGGTACGGTAAAAAATTTCACGGTCGTCTGACGTCCAATGGCGAAGTTTATGACATGTATCAGGTGACAGCCGCACATAAGGCTTTACCACTGCCGAGTATCGTCAGGGTTACCAATCTCGATAATGGTCGCAAGGTCATCGTCAGAGTCAATGATCGAGGGCCCTTCCATTCAGACAGAGTGATTGATTTGTCCTATGCGACTGCACTGCAGTTAGGTTTTGCAGAGCAGGGGACAGCCCCTGTTGTGGTCGAAGCAATAGATGCCGAAAATTATCCCGATCAGGCTGTACTAACGGAGCATCAAGAATCGTTTTACCTACAAGTGGGTGCTTTCTCTAAAATCACAGGAGCAGAACAGCTTTTGGCGACAATCAATGACCTCATGGTCCTAGGTGGCTATGCGGTTGACGCACGAATATTGCAAAGTGAGATTGCTGAGACAATTTTGCACAAAGTTTGGCTCGGTCCTATTGGCACAACAGTGAGCCGAGACGAGATCGCACAATTAGTTCAGGATCGAAAATTAGGGACGCCGATTCAGGTCAAAGTGGAATAGTTTAAAAGCCGCAATTTAATATTAGATAGCTAAATAGGAAATTCATGATTCAGAAATGTTTAATGTTCGTTGGGTTGTCGCTCATCTCGAGTCTGTTAGTCGCCAGCCCCCAGATCATTCCTGCCCCACCGCAGTTGGCCGCGTCTGGCTATCTGTTGATGGACGCTGACAGTGGTGAGGTTCTGGTTGAGTTCAATAGCCAGCAGCGCTTACCCCCCGCAAGTTTAACGAAGATCATGACCAGTTATGTCGTCGCCCAGGTACTCGACCAGGGGACTCTAGCGGAAGACGAAGAGGTTGAAGTCAGTGTTAAAGCCTGGCGTATGGAAGGTTCGCGAATGTTCATCAGGGAAGGCACGAAGGTCAAGGCGGGCGACTTGATGAGTGGTGTCATTATTCAGTCTGGTAACGATGCAAGTGTGGCGCTGGCAGAGCATATAGCTGGCAGCGAAGATGCATTTGCGGCCATTATGAATCAGCAAGCCAAGCTGCTAGGCATGGTGGATACACATTTTGTTAATGCCACCGGTCTGCCCGATGAGGCGCACTATACAACAGCATCCGATCTGGCGCGTTTGACCGTATCGCTAATCAACGATCACCCGAAACATTATGGCTTATATTCAGAAAAATATTTCAGCTATAACGACATTCGTCAGCCAAATCGAAACTTACTGTTGTGGCGAGATAAGTCTGTTGATGGTGTAAAGACAGGACATACTGACGCGGCGGGTTACTGTCTGGTGGCGTCTGCTATGCGCGACGGCATGCGCCTGGTTTCTGTCGTCATGGGTGCTCAGTCAGAGGAAGCGAGAGCTGCAGAGAGCCAAAAACTGCTGAGCTATGGGTTTCGATATTACGAAACACTGCATCTTTACGCCGCTCGTGAGTCGTTGAACGAGGTGCGTGTCTGGGGTGGTGAGAAATCTAATATACACATGGGTCTGGCAAACAAGGTCTCTATAACAATTCCGCGCGGTACGAAAGACCGCCTGACGGCGAGCATGGATATAGATCGGGTGATGCAAGCGCCGATTATCGAAGATCAAACGCTGGGGCAGCTGACGGTCAGTCTTGATGGGGCCACGGTCTATGAGGCGCCTCTGGTGGCATTGTCAAACATTGACGAGGCGGGTTTTTTCCAGCGCCTATGGGACACTGTAGCATTGTTACTGCTGCAGTTGTTCAGCGGCGACCCGTTGAAACTGGCGTAGGTCAGGCATGCTATACTCGGCCAGAAAATTGATGCGGATAACACGATGAACGAAGACTCTACGTCTGCACCTGTGATCGAATTTCCTTGCAGCTATCCGATCAAGGTTGTCGCCAATAGCCACCCAGACCTGGTTACGCGGGTCGTGACGATCCTGCAGGGCTATGACGCCACTGTGTCTTCGGACAAGGTCAAAGAGCGCCCGAGTCGCAAGGGCAACTATACGGCAGTTACCGTGCAATTTATTGCCACAGGTGAGCCGCAGCTAAAAGCGATGTTCGCGGAACTCAAAACCCATAGCTGGGTTCATATGGTGCTCTAGCCGATGACTGTCCTCAATGTTCGCCATGGCCTTGCTGCAGGGTTGCAGGATTATGCGACGACTTGGCAAGCCATGCGTGAGTTCACCGACACCCGAGATGCAGAAACTGCCGACGAGCTTTGGTGGCTGGTGCACCCGCCCGTGTTGACCCTCGGCCAGGCTGGCAAGCCAGAGCACATCCTCGGCGCAGGTGATATCCCGGTTGTCAAAACCGACCGGGGTGGTCAGGTCACCTATCATGGCCCGGGCCAACTGGTCGGCTATCTTTTATTTGACCTGCGGCGCATGGGCTTTGGTGTCCGAGATCTGGTCTCGGCGATTGAGAGCGCAATTATTGACCTATTGTCAGACTATTCTGTGACGGCCATCGCGCGTCGTGATGCGCCGGGGGTTTATGTCGATGGGCGTAAGGTTGCGGCGCTCGGATTGCGCATTCGCAAGGGCTGCAGTTACCACGGTCTGAGTTTGAATGTGGACATGGACCTGACGCCGTTTGAGCGCATTAACCCTTGTGGTTACCCCGGTCTAGAGGTTTGTCACACACAGGACTTGGGTATCCAGGCAGATATAGCCACACTGGCAAACCAACTCACATCACACCTGATAGCGCGATTCGGGTATGATTCAAGCTGCACGACGGGCATGGTCCAACCAAGCCGCAAAGCAGTACAAACCCTTTTGACGTAGAGATCACCGTGGCCAGAGACGAACGTAATACATTGATAGAAGGTGAGAAGCTGCGAGGCGCGGACAAGGTCCGACGAATCCCGGTGAAGGTGATCCCGACAGAAACGTTCCTGCGTAAACCAGATTGGATTCGCGTGCGCATTCGCTCGAGTCACGAGGTAAACCGGATCAAGGGAATCCTCAGGAGCCGTAAGCTGGCGTCGGTCTGCGAGGAGGCTTCCTGCCCGAATCTATCGGAATGTTTTTCCCATGGTACGGCGACGTTTATGATTATGGGTGAAATTTGTACCCGTCGTTGTCCTTTCTGCGATGTGGCGCATGGTAAACCGAATATATTGGATGTGGATGAACCTCGACAGCTGGCCGAAGCCGTCATGGAATTGCAGCTCAAATATGTGGTGGTCACGTCGGTAGATCGTGATGATTTGAAAGACAGTGGGGCTGGCCATTTTGTTGACTGTATCCGCGAGATTCGCCAGCAATCGCCAGCGACGCGCATTGAAGTGTTGGTGCCGGACTTTCGTGGCCGAATGGCAATAGCGCTCGAAAAACTCGGTGTCGAGCCGCCTGATGTGTTCAATCATAATCTTGAAACAGTGCCGCGCTTGTATAAAAAGGCCCGTCCTGGTGCTGATTACGCCTGGTCATTGAAACTGTTACAACAATTCAAGGCGCTTCAACCCCAAGTACCTACCAAGTCAGGCTTGATGCTGGGTCTGGGTGAAACTCTCGAAGAAGTGCAGGAGGTCATGGCTGACTTACGCCGTCACGACGTGAATATGCTCACCCTTGGGCAGTATTTGCAGCCCAGTCGCGATCATCTAGCGGTTGAGCGTTATGTGCACCCAGATGAATTTGCTGAGTTAGCTGAAATTGGGCAAAAGATGGGCTTCAGCCATGTCGCCAGCGGCCCGCTGGTGCGCTCGTCATACCATGCTGACCTGCAGGCCAAAGGCGAGTTTCAAGGCTGAGCCAGGGCGCATACACTGCCGAGAAGATCTAGCCCGTGCCGCAGGCAGGGCAATCGGGATTTTTTGGCAGGCGCAGTTTGCGCCATTCCATTTGCTTGGCATCGAATACCAGCAAATAGCCAGCTAACGTCGTGCCAAATCCGGCCAGTAACTTCATGGCTTCCAAAGCCTGGATAGTGCCTATGATGCCCACCACCGGCGCTGCAACGCCGTTCTCTGCGCAGCTTGGCGCAGCATTACTGCTCGCTTGATACAGGCATCGATAGCAGGCTGACTCGGGCCGTGTCGGGTCATAAACCATGACCTGTCCCTGCAATTGCACCGCCGCGCCAGAGACCAGCGGTGTGCGGGTCTCCACGCAGGTGTCGTTGATGATGAAGCGAGTGGCGAAATTGTCTGTGGCGTCGATGACCAGATCGACCTGAGTGAGCCAGGTTCGCAGCGTTTGAGGGTCGAGGCGTTGACTGATTTTGGTGACCTTAATGTCAGGATTCAGGGCTAAGATGCTGACCTCGGCGGAATCGACTTTGAGTTGGCCAAGGCGCTCAGTGGCGTGCGCGATCTGGCGTTGCAGATTACTCAGTTCGACATAATCGTCGTCCGCGATGATCAGATGGCCAACACCTGCCGCTGCCAGATACAAAGCGACAGGACTCCCGAGGCCACCCATACCAACGATCAAGACGGTGCTCTTTAGAAGCTTCTCCTGACCGCTGATATCAATCTCAGGCAGCATCAGCTGGCGATTATAACGGAGCAATTCGGCATCATTCATGACAGCTTCTCCCCACGGGATTCGGTGCCCGGCCACATCGCCATGATGGCCCGAGGCTGGTGATTAAGGTCGTCAAATAGCTGGATATTGTCAAAGCCCCATGCCAGCAGTCGTCGCTCAAGATGCTTCTGCTGATCAAAGCCGTGCTCGAGCAGCAGGTGGCCGTTAGGCCTTAGACAGCGAGTGGCCTGCTGCATGATGGCATGGAGATCGGCATAGCCGGCCTCAGCAGCGACCAAGGCCTGACGGGGTTCATACTGCAACTGTGTCAGGTGGGTATCCAGTGGCTTAATATAGGGGGGGTTAGCGACAATGACATCGAAGCTGGCGGAACGTATGGGGCCAAGCCAATTAGCTTGAATGAACGTTATGCCGGGTGGATGCCAAGTTTGTGCGTTGCCTTGCGCCACCGCCAGCGCCGCTGCGCTGCGATCTGCGCCGTAGACGGTCCAGTCTGGTCGTTCACGCTGAATGGCGATAGCGATGGCGCCGGTACCAGTACCGAGATCGAGTAGCCGTATGGCGGGATCCTTCGGCAAGGACAGTAACAGCTCAACCAGTAGTTCGGTTTCTGGTCTGGGAATCAATGTCGCCGGATTGACCACCAGATCCATGTCCCAAAAGCCCTGAGTGCCGAGCAGATAGGCAATAGGTTCGCCCTGTAAACGTCGGTGTAGCAGTGCTTCGAAGGCGTTTTCTTGGTTCTCGGTTAATGTGTCCAAGGTGTGTGTTATTAGCCAGGCGTGGTCTCGCTCAAGCACTCGCCCCAGCAACAGTTGGCAATCCAATTGGGGGCTGTCGCTAGTCTGAGACAGGACCGAGCCCCGTTGCAATGCTTGGCCAACCGTCAAAGGCGTCGCGCTGTTAGTCATCGGTATCCGAGCTCAAGGCACTCAGCAGGTCGGCTTGATACTCTTGTACCAGATGGTCGAGGATTGGCGACAAATCGCCTGCCATGGTTTGTGCCAAACGATGTAGCGTCAGGTTGATGCGATGGTCTGTGACGCGACTATCAGGAAAATTATAGGTTCGAATTTTTTCTGACCGATCGCCACTGCCCACTAGGTTGCGGCGGGTAGCGGCCTGCGCATCGTCTTGCACCTGCTGGGCCTGGGTCATGATCTTGGCTTGTAGCAGGCTCATGGCGCGCGCCTTGTTTTTGTGTTGCGAGCGTTCGTCCTGACACTCGACGACAATCCCAGTGGGAATGTGGGTCAACCGCACCGCCGAATCCGTCTTGTTAATATGCTGACCGCCGGCACCGGATGCGCGGTAGGTATCGACCCGCAAGTCACTCTTGGAAATTTCCACTTCATCCAGTGCCTCGACCTCGGGCATCACCGCAACCGTGCAAGCTGAGGTATGGATTCGCCCTTGCGATTCTGTCTGCGGCACGCGCTGAACTCGATGGGTGCCAGACTCAAATTTGAGCAGGCCATAGACATTCTTGCCCTCGATTCGGCTGATAATTTCTTTGTAGCCACCGTGATCGCCACTGCGTTCGTTGAGAATCTCGAGTTTCCAATTTTGGTTCTCGGCAAACCGTTGGTACATGCGCAAGAGATCACCGGCGAATATCGCAGCTTCATCGCCACCGGTACCGGCGCGGATCTCTAAAAAGATATTATGCGAATCATTCGGGTCTTGCGGCAGTAGCAGTCGCTGCAGTTCCGAGTCGAGGGTCGTGATATCTGCCTCGAGCTTCTGTAACTCGTCGTCTGCCATCGCACGTATTTCAGGATCGCTGTCGCTGGCCATCAGTCGCGCTTCTGCCAGCTCGGCATCAGTTTTCTCGTAGCTGCGGTAACAAAGCACTACAGGCTCAATTTCCGCATATTCCTTCGAATAGCCTCTAAACAAGTTTTGGTCGGCAATGGTCTCGCTGTCGCTGAGTAGCGCCGCCAGGTCGTCATAGCGTTCGAGCAGCTGGTCGAGTTTAACTTTGAGGGATGCTTTCATGGTTTAGTTGTCCAGGCTCTGATCGTCGTCGCCGAGTTGAAACAAGTCTTCAACGGCCGTGAGCATATCTTCCCGCCCCTCGGCACTCGCCTGTTTGAGTTGAATGCTGGGTGTATGAATGATTTTGTTGGTCAGCTGGTTCGCGAGGCTGGTCAATACGTCAGCGGGTGCATCACCCTTGTTGAGGCGCTGCAACGCCTTACTTAATTCTATGGACTTGATGGTCTCATGTCGCTGACGAAAGCGTTTGAGCATATCAACGGCTTGACGTGATTTGTGCTGGTGCTGAAAATCTTTGACCGCTTGTTCAATGATGGCCTCGGCTTCAAGAGCTGCTTCCTGACGACTGCTCAGATTCGCAGAAATAATTTTTTGCAGGTCGTCGACACTGTACAAATAGATATCACTGAGCTCGTCGACTTCTGGTTCGATATCCCGAGGAACAGCCAGGTCCACCATGAAGATGGGTTTATGGCGACGTGATTTCAGCGCGTTCTCAACCGAGGATTTGATGAGCACCGGGGTTTCACTGCCCGTTGCGGAAATCACAATATCCGCGTGAGCCAACTGCGCAGGAACGTCGGTCAAGTCGGTGGCGGTGGCGGATAGCTCCACTGCTAATCGTTGAGCATTGGCCAGGGTTCGGTTGGCGATGACGAGTTTTTTGACGCCGGCATTTTTCAGATGTCTGGCCACCAAACCAATGGTTTCGCCAGCCCCGATCAGCAACGCGTTACAGTCGGCAATGTCAGCGAACAGCTGTGCGGCCAAGACCACTGAAGTGGACGCAACAGAAGTAGGGTTTTGGCCGATAGCTGTGGTTGATCGAATATGTTTGGCAACATGGTAGGTGTTCTGGCACAAGCGGTTGAGTTCGGCGCCCATAACCTGATGGTCCTGTGCATGACTGAAACAGTCCTTCATTTGCCCCAGAATCTGCGGTTCACCCAGAATCATAGAGTCGAGACCTGCTGCGACGCGCATGATATGTTTGATCGAGCTGTGGCCCCAGTAGGTGTAAATACTGTCCTTCAACATTTCAACCGGCAGTTGGTGGTAGTCAGCAAGCCAATGGATGATGCTCCCAGGCTGGTTGTTGGCATGAACGGCATAAATTTCAGTTCGATTACAGGTCGACAAAATGGCAAGCTCCTGCAATCCGGCACTGGCTTTCAGCGCGGTCAGGGCATGTGCCAGTTGGCTCGAGGTGAATGCAATCTTCTCACGCAGGGCGATAGGCGCGGTGTGATGATTGATTCCGACAATCAATAAATCCATGGGTGTTTAGCCAGTGTCCTGTCATCTCGGCGTGGTCAAGGTCGTTGAAGCACCGCTACCCGCCAGTTGCGCGCGGATCCGGTATTCCGGGAAAAGAAAAATGAACCCCAACACGCTGTTTACGTACTAATTAATCTGTCAAAGTGTCTAGCAATTGCTTCGTTCGTCAATGCACCACACCGACAATGCAAAGCCTGTGTGCTGCTGAATGACCTATTGTACGTTGGTTACGGTATTGAATATAGGCATTGTCGTGATGTCGACCGGTCAATTGTTCTGCTGCCGTAGGCAATCGTACCCATGTAGAACCATAATTATTGGATAAAACTATAGTGAAAAGCTTCTTACAGGCGTCGAAACTACCGTCGCTCAGATTGTTGATGGTGTTCTTGACGGCGCTATTGGCCGGCTGTGCGAGCTCGTCGCGAGAGGCGAGTGAGGTACAGGGTGCGGAATCCGTGCCGCCGACGCTGAATCTTAGCAACCCTTCTGTCGCGCCAGCGCCGCTAGAGTATCCAGTGGCCGCCTTTCCCCGAGACTCGCTGTATCAATTGCTGGTCGCGGAAGTGGCGGGATATCGCGGTGATTTCGCCACGGCGATGGCAAAGTACCTGGAGATGGCCGTGGAAACCCGTGATCCGGGTGTCGCAAGTCGCGCCGCCCGTTTGGCGGTCTACCTCCAAGACGATGCTGCGGCGCTGGCGGCCGCCCAGGTTTGGGTTGAGGTTGAGCCCGATAGTCTGGATGCGCAGCGCCAAGCGGCCAGCCAGCTCATTCGGGTTGGCGATCTGGAGCAGGCCATTGTGCACATGGCGGCGATTCGTGCCCTTGGCGGAGTCGCGAATTTCGATATTTTTGCTTATCACTCGGCCGAGCTAGACCTGTCAGCGC
>JABBAY010000239.1 GCA_018607725.1 K189A clade bacterium
CATCGTCAAGATTGGTTGTTAGGTAGCTGATGATTAAGACAAAAAAAGGGCTTAATTTGCCCATCGCGGGTAGCCCTCAGCAAACGATTGAGGCGAGCCGTCCGGCCCGCAGCGTGGCGTTAGTTGGATTTGACTATCCCGGTTTGAAACCGACCATGGAAGTCGCCGTCGGTGATCGGGTTGTCACGGGTCAGCTGTTATTTACGGACAAGAAGACACCCGGCATTCAGTTCACGGCACCCGCCAGCGGTACCGTCAGCGCGATTAATCGTGGTGCAAAGCGCGTCTTTCAATCACTGGTAATTGATGTCGAGGATGGTGAGGCGAAACAGTTTGCTAGTCATACTGCAACGCAATTACACGACCTTGATCGGTCTCAGGTTGTCGAGCAACTGATCGAATCCGGTGAATGGACTGCGATCCGTACTCGACCCTTTAATAAAATTCCTGCGCCGGAGACGCTGCCCGAGGCGCTCTTCGTCACGGCTATTGATACCCGGCCGCTGTGTGCGGATCCCCAAATCATTATTCAGGAGCAGCCCGCGGCCTTTAGTGCCGGGCTGGAAGTGCTGGCGACGCTTACGCCAGGCAAGGTCTTTGTTTGTCAGGCGGCCGGTGCCGAGCTACCGACAGCAGACAATAGCCGAATCCAGCATGAGGAATTTTCAGGCCCTCACCCGGCAGGATTGGTAGGTACCCATATCCACTTTTTAGCGCCGGTAAATGAGAACAAGACGGTCTGGCATGTGGGTTATCAAGATGTGATCGCCATCGGCCACCTGTTTCTCACGGGTAGTCTCTATACCGAGCGAGTTGTGGCCCTTGGTGGCCCTGGGATCAGCCAGCCTCGCTTGTTGCGTACTCGACGTGGCGCCAGTATTGACGAACTCACCGCGGGAGAACTCAACCCGGGCACGCTGCGGGTGATCAGTGGTTCGGTGTTCGATGGCCGAACGGCAGCGTCGACCGTTGCCTATTTGGGTCGATACCACGGCCAAGTGTCCGCGCTGGAGGAAGGCACTCAGCGACAGTTTATGGGGTACCTGACACCGGGAATGGAGAAGTTTACCCTGACCAGGCTCTATGGTGCGGCTTTGCTGGGCGCGAAGAATTTGATGTTCACCACCTCTACCGGCGGCAGTCAAAGAGCCATGGTGCCGATGGGCACCTACGAGAAGGTGATGCCTTTGGACATTCTGCCTACCCAACTGCTGCGGGCCCTGCTAGTGAGAGATATTGAGACAGCCATTCAGCTTGGCTGTCTGGAATTAGACGAAGAGGACCTGGCGCTGTGTACCTTTGCATGTCCCGGTAAGTACGAATATGGTCCCTATTTGCGGGAAATGCTGACGCTCATAGAGGCGGAGGGATAAGAGCCAATGTCGATAAGAACCTTACTAGATAGCCTAGAGCACCATTTTGTCGATGGCGGCAAGCTGACTAAGTTGTACCCCTTGTACGAAGCGGTAGACACGATCTTCTATACGCCTGGGCAGGTGACCGTTAGTGCCTCGCACGTTCGCGATGCCGTCGATCTCAAGCGCATCATGATTACCGTCTGGCTCTGTGCGTTTTTCCCGATGTTCGCGGGGATGTATCACACGGGTATGCAAGCCAACTTGGCGATGGATGCCATGGATATCCAGTCTTTGGCCGGCTGGCGGGGTTGGATCGTTGAGTCTGTGGCCGGATACGACGCGACCAACTGGTGGGATAACTTGGTGTATGGCGCGGTATTCTTTATTCCGATCTATGCAGTGACCTTTTGTGTTGGTGGCTTTTGGGAGATTTTGTTTGCGTCCAAACGCGGTCACGAAATCAACGAAGGTTTCTTTGTTACCAGTATTTTGTTTGCCCTGACGTTGCCTGCATCTATCCCTCTTTGGCAAGTGGCGGTGGGTATATCCTTCGGTATTGTGGTCGGCAAAGAGATCTTCGGTGGTACGGGTAAAAACTTCCTAAATCCCGCGCTGACGGGTCGTGCATTTCTGTATTTTGCCTACCCGGCGCAATTGTCTGGCGACGCCGTGTGGACTGCCGTCGATGGTTATAGTGGCGCTACTGCTTTAGGCATTGCTGCCTTAAATGGTCTGGAGGGCGTCGTCTCGAGCGGTATTACCTGGATGGATGCCTTCTTCGGCAGTGTACCGGGCTCCGTGGGCGAGACTTCAACATTGGCTATTTTGATCGGTGGTTTCTTCCTGCTGCTGACACGGACAGCAGCTTGGCGCATTGTCCTGGGCGTATTTCTGGGTATGGTGGCCATGTCGAGCCTCTTCAATCTGATTGGTTCGGACGCTAACCCCATGTTTGCAGTGCCCTGGTACTGGCACCTGGTCATGGGCGGTTTTGCTTTCGGCATGATTTACATGGCTACGGACCCGGTTTCGGCGTCCATGACCAATACTGGCAAGTGGTACTATGGTGGTTTGATCGGAGTGATGGCTGTATTGATACGGGTCGTGAATCCAGCATTTCCTGAAGGTATGATGCTCGCTATATTGTTTGCTAATTTGTTTGCACCCCTGATCGATTGGTTCGTGGTCCAATCCAACGTCAAGAGGAGGTTGGCACGTCATGTCTGATGCAACTTACGATAAAGACTCAATAAAGAACGTCGTGATGGTGGCGCTGGGTGTCTGTTTTGTTTGTGCCATCATCGTATCGATGGCAGCAGTCCAGCTGAAACCGCTGCAAGTAGCTAACAAAGAGCTGGATCGGAACAAAAATATTTTGATTGCTGCCGGCTTGTTTAAGCCTGACGTGACCCAGATTAGCGAAATCGACACGCTGTTTGAGCAATTCACGGTCAAGGTTGTTGACCTTCAAGAGAAGCGCTTTCTGACGATGACAGAAGTTATCGACGCTGGCATCGACGTCAAGAAGTATGATCAACGGAAGGCCGCCAAGGATCCCAGCCAATCTATCGAGTTGGGCCAGCAGCGAGACATAGCCTCGATCAGCCGTCGCGCGCGTTACAGTGTCGCCTATTTACTGGAAAACGACGGCCAGGTCGATCGGATCGTGCTGCCTGTGCATGGCTACGGATTGTGGTCGACGCTCTATGGCTTTATCGCCCTGGAGGGCGATGGTAACACCGTTGCCGGCATCACGTTTTACGAACAAAAAGAAACGGCTGGACTGGGTGGCGAAGTGGATAACCCTGCCTGGAAGGGCCTGTGGCCTGGAAAATTAATTTATGCCAACGATAAGGTGGCGTTTGAAGTGACGAAGGGTCCGGTTGATCCTAAATCAAGTCGAGCACAGTATCAGGTGGACGGTTTGTCTGGCGCGACGCTGACCAGCCGCGGTGTCCAAAACCTGATCGCCTTCTGGATGGGTGAAGATGGTTTTGGTCCAATACTCAAGAATTTACAAGGTTAATCCGACGGGAGCGTGACTGTGTCTAATAGTGTAAAAGAGGTACTGTTCGGGCCGATCTTTAATGATAATCCGATTGGCCTGCAAATTCTCGGTATCTGCTCAGCGCTGGCTGTGACCACACAAATGAGTGTGGCGCTGGTCATGTGCATCGCGCTGACCCTGGTGACGGCATTCTCAAATCTGTTTATATCCCTGATTCGGAATCAGATTCCGAGCAGCATACGTATTATTGTGCAGATGACCATTATCGCCTCTCTGGTGATCGTTGTGGACCAGATTCTGGGTGCCGTAGCCTACGATATCAGTAAGCAATTGACGGTTTTTGTTGGACTGATCATTACCAATTGTATTGTTATGGGGCGGGCCGAAGCCTTTGCTATGCAGAATCCACCGGGCATTAGTTTTCTGGATGGTTTGGGTAACGGTCTGGGCTACAGTGTCGTGCTTATGGCCGTGGCGATTATCCGCGAACTGATTGGCTCTGGAAGCTTGATGGGTATCGAAATTCTGCCGCTGGTGACAAATGGTGGCTGGTATGTGCCAACGGGTATGATGCTGCTGCCGCCAAGCGCGTTTTTTATTATCGGCTTGTTGATCTGGGCACTGCGCAGCTGGAAATCTGAGCAAATTGAAGAGCCAGAATACGAGATCGGTGGTCACACCGCCCTATCAAGAGCTATGTAGGATAGACCATGTTTGAATATTATCTCAGTCTGTTTTTAAAGGCCGTATTTATCGAAAATATGGCCTTGGTGTTCTTTCTTGGCATGTGTACCTTTATTGCCATCTCGAAGAAGATCGAAACCGCCATTGGTTTAGGTATTGCAGTGATCGTTGTCCAAGCGATTACCGTACCAGTAAATAATCTGATTTTCGTCTACCTGCTACAGGATGGCGCGCTGGCGTGGGCCGGTTTGCCGGATGTGGATCTGAGCTTTTTAGGTTACCTGAGCTACATTGGTGTGATTGCGGCTATCGTTCAAATCATGGAAATGTTTCTCGATAAGTATGTCCCAGCACTTTATAACGCGCTGGGGGTGTTCCTGCCGCTGATCACGGTGAACTGCGCTATCTTGGGTGCGTCTTTGTTTATGGTGAATCGCGACTACAACTTCGGCGAGAGTGTCGTTTATGGCGTTGGCGCAGGTGTCGGTTGGGCCTTGGCGATTGTGACCTTAGCTGGAATTCGGGAAAAGCTGAAATATAGCGATGTGCCTGCAGGGTTGCGGGGGCTGGGTATTACATTCATTACCGTTGGACTTATGTCATTAGGCTTTATGTCCTTTGGTGGAATTTCACTCTAATTTGAAGTGGCTATGAATACTGAAATTATCTTAGGTGTATCGATGTTTACCGTCATCATCATGATGCTGGTGTTTATCATTCTCTTTGCGCGGAATCAGCTGGTCAGTACGGGCGCTGTGACTATCGAGATTAACGATGATCCGACCAAGGCGATCACGACTAACGCCGGCGGTAAGCTGTTACAAACCCTGTCAGATGCCGGCATATTTTTGTCTTCTGCCTGTGGTGGTGGCGGTACCTGCGGCCAGTGTCGATGTCGCGTGCTTGAAGGCGGTGGATCGATGTTGTCGACCGAGGCCATTCATTTTACCCGCAAAGAGTCTCATGAAGGCTGGCGCTTGAGTTGCCAGACTGCCGTCAAGCAGGATATGAAAGTCGAAGTCGATCCTGAATTTTTTGGCGTTAAACGCTGGGAATGTGAAGTTATTGAGAATGATAATGTCGCGACTTTTATTAAGGAATTGGTACTGAAATTGCCGGAAGGCGAGGAAGTCGATTTCCGTGCCGGTGGTTATGTCCAGTTCGAAATCGATCCTTACGAGATGGATTACAAGGACATCGACGTCGCCGAAGAATACCGTGGCGATTGGGAGAAGTTTGGCGTTTTTAACTATCATTCCAAGGTTGATGAAGTCACTATCCGGGCCTATTCCATGGCCAACTATCCGGAAGAAAAAGGCATCATGAAGTTCAACATTCGAGTGGCCTCACCGCCCCCGGGCACCGATTTTCCGCCTGGAAAAATGTCGTCTTATCTGTTTTCACTGAAGCCGGGCGATAAAGTCACCATCTTCGGACCATACGGCGAGTTTTTTGCAAAAAACACCGAAGCCGAGATGGTATTTATCGGTGGTGGTGCCGGTATGGCACCCATGCGAGCCCATATTTTCGATCAGCTCTTGCGGTTGAATACGAATCGTAAAATCAGTTTTTGGTATGGCGGTCGAAATCAGCGGGAGCTGTTTTACGTCGATGAATTCGATAAGTTGGCAGCGGAGCATCCGAATTTTGAATGGCATGTCGCTCTGTCAGACCAGAATATCGAGGGTTGGACCGGCTACACCGGATTCATTCATAACGTGCTCTACGATAATTATCTGAAGGATCATGCTGCGCCTGAAGATTGTGAGTTTTATATGTGCGGACCGCCCATGATGAACGCCGCGGTGATCAGAATGCTCGAAGACCTAGGCGTTGAACAAGACAACATCATGCTGGATGACTTCGGCGGCTAGCTACCCCGTTGCCAGCGTGTGAGAAAAAAGGGCGAACCGATGAGGGTCGCCCTTTTTTTTAGTTCTTTTGTACTGGTTTTTTACTTCAGGCTTTGCAGAAGTCTTGTTCTGCACGGACTCAGTGCGAGTTCAAGCGGGTCGCTCATTGAATTTTTCTTCGCTGATGCTGTACCCAGCTTCGGCTTGAATACACAGATAATTGCCATCCGCGCGTTTCTCGGTCCAGGGTAAGACCGGAATAATCTTGCGGGCGCGGGCCATCGCCATGGCTTCCTCGACACTGTCGCTTTCGCTGAGCATCTCGATGTTTAATCGGGTTGGGAATATCACCGTATACTGACCGGTCTTCGCACCCGCCAAGGCGTCAGTGGGCGAGATCCAGACCGAGTCCACTGACTCATGACCGTCGTGAATCGCCAGATGGTCAGCAGGCGCATGGGCCAGATAGAACCAAGTATCAAAACGTTTCGGCATCATTTCCGGGGTCACCCAATGCGCATAGGGCTGCAGCAGGTCACAAGCTAGCAGCAAATCTTCCCGGTCAAGAAACTCAGCGATAGAAAGCTCATTTTTAACCAGCGCCTCTCGGTAAGGCTCAAGCTGGAGCAGGCGTTTCGCTGAGATCAAGTCGGTAGACCCCGGTTCCCTGGCCAGTAAGATGCCGCATTCCTCAAATGCCTCGCGGATCGCGCCTACTTGCAACGCCAGGCTAATATCGTCGGCTGCGTCGACACCGACGCAGCGACTGCGCACCTGACTGTCGCCGGCGTCGACCTTGCCGCCTGGAAAAACCAGAGCGCCAGAGGCGAAATCAATCTGATGATGGCGTACCACCATAAAGACCTCCAAGGCATCGGTGCCATCACGGAGCATCAGGATAGTGGCTGCTGGAACCGGAGTCGGAGCTTGAGACATTAGCGATTTCCTTCTTTGATGATAAGCCAGGTATTGCCCTGCTTTTTGAAGTGTAGAAACTTAGATGAGACATCACTGTAGGGTTTTGAACGATAGGTTTGCGTGAAGTTGATTAGAGCCTCATCGGGCCGAATGATCTCATAGTCTAGATCAGCCAGTATGACCTCAATAAATTTGGGTGCCTCCAAGCGCAAGCGTCGCAGTGCATTCCAATGAATACGTGTCTGTTTGTCAGGTACAGCAAATTCAGCCGCATAGCTTGCCAGATATTGATCCACGTTTTGCGACGACCAAGCCGCGGCCCAGTCTTGAATCGCTGTTGCCAGCTCCTGCTTGATTTTGGCGTTAGCGGTCTCGGTAGACTGGCCGGGAACGTTCGCCACAGCGGCTGGTGTTATTGTCGTACGGCCAAGCGCGCTAGTCTGCTTGGTGGGTTGCGCGGCACCGACCTCTGCCATGGTTTCAGTCAGCTCCGAGGAGTGACTAGCCGGCGTAGTGGTCTGGGTGGACGCGAGTTGTTGGTCTATCAGGATGTCGTTTTCGAAGTAGCCGCTATACACAGTGCCATCGGATAAAATCATGGTTCCTGGACCGTGTTTAAGGTCGTCTTTGAAGTTGCCGATGAATCGCGTGCCATCCTGCCAGGTAATGGTGCCCTTGCCGGCGCGTTTACCATCGAAGACCGTGCCTACATAGCGCGTGCCATCTGGCCAGACGAGTGTGCGGGTGACAGGCTGAGTAGCGGTCTCGCCGCCAGAGGTTTCGTTGCTGGACTTTGCGTTGCTAGACGTTGCATTGCTAGATCTTGCTGCATCTGCAGAGAATAACGTTCCTGCCGTGATGAGGAGTAAAAGGCAGATTTTCATAAAAATATGGTCCTGGATACTGCCGTGATAGGCTCAAATAGTACCATCTACTGGCCAGGGGTTGAAACGCTCGATGATTCAAGGGGCGAGATTAAAAAGACCCGCTGCTGCAGCGGCACTCATTATGGGGCCAGGTTCAATAATCCAGGGGCCATCATTACGTATGGTGATCTCGGCATAGTCGTCGGTGCCCAGTTGAATCGTGCGGTCTCCATCAAAGGCCAGAATGCACGGACCTTGAATTCGTTGGGGCTGACCGAATTCGATTCGGCCGTAGGCCTGGATTGGAATTTCACCATAAAGCCCAGGGGAGAGCGGCACTCGAACCCGGGTTGTCGCCGGCTGGCCGCAGGTGATAAATACGCCGAATGGATCCCGTGCATCGCAAGGCATCAGGTAACCGCCAATGGGTGACATACCTACCGATGCCGGTTCAGCACGGGACAAATACACGGCTGCGATATTTTCCGGAGCAAAGGGTAATAGGCTGCCGAGCATATCGTTTTTGAGGACCACGGCGTCTATTAGTGCGGTATCTTCCTGGCCACCCTGCTCGACGCCGCCATTGACGCTAATATGTAATTGCTTGCAGCGATAACAGTGGTTTTCAGCGACGAGTTGCTGGCTGCAAATGAGCCCGGCTGCCGCCCCGGCGACGGAGGCCTCCATCAGTTGCGGGAAAACATTATTGGTGCCGGTCGACAGCGGTAAAATGACAGCGCCGGGTTGCGCGCGGGCCACGATCCGGCTTGTGCCGTCGCCGCCCAGGACAATGAAGGTGCGACAACCGGCATCCCACATGGCGTTGACCATATAAGTGGTGTCTTTGGCTGTGTGACTTAACGGGAATTGCAGTATCTCGATTCGCACACGCTCTGCCAGACTCTCGATGGCGCGCTCATTGATTCTAAATGGTTCGTTGGCGAGATAGATTTTGTCGACGCCATTCGCCAGGGCGCCCAATACCAGGCGGGTGACCTGCTGCTGTTTATTTTGGTGACTGCTGGTGCTGGCCCGAGCGGCAACCCGACGCACGTCTCGACCAGACATGGGGTTGACGATGATGCCGAGGTGATTCATCAGGCTTTACGCGTGAACACCCATTGGGTATCCGTAGAAAAATCATCATTAAAGCGATAGCCGTCCGTGGTGAACTCTTTCAGAGCCTCAGGCTTGTTGATGCGATTTTTGACGATATAGCTGGCCATATAACCCCTGGCTTTCTTGGCGTAGAAGCCCAAAATTCTGTAAGTCCCCTTGCTATAGTCTTTGAACACAGGGGTGATAATGTTGCCGGCAAGCACTTTAGGCTGGACAGACTTAAAATATTCATTTGAAGCGAGGTTGATGACAGTCTTGTTACGGTGGTTGCTCAGTTCCTGATTCAATGTTTGAGTAATCGTGTCACCCCAAAAGGCGTAAAGATCTTTGCCGTGCTCAGTGGCTATTCGAGTACCCATTTCTAGGCGGTAAGCTTGAATCAAGTCAAGTGGGCGTAAGACGCCATATAAACCGGACAGAATTCGAAGGCTTTTTTGGGCAAAGGTGAAGTCCTGTGGGGTATAGCTATCGGCATCGAGGCCGATATAAACATCGCCACGAAAAGCGAGAATGGCCTGCCGAGCGTTTGATGGCGTGAAAGGCGTCTGCCATTGCTGGAAACGCTCGGCATTGAGTTCGCCCAGTTTGGGACTAATGCGCATTAACTTCGACAGATCTGTTGCAGACCGACTGCGCATCTCGGTGATCAGACGTTCTGAGCGCGCGAGTAAATCGGGCGTCGTATTTTTCTCTGTGGATAGAGGGCTATCGAAGTCGAGGGTCTTAGCAGGAGAGATCAAGGTTAACATGGCAAGTTGAGTTATCGCTGATGACAATGCGCAGGATACTCGATTTAAGTTCGCCAGGCGAGTAGCAAAGGCTAATTCGATTAGCCTGGTCGGAACTTGGCTGGAGCGGCGCGCTAGCCGAAAAATCGTCGCTGAATGCTGTGTGGGCTTCAAATAGTCTAAGGCTAGAGTCTATGGCGTAGTGTCTTGGAGGGCCGCGAGTAAGACGCGGTTGCAGCATTGTATCTGATATGCGCCGCACTCATCACGCCGGGCATGCCAGTAAGGAAACTTCGAGGTCAGTGAATAGGGGATGTAAATGCTCCGCAAGACCGTTAGTATGTTGGGCTCAGGGTAAGTTTCGGAGATATGCTTTGGCCCCGACGTGCTTCTTAAATCGATATGTAGATGGGAGCTCCGGGTGTCTTAGTCGATTGGCGGTGTGTATCTAAATGTATAGACGAGGTTGTAAAAATGAGTTTTAAGCGGTTAAGTTTGATGGCGTTATTGAGTATCTTATTCGTGGGGTTGAATGGAGTGGCGCTGGGTCGGGAAGCGCCGGTTGCTAAATTGGTCGATATCCTAGGAAGCGTAGAGTATTCCCGAGATGGCACTGAGTGGAAGCCAGTTAAAAGAACCAAATATCTGTTTGCCGGTTACCAGATCAAGACGGGTCAAGACGGTGCTGGCAAGTTCGTCAATCAGGTTGACGGTGCGACGCAAGATGTTGGTCCAAATTCTGAAATTTTGGTTGTGGCGAATGGTCTTGAGTTAGTTTCTGGCGATCTCGGTGAAGCAAAACAAGACGCTGGTGATATTTTTGAGGGCCTGTCGAATAAATTCGCGACTGCGCAGCGTTACACCACGGTCAGACGTTCAGTGACGAAAACGACCGATGAGGCGTGTGACAGTAAGGTCAGAACGATTCGAAACGTGACTTTGTCAGCTGGGTTTCCTGATTTGGTGTGGCGCAATGGTTGCCCCGAGTACTCCTATCGTGTGGTTGTCGATGGTGTTGGTCACGAGGTTGCCGCGCATTCCACGGCCGAGATGATTCGCTATTCGGTGACGGATATGTCTCCTGGGGAGCATAGTTATCATGTGGAGGTTCTGGATAAAGACGGGACACTTTATATCCCGAAAAGTAAGTCATCGTTTACATGGCTTGATAAGGCGGCCGAAGACAGTCTTGTGGCCAAATTAAAGGCGGTAGAAGATGATGTATTTGTCGTGGCAGATCTGCTGGAAGCTCAAAATATGCATATTGCGGCCATGGATAAATATCGCGATTATTTTGAGGGAAATTCCGATGATAATGATATGCGGCCCCTGTTAGTCCAGTCCTATCAGACATTGAAGTTGAGCAATTTGCGAGAAAGCGAGTCACGACTCTATAATTCTTCGATAGAGCCTTAAGCTGCCTAAGCAGAGTGGCTGGAGTCTTGAGTCTATACTGGGGCTCAAGGCTGCGATTCGATGAGGGGGCGTAAGAGCAGGGAGTTATCGTTGCTGGCCCATGGGGCTGGCGGCTCAAAGCTATAGCCTCCGCGTTTGACTATATAAGCCCGCAGTGATCTTATAGGATGACTGCGGGTTTTTTTTTGACAATTGGTAAATGGCGACAGAGAGTGATATGAGTAATAGAAATAAGGTTTTTGACCTCCTCACCATCCTACTTATTTTTCTGGCTGCGGGGGCCCTTGAATACAAGGAGGCCTTTTCTCTAATCGAAGACGAGACGCTGTCTTATCGGCACTTGCTGCGTATATATAATGCGCCGCCAGAGGTGACGGCCCCGTCTGAAGATATCCTCATCCTGTATACCGATGAAGCGTTCTATGAAGACTACGACAAGTACCCGCTGAGGCGAACAGATCTGGCGACCTTGATTTCCCGCTTGGCTGCTATGGACGCAAAGGTCATAGCAGTTGACATGATGTTGGATTTCAATAGTGCTTATGGTGAAGATCCAACTTTAGCGCTGGCCTTGGAGGAGGCAAGAAATGTCTTGCTGGTCTCGCAGGCCGAGATCGCGGATGGCGAATACGGCGGTATGAATCTGGCTATTGAGCGGTTCAGCGATGTGACCACTCATGGGTACTCGAATATCGCGGCGAATAGTGCCATTTCTGAAAGCATTGTCCGACTGCGCATTCACGATCAGCCGGCGCAGGCCGGCGAGTGGCCGTTTGCAGTTCAGGCGGTCTCGCAGTTTTTAGATGCGGAACCCGTACTCAAAGATGGTGTTCTGACTATCGGCGATCACATCATTGCCCTCGACCAATTTAATGATCTGTATATTGAATTTCCACGTCTGCCTTCTGATGGTGAGGGCGGCATGGCGCGCCTGCATAATGTGATTGGTATGCCGGCTTCAGAGATTCTGTTTCTTGACGAAGAAGAGCTTGAAGATTTGAGTTTCTTAGTCGCTGGAAAAATAGTCCTTATCGGCGAAGTCGCCGAGATCGCACATGATGAATTTGAGACGCCAGTCGGCAATGTCTATGGGGTTTCAATTATTGCGGATACTATTGGCACCTTGCTGAAAAGCGGGCCCTTGAAACCGGCATCCTTCTGGCTCGAATCTTTGTCACTGTTCCTGTTGATGGTGGCGCTGGCGGCGACTCAGGCCATCAGTAATCCATTACCGCGAAACCTGGTGAGCTTCGGCATCGTCAGTGCGTTTCTGTTCGTGACTTCGCTGCTCTATGTGCAGGCGGGCTTGATCCTATCGATCAGCTATGGGCTATTGGCCTCGATTCTGGTGATTATTCTGATTAACGCCCGTTATTATCTGGCTGAGATGGGTCAGAAAGCGCTGATTCGTGATGCGTTTGGGCAATATCTATCGCCCAAAGTAGTGGCCGACCTGATGCGTGATCCCGACAAACTGTCTCTCGGTGGTGAAGATCGGGAGATGACTGCTTTTTTCTCTGACATCGCGGGATTCTCCAGTTTCTCTGAAAAGATGACGCCGACTGAATTGGTTAACGCGCTGAACGAGTATCTCACCGAGATGTGTGAGGTGATCGTTGACTACGAAGGTACTGTGGACAAGTTCGAAGGCGACGCGATCATTGCTTTCTGGGGTGCGCCGGCGATTCAGCCAGACCACGCGGCACTCGCGTGTTATGCGAGCATTGATATGCAAAAATCTATCCAGCGTCTGGATAAGCGCTTTGCCGCCGAAGGTCGACCAAGAGTCGCTGTCCGCATGGGCTTGAACACAGGCCGTATGGTCGTTGGCAACATGGGGTCGGCCCAGCGAATGGACTATACGATCATGGGCGACTCAGTGAACCTGGCATCGCGCTTGGAAGGCGCCAATAAGGCCTACGGCTCGGATATTATGATCTCGAGTATGACCTATGATCACGTTCGTGATGTGGTTGACGTCAGGGAGTTGGATACCCTGCGTGTTGTGGGTAAGAATGAACCTATTAAGGTCTATCAGTTATTGGAGCGTAAAGGCCTGACCAGTGGCCCTCTGGCCGATATGGTGGCGCAGTTTGAGAAAGGCCTGGCATTATATAATGCGCGTAATTATCAAGATGCCAAGGCTGTTTTTACCCAGTGTCAGGCGCAGTTTCCTGATGATGGTCCAAGTCGGGTCTACATTAATCGTTGTGAACTTTTCATAACGACGCCGCCGGCGGCAGACTGGGATGGCATTTTTAACTTAACGGAAAAAGGTTAATATCCTTTGGGAATTGCGATGACGAGCGAGCCGACCATTCAGGCCGTAATAGAAGGTAAGTTGAGCACTCATCTCGATTTACAGCATCTGCAGGTGATCAACGAAAGCGCAAATCACAATGTGCCGCCTGGCTCGGAATCCCATTTTAAAGTGATTCTGGTCGCATCCTCATTTGATGGTCGGCGTCTGCTGCAACGCCACCAAATGGTGAATAAAATTCTCAGTGAAGAATTGGCTGGAGCTATTCATGCGCTGGCTATTCATACCTATACCAATGATGAGTGGCGAGAAAGACATGGCGATACGCCGCTTTCGCCGCCCTGCCTGGGTGGCGATAAAAGTCAATAATACAGGTGTACAGGACAGTGCTCGATGAGGTGCTGTCACAATTGGTTTCGAAGTTGGGTGCCAAACACAGGATGATTCCGCCGTCTCTTTACCATCGCCAGTACGATCACCAACAGCAGACATTTGATGTCGTCATCAAGCGTAGTCGCCGCAAAACCCTGGCGATTCATGTTCTGCGTGCGGGGTTTGTTGAGATCCGTGCGCCGCTGCATTGCGCCTGGCAACAGATTGATGACTTTCTTGATGCCCGCCTGGATTGGATCGTGGCGGCGATTCAACAGTTGGCTAATAGCCCCTTGCCTGAGGTGCCCGCTTATTGCGAGGGGGAATACCATGACTATTTGGGCGAACCCCACGAATTGTTGTTGGTCCGGGGTAAGCCCAGCCAGGTCGTATTGGGTGCGGGTCAATTACTGGTTCGATGTGCGGCGCCGGGAGATCCTCTGCAGGTGCAGCAATGTTTGCTGAAGTTCTGGCGCCAGCGGGCGCTGCTGGTGCTGGATGAGCGGTTGCGAGATTGTCGCCGGCGTTTTGACCAGGTACCGGCAGTGGCTGCATTGATTCAACGCAAGGCGGCCTTAAGCGGTGAGGGCGAAAATGCTGCGGGTAAGCTCACGGTCCGCAGGATGACCGCTCGGTGGGGCAGTTGTTCAAGAGGTGGTGATATTTGCTTGAACGCCTCGCTTGTGCAAAAGCCAATAGTTGCCATCGATATGGTGATTATCCATGAACTGTGCCATTTGCATCACTTCAGCCACAGCAAGGCATTTTACGGTTTGATGGAAGCTGCCATGCCAGGTTGGCGTGATCATGAGGGTCTGCTTAATCAGCCTTCCTGGCGACGTCAGGCAGATTCGGTGTGACGGGCATAAGCAAAGGCGCAAGGTGTGGAAAAATGTCGTCCAGCATCATTTGCTGGGCTTCGGGCTTGGGATGAATGCCATCCCGTTGCATCAGGCTCTCAGCAGTGGCGACGCCATTCAGCAGGAAGGGCACCAGCGCAATATTGAAGCGCTCGGCAGATTCTTCGAATAGGGCCTCAAAGGCGCTGGTGTAGCGTCGGCCGTAGTTGGGCGGCAGCACCATACCGATCAGTAACACTTTGGCGCCGTTGGCTTGGGCGAGGCTGATCATCTGTTCGATATTGGTTTTGATGTTGTCGATGGGGTAGCCGCGCAGGCCGTCATTACCACCGAGCTCAATAATGACGATATCCGGTTGGTGAATCTCCAGGGTTTTCGGTAACCTGACAACCCCGCCGCCGGTGGTTTCGCCACTGACGCTGGCGTTGACCACGTTGTACTCAGCCGCGGTCGCTTCGAGCTGGCGAGCCAGCAGGTGAACCCAGCCTTGCTCCTGAGCCATGCCATAGGCCGCGCTGATGCTGTCACCGTAAACCAATAGGGTGCTTTGTTGCGTATAAGCCGATGGGCTAAATAGCAGGATTAATGTTTGCAGCAATACAGTCCGTGATAAGCGGGTTTCTAACAGACAGGTTTTTATCAGGGAGATGATTTTGGTGACGGCATCAAGAGTAATGATCAAAACGGTAGGCCTCGGCAAAACAGTGGGCACCTCAGAAGGGCAGCTGACTATCTTGAAAGGGATTAACCTTGAAATCAAGCGCTCCGAATCCGTCGCGATTGTCGGTGCATCAGGTTCCGGTAAAACCACCTTGTTGAGCCTGCTGGCGGGCCTGGATACGCCGAGCGTTGGCCAGATCTTCCTCGGCGACGAGGAAATCACAGCCTTCGATGAAGAACAGCGCGCCCTGATGCGCGGCCGCATGGTAGGTTTCGTATTCCAGACCTTTCAGTTGCTGGGCAGTTTGACAGCGATTGAGAATGTCATGTTGCCAGCCGAACTCAAGCGCGATCCCGAAGCTGAAATTAAGGGCAGAGAACTGCTTCGTCGGGTTGGCTTGGAACATCGCACCCACCACTACCCCCGTCAGCTGTCCGGTGGCGAACAGCAGCGAGTGGCGATTGCCCGCGCGTTCGCCTCCTCGGCAGAGATATTGTTTGCCGATGAGCCCACGGGCAATCTGGATTCGGCCACTGGCGCGACGATTATTGACCTGATTTTTGCCCTCAACGAGGAGTTTGGCACGACGTTGGTCTTGGTCACCCATGATCTGCGATTGGCCGATCGTTGCGATCGCGTCGTCCAGATTGCCGCCGGTGAATTGGTGCTGCCTGGCGCGCCGGTCGCACAACAGGAAGTCGCTAGATGAACCCGATGCTGGCATTGAAATTACTTTGGCGAGACTGGCGTTCCGGTGAGCTGACCCTGCTGCTGGCGTCTCTCATCGTGGCGGTCAGCACCGTGACCACAATTACGCTGTTTGTCGATCGTCTGCAACAGGCCCTGGTGCGAGAGTCGGCGAGCTTCCTGGCGGCAGATCTCGTGATATCCAGCAGTGCGCCGATTTCGCCACTGATTTTGAACCGGGCCGAGCAGATTGGTCTGCAGCGAGCCGAGACCCTGGATTTTCTGTCTATGGTGTTTGCGGCTGACCGAGCCCAGTTCGCCTCGGTTAAGGCCGTCAACTCGACCTATCCATTGCGGGGCAAGCTGATCGTCGCCGACCAGCCGTTTGTTCGAGGCCGAGTCGCGACCCAGGGTCCTGCGCCGGGTGAGGTCTGGCTGGAGAGTCGACTGTTACCCGCGTTGGGTTTAGCGCCGGGTGATCAACTCGAGGTGGGCATTGCCAATCTTAACGTCAGTCAAGTCTTGATCAAGGAACCGGACCGTGGCGGAGGCTTCAACAGCGCCGGACCGCGAGTGTTGATGAACATGCAGGATGTGGCCTCCACTGCCGTCGTTCAACCCGGCAGCCGCCTCACTTACCGTTACCTGTTTGCCGGCGAGCGTGACGCGCTGGCAGAATTTTCAACCTGGGTAAAACCGCAGTTGGGTGAAGATGCGCGACTATTCGGCGTCAAGGATGGTACCGAGCGAATCGGTAACGCCTTGCAGCGAGGTGAGCGCTTTTTGCTCCTGGGCGGTTTACTCGGCGTGTTGTTAGCGGGGGTCGCAATCGCCTTGGCGGCGCAGCGTTATTCATTACGTCATTACGATCACGTCGCTATCATGAAGACTCTGGGGGCCAGCCCGTCGAGCATCGACAGCCTGTTTCTGATGATTTTTCTGGTGGTGGGCCTGTGCTCTACGCTGTTGGGTAGTGTCGTTGGTTATCTTGCCCAAACCGGCATCGCCAGTATCCTGGCACCCTTTATACCCATCGAATTGCCAAATCCAGGCTGGCGGCCGATCTGGCTGGGGATGGTAACGGGGTTCGTCTGCCTGCTCAGTTTTGCTCTGCCACCGTTGTTGAAGCTGCGCTCTACCGAGCCCGTGCGAGTCATTCGTCGGGATCTGGCTCCTGCGACTCTGAACAATCGCCTGAGCTATGTTGCGGCATTGCTCGGCACCATAGGCTTGATGTGGTGGTATAGCCAAGACTTGTGGCTGACGGCCATGAT
>JABBAY010000152.1 GCA_018607725.1 K189A clade bacterium
AGGTTTTCACAGGTTTTCACAAAAAATCTAGAACACTAGCCGTATTGCGCCACAGGCCCAAAACACGAATGCTGGCACCGAGAGACCAACCCCTTAACTACGATAATCCGCATTAATCCGCACATACTCTTGGGAAAGGTCGCAGGTCCATACCGTTTCGCTATGCTCGCCCGCATTGAGATCAATGGTGATGGTAATTTCCTCTTCGGCCATCACTGCCGCACCCTGCGCCTCGGTATAGGCTGCTTGTTTTTGTCCAGCAGCCATCAATTGCGTATCGCCAAGGTAGATGTCGAGCTTGTTAATATCCAGATCAACGCCGGCTTTACCCACCGCCATCACAATTCGCCCCCAATTGGCATCACTGGCGTGTATCGCGGTCTTCATCAACGGCGAGTTGGCAATGGCATAGGCGACGCCCAGACAGTCTGCACTTGAAGCGCCGTTATTGACCACCACGGCAACGAACTTGGTGGCGCCTTCTGCGTCCCGAATGATACCTTGCGCCAGCTCCAGGCAAACCTCATCGAGCAAACCCTGAAAAATGCTCAATGCTGCTGGATCCGCGTCCACATCGACGCCGGACAAACCGGTGGCCGTGAGCATGCTTGAATCATTGGTAGAGGTATCGCTATCAACCGTAATGCGATTAAACGACTTGTTCACCGCCAGAAGCAAGCATTGCTGGAGCGTCGCGGTGGAAGCACCGATATCAGTCGCGACATAGCTCAACATCGTGGCCATATTGGGCTGTATCATCCCGGCACCCTTGGTAATGCCGGTGATTGTGACAACCTTGCCCTGAATTTCTATCTGCCGCGTCGCCATCTTCGGCCGCGTATCGGTGGTCATAATGCCTTTCGCGGCCAGCAGCCAATGCTCTGAGTCGAGCTGCGAGACGATACGCTCAAGACCTGCAACAATCTTGTCGACAGGTAATCGTTCACCAATAACGCCAGTGGAAAAAGGCAAAACAGCGGCTTCCGTCACGCCGGTCAAGCTCGCCAGCGCCTTGCAACACGCCAAGGCGTCCATAAGTCCGGCATCACCGACACCGGCATTCGCATTGCCACTATTGATCAAAAAATATCGAGGCGAGCTCGCCTGCAGATGTCGCTTACCCACGACCACTGGTGCCGCAGCAAACAAATTACGCGTAAACATACCCACCGTGCGGCTGCCTTCAGCAAACTCGAGGAGCACAAGATCGTCTTTATCACGCTTGATTCCACAGCAAATACTGGCGAGACGCACACCCGCAACGGGGTAGAATTCCGTATTATTTGGTCCAACTGGCATAGCAACTTCCTGTTGAGGTTATCCCCCAAGGGGGTTAGAAGCCCCTGGGTCTAATTCAGAACGCCGTGACAAGCTTTGTATTTTTTTCCTGAGCCACAGGGACAGGGCTCATTTCGACCGACTTTTTTCTCCTGACGAGTAAAGGGCGTTTGCGGCGCTTCTGGGCGCGCGGCTTCACCAACGGCACCCAATGCACTGCTACTTTCCTTCTGAAAGCTCAGAGAATTTTTCGCCTCTTCCTCACGGCGTCGATTTTCCATCGCCGCAACATCATCAGCCGGTTGAAAATCAACTCGGGCTAGAAAGCGAATCACTTCAAATTTGACGTTGTGTAACAGCTCTTCGAATAACTCAAAGGCCTCACGCTTATACTCTTGCTTAGGCTGCTTCTGAGCGTAGGCGCGCAAATGGATACCCTGCCGCAAGTAATCCATGGATGCGAGATGTTCTTTCCACAGCGTATCAAGGATCTGCAGCATAATCTGCTTTTCGAACAAGCGGATATCCGCACCTACCGAATCTTCCTTGGCTTGATAATTTCCTCGAACCGCAGTTACTATTTTTTCTCGAAGAGATTCCTCATGCAAATTGTCGTCTTCATCCAACCATTGCTTCACAGCAAGTTTGATATTGAATTCAGTTTGTAGCGACTGCTCGAGACCGAGCACGTCCCATTGCTCTTCGAGACTCTGTGGCGGCACGTAACCATCGATAACTTCGTTGACGACATCATCCCACAGTGCGTTAATCGTCGCAGATACGTCGACGGCGGCCATCAACTCATTGCGCTGAGCGTAGATCATCTGCCGTTGATCGTTAGCCACATCATCGTATTCGAGTAATTGCTTGCGCATATCGAAGTTTCGACCTTCGACCTTCCTCTGAGCTTTCTCAATGGCGTTATTCACCATCCGATGTTCTATGGCTTCACCCTTCTCCATACCGATAGACTGCATCAAACTCTTCACCCGTGGCGGAGCAAAGATGCGCATCAAATTGTCGTCCATCGACAGGTAAAACTGCGACATGCCGGGGTCACCCTGTCGACCTGCCCGGCCTCGAAGCTGATTATCGATTCGCCGACTCTCATGCCGCTCTGAGCCGATCACATGCAAGCCACCAGCGGTGATGACATCCGCATGGCGCTTCTGCCATTGTTCTTTAACCGTTGCGATTTTCTCTGGCGTCGGATTCTTCAGGTCCGCAACTTCTGACTCCCAATTACCGCCTAGGATAATATCAGTACCTCGGCCCGCCATGTTGGTCGCAATTGTTACTGTCCCCGGTCGACCAGCCTGAGCAATAATCTCAGCTTCCTGTTCATGGAACTTTGCGTTCAGGACACTGTGCTTGATCTTCCGCTTATTCAACAAACCAGATAATAACTCAGACGACTCAATCGACGCAGTGCCTACCAGAACGGGCGCCTGCTTATTGGCTAGCATCTCAATTTCATCAACAATGGCATCAAATTTTTCTTCCATGGTCAGAAAAATCAGATCATTCAAATCACGCCGAATCATGGGTTGATTGGTCGGAATAACGACAACATCTAAGCCGTAGATCTGTCGAAACTCAAACGCTTCGGTATCGGCTGTACCCGTCATGCCGGCCAACTTGTCATACAAGCGAAAATAATTCTGGAAGGTAATGGAAGCCAGCGTCTGGCTTTCATTGGTGATGGTCACATTCTCCTTTGCCTCAATGGCCTGATGAATACCACCTGACCAACGCCGCCCCGGCATCGAGCGACCCGTATGCTCGTCGACAATGACGATTTCATTGTCTTGGACCATATAATCCACATCGCGATTAAATAGGCAGGCAGCTTTGAGGGCTGACTGTACGTGATGTAATAACGACAAATTGGTGGTGCCATAAAGCGACTCGCCCGGCTTTAACAAACCGCGTTCAACCAACAGCTCTTCAACCTTGAGATGCCCTTCTTCCGTTAACTCAACATCCCGCTGCTTCTCATCGACGTAGAAATCACCGGGCGGATTAATATCGTTCGCAATATCCTCTTCGGTCTTTTCTTGGCGCACCAGTTTGGGCACGATCGCTTTCATTGCCTTATACAACTCTGATGAGTTCTCAACTCCACCGGATATGATTAGCGGCGTACGCGCCTCATCGATTAAAATCGAGTCCACTTCGTCAACAATGGCATAATTCATGGCGCCTTGAACTTTTTCGGTTAAATTAAATGCCATATTGTCGCGCAGATAATCGAAGCCGAACTCGTTGTTCGTGCCGTAGGTAATATCGCAGGCATAGGCCTGACGCTTTTCGTCCGGGGTCTGGCCGCCATGAACCACGCCAACGGACATGCCCAGCGCACTGTAAACGACTCCCATCCATTCAGCGCCCCACTTAGCGAGATAGTCGTTAACCGTCACTAGGTGCACACCTTCGCCAGAGATCGCGTTTAAGTACAATGGCAGGGTGGCCATCAGGGTCTTGCCCTCACCGGTGCGCATCTCTGCGATCCGGCCTTCGTGCAAGGTTATACCACCGATTAACTGAACATCGAAGGCGCGCATACCCAGCGCCCGCTTACCTGCTTCGCGAACGGTGGCAAAGGCTTCCGGCAACAAATCATCCAGGGTTTCGCCACGCTCAAGCC
The DNA here is from genome assembly GCA_018607725.1 of K189A clade bacterium. GTDB lineage: Bacteria > Pseudomonadota > Gammaproteobacteria > Pseudomonadales > Azotimanducaceae > UBA4582. The sequence continues at coordinate 3,926 of JABBAY010000152.1, forward strand.
GAGACTTAAACTCGATACGCTTACCAGCAAGTTCAGCGTCGCTGATCGATTCCAACGACGACTCAAGGGCGTTAATTTTTGCGACGACGCGGCGCATACGGTTCAATTCGCGATCGTTTTTACTGCCAAAGATCCTGCTAAAAATCGGAATAGCCATGGGTCGTTTCTGCTCTGGTTGATCATATAGTGAGGCAAACAGGAGCGAACCGGAACGGTTCGCTTACTCAGGACAGCTTAGATTCAGCGACTAGCGCGGTGGATATAGGCGGAGGGGTCGACGACACGACCATTTTTATAGACTTCAAAATGCACATGGGGTCCGGTCGAGCGACCGCTGCTACCCATTAAGCCCACAACCTGACCTTTCTTGACGATATCGCCGACGTTGACCAGGAGTTCTTTGTGATGACCATAGCGAGTCGAGAAATTACCGCCATGGTTAACTTCCACCATATTGCCATAACCGCTACGGGGACCAGCAAAAACGACGACACCTGCCGCAACGGTGACGACATTCGAGCCCTCAGCACCGGCGAAGTCCACGCCACTGTGCCAAGCTCGTCGACCATTGAACGGGTCATTACGCATGCCGTAACGGGAAGACATCCAGCCCTTAGTGACCGGTCTGCCAGCGAGGAACACATCATCTTGGGTTTTTCGATCAACCAGCAGTGTCTCCAAGACACTCAACTGTTGTTCACGACTCTCGATCTCGTCCGACAGTCGATTCAGTACCGTCATGTAGTCAGGCATGCTGAAAGCTGCGTTCTGGTCATCGGACTCTGGCCCGCCAACCGCTGGCGGCTGAGAAAAGTCAAATTCACCCTCGTCCAGCTTAACGATCGTCGTTAAACGCTCACCCAACGCGTCAAGCCTGACAATTCGAGACTGCAGCTTCGCCAGACGCACCGCCGAGGCTTCTACATTCTCCTGTGCATCGCGACGCGCGAGCGCAATCGATTGCTCCTGGTCTTTGAGCACCTGTCGCCAGTTACCAACCATATCGCCAATCATTGCCGCCTCGTCTAGACCCAGACGATACGAAATATAACTTGCCGCCGCCGGCAAACCGATAAGGCCAGCCAGAGTCACACCCAGGATGAAACTATTCACCGTAAAAGCGCGAGATCTACCTGATTGATTATCAACAATGATGAATTTCATAGAATTCGGTTATTATTCTGTTTCCACGTATTGAGATATCTAATGGCCTTCAAACAGCCCCCACAAATACTTTCTCAGGCCAAGGGCACGCTCAACCGTCTGCTCGCGCAATCAAAAAACCTGCTCGAGATCCAACTCATCGTCAGGAAGATTGTACCTGGCGACATTTTTGTTGCTGCCCTGAAGAACGGGGTTTTACATCTGATCACGCCATCTGCCGCACTCGCTACTCGAGTTAAATACAGCCAGCCCATGTTAATCTCTTCTTTGCGACAACGCCACAAGCCTTATCTTGTTGATTCTATTAAAATATCTGTTCAACCGGATTATTTCCCGCCTGAAAAACCAACACGCAGTCCCCTGCCAGCCTCCGCAAAAAATGCCGAGCAGATTGCGAACACTGCTAAATATATCGAAGATACAGCCTTACGAACAGCCTTATTTCGGCTTTCAGAGCACGTAAAACCTGATCTAGACTAGAATTCCAGCCTCACATTGAGGCTGGTTAAGCATCGTCATTTGGCGCTCAAGCAATGACAGGCGTTGCATAAGCCATGGGGAGATCTGCAGGATCATCAAAAGTCACTAATTCCCATGCATCCGTCTGAATTAGAAGCGCCTGGCGAAGTGCATGATTACCCGTGTGACCGGATTTATGGCCAACAAACTCACCGATCAGGCTATGTCCCAACAGGTAGAGATCACCGATCGCATCCAAAATCTTGTGTCGAACGAATTCATCTTGATGCCTTAGGCCGTCGTCATTGAGGACTCGGTAGTCGTCGACAACGATCGCGTTATCCATACTGCCCCCTTGGGCCAGATTGCGCTCTCGAAGGTGCTCGAATTCCTGCATAAGACCAAAGGTTCGAGCACGACTCACCTCCTTAACAAAGGACGTAGCTGAAAAATTGACGCTGGCTTTTTGTTCTTTGATGACCGAGTTGTCATAAACAATGGTGTGCGAAACTCTGAAACCATCGTAGGGCTCGATAGAAGCCGACCAGGCAACGCCATCAGGATCGCTCACTTCAATCTTTCGTTTAATCTTGATGAACTGTTTGAGTTCCGTTTGTTCTTGTATGCCCGCAGACTGAATCAAAAAGACAAAGGTGGCAGCACTACCATCCATAATCGGCATTTCCGGCCCGCTGACTTCCACATAGGCGTTATCGACTCCCAGCCCACTGAATGCTGCCATCAGGTGCTCAATTGTTGAAACCCGACAACCGCCTTTCATGATCGTCGTCGCCAGCGTCGTATCACCAACATTTTCTGTCAATGCCGAGATTTCCACCGCCGGTTCGACATCCACCCGAATAAACACAATACCCTTATTAGCTGGTGCCGGGCGCAGTGTTAAATAGACCTTCTCGCCGGTATGTAGACCAACCCCTGTCGCACGGATAGCATTTTTGAGCGTTCGCTGGTTTATCATTGTTAGTTTTAATTTCCTTCATCTACGTAAAGTCGACACTACCCGCCCAACAAAATGGCCGCGCGCATGTTATCAGAGACGTTCATCGAAACCTACTTGCAAGACAAAAATTCCCGCACAAGCAGTTTAAGACCATGAATTTCGCCGATAGTTGCACTTACTGGTCTTTTTCGTGCCCGTTTTATCAAAAACCTGAATTCCAGCCTCAGTCTGCTTGACGGCGCAAAAATGCCGGTATGTCCAGGTAGTCCATATCCTTCCTCACTGGGTCAAGTCGCATACTGTTGTCATTCTCTCTAGGCGGCCCCCGGCGAGTCACGGTGGGTTGATCGAACTCTTTATAGTCGATAGTGCCATCACCAGCGACCCGTTTGCGGGTATTATCAACGACGGTCTTGGGCTTCTCCGCTTCTATCGCGCCGAGTCCCGTTGCGACCACAGTGACTCTGAGCTCATCGCCCATTTCAGGGTCAATAACAGTACCGACCACCACAGTGGCATTCTCAGACGCAAACTCCTCAATGGTTGCACCGACCTCGGAGAATTCACCTAGAGAAATATCCACACCAGCGGCAATATTCACCAAAATGCCGCGAGCGCCGTTCAAATCAACATCTTCCAATAGCGGGCTGCGGATCGCCGCCTCTGCTGCCTCTCTGGCACGACCACTACCAGACGCACTACCACTGCCCATCATCGCCATGCCCATCTCCGACATCACGGTGCGAACATCGGCAAAGTCGACGTTGATCATGCCAGGTCGCATAATCAGATCAGCAATCCCCTGGACCGCGCCAAGTAACACATCATCAACTGCAGAGAAGGCCTTCAACAGTGGCGTATCCTCTCCCATAATCGACAGTAGCTTCTGGTTCGGGATGGTGATCAGAGAGTCTACGTGCTGGGACAGCTCCTTAATCCCGGCTTCGGCAAGTGCCATACGCTTTTTACCTTCGAAAGCGAACGGCTTTGTGACCACCGCGACCGTCAGGATATTCATACTCCTCGCCACTTCTGCAACCACAGGCGCCGCGCCGGTACCCGTTCCACCGCCCATGCCGGCAGTAATGAAGACCATATCGGCGCCCTTCAGCGCTTCAGCGATACGCTCACGATCTTCAAGCGCAGCTTCCTTACCCATATTCGGGTTAGCACCAGCACCCAGTCCTTTGGTGATATTCGTACCCAACTGGAGGAGTGTTTTAGCACCAAGACCGTGAAGGGCCTGCGCATCGGTATTGGCACAAATAAATTCAACGCCATTGATGTCTTGAACGACCATGTGTTGGACAGCATTGCCGCCGCCACCACCGACGCCAATCACCTTGATTACAGCATTCTGCGGTACACTATCGACTAGTTCAAACATATGGAACCCTCCCAGGCTTTACGACAAATATGAGTTAATTCATTTATTAAAATATTATTCGTTCTGTCAGGTACACTAAGGTCGTCTTGATTTTTCCGACCACCCGCTTGTTGATCACGTTTCGCCATCAGTAACCTCCCGCGCCGAACCAGCTTTTGATTTTCGCCATGAACCCAGGAATTGCAGTGCTCGATGGCAGTGTCCGGCTGCCACTTTGTTGTTTTGCGCCATATAGGAGCAGGCCGACCGCGGTTGAATAGATAGGGTTACGTACAATGTCACTCAGGCCTGTTACACCTTGGGGCTTACCAATTCTTACCGGCATATGAAATATTTCCTCTGCCAATTCCACCGCGCCTTCCATTTTCGAAGACCCACCCGTCATAACGATGCCGGCAGCAATCAAATCTTCGAAGCCACTTCGGCGCAATTCAGCTTGCACGAGGGTGAATAACTCGTCATATCGAGGCTCTACTACCTCGGCTAATGCCTGTCGAGATAGATCCCGATCACCTCGCTCACCGACACTCGGCACCTTGATGGTTTCGTTCTCGCCGGCCAGACTTGCCAGCGCACAGGCATATTTAATTTTTATCTCTTCCGCATTTTGAGTCGGCGTACGCAAAGCCATTGCGATGTCGTTAGTTACCTGGTCGCCGGCAATGGGAATCACCGCAGTATGGCGAATAGCGCCTTCGGTAAACACGGCAATATCAGTTGTGCCGCCACCAATATCTACCAAACAGACACCTAACTCCTTTTCATCCTCGGTCAGTACAGCGTAACCTGATGCCAATTGCTCGAGGATAATATCCTCCACTTCAAGACCGCATTTACGGATACACTTTTCAATATTTTGAGCCGCATTGACTGCGCAAGTCACGAGATGCACTTTGGCTTCAAGGCGCACTCCCGACATGCCAAGCGGCTCTTTAACACCTTCTTGGGTATCAATGACGTACTCCTGAGGCAAGATATGCAATATCTTTTGATCAGCGGGTATCGCCACTGCCTGCGCAGCATCAATGACTCGGTCAATGTCGGGCTGAAAAACCTCTCGATCTCGTATAGCAACAATACCGTGGGAGTTGAGGCTACGGATATGGCTGCCAGCAATGCCGGCGAATACTGAGTGAATTTGACAGCCAGCCATCAACTCAGCCTCTTCTACCGAGCGCTGAATCGATTGAACCGTCGACTCGATATTCACGACGACACCCTTCTTCAGGCCCCGAGAGGGATGGCTACCTATGCCGATAATTTCGACAGTACCTTCTGGCGATACTTCGCCAACAATACTTACCACCTTCGAGGTTCCAATGTCCAAACCAACGATCATTCTATTGCCTATTGAGCCTGTCATAGCCTGAGCTCTCTTTGATTTTTATAATTAGTCATGAACGCCAAATCTTTTTCTGACGACTTCCAGCTTACTGCCAACCCATTTGAATAACGTGCATCAATTAAATTGATATTATCCATATAAGAAGCTAGCCCCCCGTTTTCAACTATTAGCAGGTAGCGCTGAATTCTTTCCATGATGTCGTCTTTACCAAGTAAAACCTGGACACCCACATCATTGGTAAAGTCCCACCCACCCCGATCGTCTAATGTCAGCACATCGATCGACTGACTGGACTTCAACAGCGCGTTATTCAGTTGTTGGTATTGCTGCATAACCGATTTTTCGCTACCTACAGGTCCATACAGTTGCGCAAGATCGCCGCCGATCTCAAAGCTTGAAACAAACACTTTGCCATCCAAATTAATGAACGCGTCATTATTCCAGTACGCAATTGGCGTCTCTTCTATCACAAGAACCATCAATCTATCGGGCCAGCTTTTCCTGATCTCAACCCGATGAATCCAATCGACCTCTTCGAGGGTGGTTTTAATTTGCTGAAGGCTCTGCTTTTGTGCTGCGATCTTGATCAAACGTTGATACACGTCCTGACGCTGATCGTCCGCCAGATCACCCTCTACAGCGACCAGATTCGCTTGATAAGACGGCTCACCTGAAGTCAAAAGCAGGAAGATAATCACAGCAAAAAGCCCTGGTAAAATCCAACCCAGTCGAGTGCCTTCCCACACGCTCAGCATTCGCTTTATCATCCTTCTGCCCTCGAATCACGCCATTGTGCCGCGAGCGCTTTCGCCAGCTTTCCGGTATCACCCGCACCCTGGGTCAGCAAGAAGTCTCCCGCCTTGACGGTTTTGTCGAGCACACCCGGTACATTTTCAATTTTTTCGACGTAATCAACACTTACTTGTTCTTTGCGCACCAGGGCTTTAAATAAATCCTCGCCTGTCGCCCCGGGTATTGGCGCTTCACCCGCCGCATAGACATCGAGTAATATCAAGTGGTCGACTGTCGCGAGCACATCAACAAACTGGTCAAACAGCTCCAGGGTTCTAGAATAACGATGGGGCTGATAAACCATCACCAGCCGGCTATCTGGCCAGCCAGACCTAACAGCCTCTATCGTCGCCTTTACTTCGCTAGGATGATGACCATAGTCATCAACTAGGGTGAACTGACCTTCATCTCTCGCATACTCACCGTAACGCTCAAATCTTCGGCCAACGCCTTGAAAATTTTTCAAGCCCGCCGCAATGTGTCGATCTTCCACACCCTCGTCGCTGGCAATAGCAATCGCCGCCAGCGCATTCAGCACATTATGCTTACCCGGGAAAGCCAAGGTAATCGGCAGTGGCTGAGAGTGGCCGCGTCTGACCACAGAAAACCGAGAGACACCTTCATCTTGAGTGACGCTTTGCGCGTGAACATCGGCATCCGGATCAAACCCATAGGTCACAACTGAACGCTTAACGTGGGGCAACATAGATTTCACGACAGGATCGTCTATGCAGGCAATCAATAAGCCGTAAAAGGGCAGATTATGCACAAACTCTAGAAATGCCGCTTTAAGCTTATCGAAACTGCCTTCGTAATAACTCAGGTGATCTCTATCAACGTTAGTCAATACCGCAACCATCGGTTGCAAGTGTAAAAAAGACGCATCACTTTCGTCGGCTTCAGCAACTAAGTAACGGCTTTTCCCGAGCATGGCATTGGATGCGGTGCTGTTGAGCAACCCGCCAATAACAAAAGTGGGATCCAGACCAGCCTCTGCCAAAATTGAGGCAATTAAACTAGTAGTAGATGTTTTTCCATGGGTTCCTGCCACCGCTATTCCATGCCGATAACGCATCAACTCACCGAGCATCTCTGCTCGCCTGATAACAGGTATTCTTAGGGATTGGGCAGCGTCCGTTTCAGGATTACCTGGCTTGATCGCTGAAGAAACAACCACAACATCAACGCCATCGATGTTACTCGAAAAGTGACCCATGTGAATAATCGCACCGAGTTCCTCCAACCGCCGAGTCGTAAGCGACTCAGCAATGTCGCTACCTGAGATCTCATAACCTTGATTCAGCAGCACCTCGGCGATACCGCACATGCCCGCCCCGCCGATCCCAACAAAATGAATTCGACGAATCCGGCGCATCTCTGGCACTTCTATAACAGGCTTCAACATATTTTTAATTAACTCAGGCGCCACGATACTTTGCTCCTGGCGTAGCCAACAGTTCCGGATGTCGCGACTCAAAATCGATACGCAAAAGGATCGCAACGAGCAAACAACTGACGATAAGACTATTTCCGCCATAACTTACCAGAGGTAAGGTCAAGCCTTTAGTAGGCAGCAGGCCGATATTCACGCCAATATTAATCGCTGACTGAAAACCCAATAGAAATGCAATGCCGTACGCCAGGTGAGCATGAAAATCGTATCCACGAATATGGGCGGCACGCCCGATCCACAAACCTTTAATCACCAGACAAGTGCTGGTCAGTATTACCACCAGCGCGCCGACCACACCCAACTCTTCTGCCACGATAGATAGCAGGAAGTCAGTATGCGCTTCAGGCAAGAAAAACAGCTTTTGGATACTGTTACCAAGTCCCAGACCAAACCATTCGCCTCGCCCAAATGCGATCAACGCTTGAGTCAATTGATAGCCGCTATCAAATTGGTGCGCCCATGGATCGGCAAATGTCGTTAACCGCTCTAATCGGTAGGGCTGCCATTGGGCAATGGCAGCAGTTATTGCCAAGCACACTGTGATAAGCGGCAAAAAGCGCTTAAAGGGCACGCCAGCGAGGTAGATCATACCCATCGCCGCAGACATAATGACTACCGCAGCACCGAAATCGGGTTGCTCCAACAACAGCAACACCATAATTGCGAACAGAGCCAGCGGCTTAATAAAGCCAATAATGGTAGTCTGGACCGCATCATGGCACCGCACTAAATAACCACTAAGATACACAATCGAAAATAGCTTGACGAACTCCGAGCCTTGTATCGTAAAAAAACCTAACGATATCCATCGGGTGCTGCCATTAACCCGATGACCAACACCTGGAACAAGCACAGCGATTAGAAGACCAAAGCACAAAACCAACAACATTATGTCTGCCTTCTGCCAAAGCCTGATAGGCACCATCAAAGCTGTTGTCGCAACAGCCAAACTAATCACGATATAAACAAAGTGCTTGATCAGCAGATAAACAGGATTCCCATGGGTTTTGGCCGCTATTTCGGTGGATGCCGAAGCCACCATGAGCAGGCCAATCACCAACAGCGTTAACGCCGCTGTTGTAACCCACGGATCCAACGGGAAATCCTTGACCGGTAAAACTTGCGCCTTCAGAGCCATAGTCATAAGAAGGCCTCCATGACGAGTCGCTTGAATTCTCGACCGCGGTGTTCGAAATTATCGAACTGATCGAAACTAGCGCAAGCCGGAGCGAATAACACAATGCTATTGGGGGCAACCTCGGTGGCAATCCCTTGGATCGCATTCGCCAAAGTGTCGAACTCTTCACACGCAACGAACTCCGCAAGGGCATTTTTGATCAAACTGGAGTCTGCTCCATACAGGAACACTTTGGCGACATGCGCCTTGACCACCATCTGCAACGCACTGAAATCGGCACCCTTGCTCTCCCCGCCTAAGATCAACAACATAGGACGGTCAGGTTGCGCGAGACCCTGGACAGCAGCGCTGGTCGCTCCCGGGTTGGTTGCTTTGGAATCATTGACAAATTCTGCACCGCCGAAAATGCCCATAAATTCAGAGCGATGAGGCAAGCCTGCATAGGCTATAACCGTGTTAATGGCAGTCACCGGATTAATGGCAAATTGATCGCAGATCGCCAAGGCTGCCAAGGCATTCATCGCATTGTGGCGCCCCTTAAGTTGCATCTGATCCAACGTCAGCAATTCTTTCTGCCCACGCATGAGTGCAGTTCGACCGCCGTTCACCCGCAGACCGTAATCGTCAGGATGAACTGGTGAGTCTTCGCCGAAACTGACTACTTTTGTGTCCGCTGCAATCTTAAAGTCAAAATTTACCTGACGATTCACGATAGCAACTTGCGCGCCCTTATAGATACGCGCCTTGGCGGTATAGTAAGCCTCTGCTGATTCATAGCGATCAAGATGGTCCGGCGATAGGTTCAATACAGCCGCGACCTTACATCCGGCAGCCTCGACAACCTCAAGTTGATAACTGGATAATTCGAGCACAAAGACCTCAAAGCGCTTATCAAGCAGATCCAGGCAGGGCGTACCAATATTGCCGCCAACTCCGACAGCAAGCCCACCATTAGTCAATATTTCACCGACCAAAGCTGTCACCGTACTTTTTCCGTTAGAACCGGTAATCGCCACAATTGGCTGATCAACCAGGTGTAGGAACATGTTGATATCGCCAGTAATTGGAATTCCCGCAGCCTGCGCTGTCTGAATTTCACGGGTCGCCAACGGCACACCTGGGCTCAACACGATCACACCAGCCTTGCAAAGCGCCTCGCTGTTCAATAAAGAAAGTGAAGCCTGCGGCGCAAGATCTCTCAATTCTGCGGCCCTGGTTGGCGCCACGTTACTGTCTTGCACGGCAAACGGAATACCCTTACGCACAAAATAGCGCGCACAAGACATACCTGTTTTACCTAACCCGACAATCACGCTTAGCTTCTCCTCTTTTTCAATCTTCACGATAGCGACGATCCGCTACTCATATTATTAGGGACTTCATGGAGATGAAATTTTTTGACTTCAGCGTAGTCGCTGTAGGTCAGCCGCCGACCAGAGATCTCTTGGTAGTCTTCATGACCTTTTCCAGCTATTAAAACGATATCGCCGGGCTTAGCTTTTTGAAGTGCGCAGTGGATTGCCAGACCACGGTCCGACTCGATGATCATGTCTCGGCCCGGCAAAGTGCCTGCGACAATATCCTCAATAATCGCAGCAGAGGTTTCGCTTCGCGGATTGTCATCGGTCACTATTAAATGATCGGCAAGGTCGGTAGCCACTCGACCCATTTCCGCGCGCTTACCTTTATCTCTGTCACCGCCACAACCGAACACACACCAAAGTTCTGCCTGGCAATGCACTCGCAATGCTTTCAGGGCCTTCGCCAGCGCGTCAGGAGTGTGCGCGTAATCAATGACAACCAACGGCATGCCTGGATGTGCGAGCGCGTCCATTCGACCTAGTACATTATTCAGGCCCGCCACGGCAGACAAAATTTTCGAAAGTTCATAGCCGAGCAGGCCTAACAAAGACACTACGCCCAGAACATTGCTGAGATTAAATTCACCGAGCAATTTGCAGCGCAATAAACCCGAACCCCATGGCGTGACCAGATTCGCTTCGAATCCATCAAGGCTGTAGTTGACACCGCGACAAAACACGCTGGCGGAAGTATTTTCCACAGAGTAACTGACTACCTGGACCTCTCGTCTGAGCATGGCCGGGATATCTCGACCGAACTCATCGTCATCATTAACGATGGCCGCTTGTAATTCAGGCCATTCGAATAAGCGTTGCTTAGCCGCCCGGTAGTCGGAAAATGTCCCATGATAATCTAGGTGGTCGCGACTAATATTGGTGAATAGACCAATATTAATCTTCGTACCGTTGAGTCGACCTTGGACCAGCCCATGCGAAGAGGTTTCAATGGCCACCGCTTCGGCTGCTTGCTCACTTAACTTCGCTAGCTGGCGTTGAATATCCACGGCTGCGGGCGTGGTTAAGCCGGCCTCCTGTAAATTACCGGGAAAGCCATAACCCAACGTACCGATTACACCGCATTTTTTATTCAGCGCTGTCAGCGCCTGGGCAGCAAAATGACTAACCGAGGTTTTACCGTTGGTGCCGGTAATGCCTATCACCAGTAACCGCGAAGAGGGATCGCCATAGAAACGACTGGCTATATGCCCTTTGAGCGAGGTCAACTCATCGACGACAATGACTAACTCATGGTCTGACTCAAATGGCGCTTCACACAGAGCAGCCGCTGCTTTAGTCATTGCTTCCTCGATGTGATCTCGACCATCGTGATGCAACCCAGCCGTTGCCAGGAACAGATCCCCAGCGCCGACCTGGCGACTATCCTCGCAGATACCCGTGACAACGACATCGACCTTGAGGCTAATGTCTGGCAGCAATTGACTTAACATCCTTTGCATAGTCAAGCCGCCTCATCCAGATCGTCGGGCGGCACGTTCAGCAGCCTGAGGGCGCCGGCCATGATTTTGGAGAATACTGGCGCAGCAATTGCCCCACCACCATAACCTTTACCCTTGGGTTCATTGATCATCACCACACCAACCAGGCGTGGATTAACAGCCGGCGTGATACCAGCAAAGAAGGCCATGTGGCGCGTATCTTCGTAGCCGTCTTCGCCGACCTTTCTGACTGTGCCTGTTTTGCCAGCAACGGTGTAAGCATCCATCGCCGCTCGACTTCCAGTACCTTTCGAAGTCACTCTGCGCAGCATACGCATCACATCATCGGCGGTCTTTTTCTCAAAAGCCCTGACTTCACTAACCGCAGTATTATTAACCAGCGACAGCTGTCGCCTTAGTCCGCCAGACGCAATCGTCAGGTACGCCGATGCCAGCTGCAACGGTGTCACGGTCAACCCATACCCATAAGCGAAGGTCGCCCGCTCTATATCCTTCCAGCGGCGGTGGGTAGGCAGAAAACCTGAACGCTCGCCCGGAAATCCAATATCGGTACTCTGCCCAAAACCAACTGCAGAAAACAGCTCCCAAACATCGTATTCATTCAGGCTTAGTGCCAACTTGGTGATACCAACCTGACTGGACTTTTCGATAATGCCACCCAGATCAAGGACCCCATAATTGGAGGGGTCCGGGATGGTCTTACTACCGACTTTGACAAACCCGGGGTTCGTATCGATAGTTGATTGGGGGTTGTATTGACCACTTTGCAGGGCAACCGCGACGGTAAAAGGCTTTACAGTCGAGCCTGGCTCAAACACATCGGTGACCGCCCGATTTCGTACTGCGGCCAAATCCAGACCCAGCCGGTTATTGGGGTTGTAGGACGGCTGGTTAACAAGCGCCAGTATCGCGCCCGTCGCTACATCCAGCACCACCACTGAACCCGAGACGGCATTGTAATACTGGATTGCTGTCTTGAGCTCTCGATACGCCAGGTACTGCAAACGCAAATCCACACTCAGCTCTAAATTTTTACCCGGACTTGCTTCTGTAATCGGCTTGATGTCACGCACGATATCGCCATACAGATTCTTCAGCACCTTCTTTTTGCCCGGTGCGCCCCGCAACCATTTTTCATGGGCGAGCTCTACACCTTCTTGGCCTTTATCATTGATATCCGTGAAGCCCACCACA
>JABBAY010000101.1 GCA_018607725.1 K189A clade bacterium
GACGCGGAGCGTGGCGAGGGCACCCCTCAGCCGGGCACCCCTCAGCCGGGCACCCGCTTTTACATCCAGTTTGGGCGGCAGAAGCTGGTGGGGATCATGCTCGGTACTGTGCCGGCACCGGACTTGCCGGGCCACAAAATCCGCGCGGTGATTCGTCAACTTGACTCAGCACCCCTGTTTCCCGCATCCATCGTGACCCTGTGTCGCTGGGCCGCGGACTATTACCACCACCCCGTTGGCGAAGTCTTTAGCAGTGCGCTACCGCGCCTACTCCGCGATGGGCAGGCGCTGGAGACCAGCGAGCGGATCCTGACACTCGGCGAGAATCCCACCGCGATCCAGCGAGCACCTCGGCAGGCCGCGTTGCAACTGCTGTTACAAGATAACCCTGCCGGCCTTACTCTGCCGCAGCTAACCGCCGCGGGCTTCAATACCGGCACGACCAAGGCCCTCGTCGAGCGAGGCAACGCCAGCTGGTCTAACCGCACCATTAAATTCACGGATTTCAGTCCTGGCACGTCTGTCACCCATCAACCCGAAATCCAACTCAACGCTGAACAAGCCCTCGTGGTATCCAGTATTAATCAAGGGCCCACGGGCACCTGGCTCCTCGATGGAATCACCGGTAGCGGCAAAACAGAAGTCTACTTCCGCACCATTGAGACCGTTTTAGAGAAGGGCAAGCAGGCTCTGGTACTGGTGCCTGAAATCGGTTTGACTCCCCAAACCGTGAATCGTTTTCGTGCACGTTTTAATCTGCCGATCGTTGTCCTGCACTCCGGATTATCCGATCGCGAGCGGCTTGACGGGTTTCGAGCCGCCAGCAACGGCAGCGCGGCCATCATCATCGGTACGCGTTCGGCGATATTCACCCCCATGAAAAACCCCGGGCTCATTGTGATTGACGAAGAACACGATGCCTCTTTCAAACAGCAGGAGGGCTTTCGCTATTCTGCCCGCGACCTGGCGGTCATGCGCGGCCATCTCGAATCGATTCCCGTCATTCTTGGCTCGGCAACGCCGTCGCTGGAAACATATCAAAATGTTGCCGCCGGTAAATACCGAAGACTCGCCCTCACCGAGCGAGCGGGCGGTGCCTTGCCCGCCAAATATCAGGTTATTGGCATTCGCAACGAGGTACTACAGGACGGTTTTTCGGCTCGACTCATCAAATTGATCGGCGAACATTTGAGCAGCAACAGCCAAGTGCTTGTGTTCCTAAACCGTCGAGGCTTTTCGCCGGCGTTGCTGTGCCATGAATGTGGCTGGCTGGCAGAGTGTCGGCGTTGCGATGCTCGGCTCACCTATCACCACACCCTTCGTGCGTTGCTGTGCCACCATTGTGGCATCCAGGACCCGGTGCCCAGCAACTGCCCAACCTGTCAATCCAGTCAGCTGGTACCCCTTGGTGCGGGCACTCAGCGCATCGAAGGCGCGCTCGAGCAATTATTTCCAGATCACTCAATTATTCGTATTGACAGAGATACCACGCGCAAAAAAGGCGCTTTCAACGACATCATGGAGCAACTCGGCGATCAACAACCGGCCATTTTGGTGGGTACGCAATTGCTCGCCAAGGGTCATCATTTCCCGAATGTCACGCTCGTTGCCATCGTCGATATGGACTCAGGCTTTTACAGCGCTGACTTCAAGGCCACCGAGCGAATGGGCCAGTTATTACTGCAGGTTGGCGGTCGCGCCGGGCGCGAGCAAAAACCCGGCACTGTGGCGCTGCAGACCCATTTTCCTGACCAGCCGATCCTTCGAACGCTTATTCATGAGGGTTATCGCGTGTTTGCCAAGCAGCTACTCACCGAGCGCCAAGTGAATGACTTGCCCCCCTTTGCCCACCACACCCTGCTCAGGGCAGACTCCAGCAACAAAGCTGACGCCATGAAATTTCTCGCCGAACTGCAGCAGCAACTCAAGCCCGCTGCCAATGTATCGGTGTTAGGACCTGTGCCAGCCAACATGGAGCGCCGGGGCGACCGTTTCAGGGCCCAGCTGTTGTTCTCAGCCAGTAACCGCCGCGACCTGCATTACACCATTGAAGCCTGCTTGCAACTGATCGACCACAACCCTCCACGGCGCCACATTCGTTGGTCACTGGATGTCGACCCCATCGACCTGTTTTAGCCATGCAACCACGGTGCTACAATAACAACCCTAAACCCGATGACCGATGACCATGCCTCAAGATTTTGCCAAAAGACATAACAAGAGCGCGTCAACCCAGAAGAGATCGAGCAAAAATACCGTATCTGGCGGGGTGTGGTTTGTCACAGGTCTCATGACGGGCTTGTTTTCCGCCTTCCTCATCTATCTCTGGCAATCGGCGCCGACTACGCCTGTGACCGCGGAGCGCGAGCCGCTGCTGCCCAACACCGCAACTAAGATTAAGGAACAGATGCAATGGGACTTCTACGAGATATTCCCCAAGTCTTCGGTACCCGTAGTCGAGGAATATGGCCAAGATGGCAAGAAGGTCGCGACCCCAGATGCGCAACAAACCTTTGTGCTGCAAGCAGGATCTTTCCGCTCACCCGCTGATGCCGACAATTTACGTGCTGAATTGATCTTGCTGGGCATGGACGTCTTCATCAAAACCGTCGACATGGACGGTCAAACCTGGCATCGCGTCCTCGTCGGCCCCATCGACACGACGCTCGAACTCAGCAGAAGCAGAAATGCGCTGGCCGAGGCTTCTATCGAAGCCTTGACACTTAGGGTCAGTCACTGAGGTAGCACCCTTGAAAACCCGCATCGGCGCCCCAACTTTTAATGGTCAACGATAAACTCGGTACTTACACGTGGAACAGTTCAGGGGCACAACTATTTTATCCGTTCGCCGCGGCAACACCGTTGTTATTGGTGGCGACGGCCAAGTTTCCATGGGCAACACGGTGATGAAGGGCAATGCCCGGAAAGTCCGGCGGCTTTATAAAGACCAAGTGATCGCGGGCTTCGCCGGCGGCACAGCAGATGCTTTCACACTCTTCGAACGCTTCGAAGCGCAACTCGAAAAACACCAGGGCAACCTGGTCCGGGCCGCCGTTGAACTGGCTAAGGACTGGCGAACCGACCGGGCCTTACGCCGCCTGGAGGCACTCCTCGCAGTGGCTGACAAGACAGCCTCATTGGTTATTACGGGTAATGGCGATGTGATCGAACCAGAAAAAGGCATTATGGCTATCGGCTCAGGCGGCCCCTTTGCCCAATCAGCGGCGCTGGCCTTGCTCGATAACACGGACATGAGCGCTCGAGACATCGTTGAGAAGAGTCTCGGTATCGCCGCCGATATCTGCATTTACACCAATCACAATCGTACCATCGAAGTGATTGAATATTAGCCTGTCACAATCCGCGAGAAATAGACCATGTCAACGATGACACCCCGGGAAATTGTCCACGAACTGGACAAGCATATTATCGGCCAGGCTGACGCAAAACGCGCTGTCTCTATAGCCCTACGCAACCGTTGGCGCAGACTGCAGTTGGACGAGGACCTGCGCGCCGAGATTTCACCGAAAAATATTTTAATGATCGGACCGACAGGCGTCGGCAAAACTGAGATCGCAAGACGCCTGGCCAGGCTAGCCGCCGCGCCTTTCGTGAAAGTAGAAGCCACTAAGTTTACCGAAGTCGGCTATGTCGGCCGGGATGTCGAATCAATCATCCGCGACCTGATGGAAGCCGCGATAAAAATGCTGCGCGAAGAGCAACAAAGACAACTTCAACCCCGAGCCGCAGACGCCGCCGAAGAGCGAGTGCTCGATGCATTACTACCGCCGGCCCGCACCAGCAATACTCACGGCGATACACCGGCTGATAATAATTCCACCACTCGCCAGCTGTTTCGCAAAAAACTACGCCAGGGCGAACTGGACGACAAGGAGATTGAAATCACGGTCAACGCGGCACCCATGGACGTGGATATCATGGCGCCCCCGGGTATGGAAGAGATGACCAATCAGTTACAAAATATGTTTTCTTCCATGGCCCCCGGTAAGTCCAAGACTCGCAAGTTGAAGGTAAAAGATGCCCTGAAGCAGCTCACGGAAGATGAGGGTGCCAGACTGATCAACGAGGACGAATTGAAAAGCCAGGCCATCGAAGCAGCAGAACAAACGGGCATTGTCTTTATCGATGAGATCGACAAGGTGGCGCGCCGGGCCGAGCATAGTGGCGGCGCCGACGTATCCCGCGAAGGTGTGCAGCGAGATTTGCTGCCACTGATTGAAGGCTGCAATGTCTCAACAAAATACGGCATGGTTCGTACCGACCATATCTTGTTTATTACCTCTGGCGCCTTTCATGTCAGCAAACCCTCTGACTTGATTCCAGAACTGCAGGGCCGACTGCCCATTCGGGTCGAACTGTCAGCCCTGACCGTGGGTGACTTTGAGCGCATTTTGACGGAGCCCCATGCATCCTTAACCGAACAGTATCAGGCGCTATTGCAAACTGAGGGTGTCGAACTCGATTTCGAGGTCGATGGCATCACTCGAATCGCCGAGATTGCTTGGCAAGTCAACGAGAGAACCGAGAATATCGGCGCCCGACGGCTCCACACCATTATGGAGCGGCTGCTCGAAGAAATTTCCTTCGAAGGCGCAGATAACGCAGCCCTCGTGACGGGACGTATCAAGATCGACGCGCAATATGTCAACGACCATCTGGCGAACCTTGCCAGCAATGAAGATCTGAGCCGCTACATTCTCTAGGAATCGAGAACACCGTTAGCTTATTCAGCCTAGAAGTCGGCTGATAGATTTGTCTCATGATTTTTTTAGTTTGTTTATCTAAGACTGCAACTAACCACTTTCCCCATCAGCGATCGGAGTACACCAGTGATACCCACCGAAGTGAAGTTACACCAGGTTTCTGGTGTCCTAGAACTGATTTACGCCGACGGGCTGCGCTTTGAACTGCCGGCAGAATATCTTCGAGTCTATTCACCCTCAGCTGAAGTTCAGGGGCACTCAAAGAGTCAAGCGGTTCTGCAAGTGGGCAAGAAGCATGTCAAGATCGCCAATCTTGAGCCCCAGGGACATTACGCGATCAAAATCATCTTTTCAGACGGTCATAACAGTGGTATCTACAGCTGGACCTTTCTACATGAGCTTGGCAGTCAGCACCCAGAAAAATGGGCCGATTATCTCGCTCAACTGGACGCCGCAGGCAAGCAGCGCGAACCGCAATTTATTGCCGTCAGTCGCTAGACAAACACCCAGGGCGACACCTAGTGCGCTAGAATGGCGGTATAAAAGCCCCGCCAAGCAATGCACATACCGGCAAACGCAGGTAAACTAGCCCGACTTAACGATCGGTCGTCACTCCCCAGCAGCGGATATGGTATGACAGAAGAAACAACGCATTTTGGCCGCAAACAAGTTCCTGTCGGCGAGAAAGCCGCCAGAGTTGCCGGTGTCTTTCACTCCGTCGCCAATCGTTATGATGTGATGAATGACGTGATGTCTCTGGGCAGTCACCGCTTGATGAAGCAGTTCGCGATTCAACTGACCGCTGCACGGGCTGGCGACAAAATCATGGATCTGGCAGGTGGCACTGGTGATCTGACCGAAAAACTCTCAAAAATTGTTGGTCCAGCCGGACAAATCACCCTTTGCGACATTAACTACTCGATGCTCAGCAACGGTCGTGACCGCCTGCTCGATCACGGTATCAGCGGCAACGTCGACTACCTGCAGGCGAACGCCGAATGCCTGCCCTGTCCGACTCACCACTTCGACGTGATCACCATGGCGTTTGGGTTGCGTAACGTCACGCGTAAAGACGTAGCCCTCAAGGAAATTCTGAGAGTCCTGAAACCCGGCGGTCGACTGGTGGTATTGGAGTTTTCCAAGGCGACTAATCCGGGCATCAGCACAATCTACAAGTCTTTCTCAAAATTATGGCCACGCATCGGCCAGGCTATCACTGGCGACCACGACAGCTATCAATACTTGGTTGAGTCCATTGAGATGCACCCTGACCAGGAAACCTTGAAAGCCATGTTCAGCGACGCCGGCTTTGTCGACTGCAGCTACCACAACCTGCTAAACGGTATCGCGGCGATCCATATCGGCAACAAAGCCGACGGGCTGTAATGCGTTTATTCAGAATTCTCAGCATCCTCAAGGTCGTCTGCAAGCATCGCCTCGATCGGCTATTACCCAGCGACCTGGATCTCCCCAGAACTGTCAGAGCCGGCCTAATACTGCTGCGTCTAGTCAAGACACCGAGTACGAGCCCAGCCGTCAGCCTACGCTTGAGCCTGGAAGAATTGGGACCCGTATTCGTCAAATTTGGCCAGATCTTGTCGACTCGACGGGATATGTTCGACGACGATGTCGCTGATGAACTACAGAAATTACAAGATCAGGTGCCGGCATTTGCCACCGCTGATGCGCGTGAGATCATCGAAGCCGCGCTTGGCAATGATATCGAGACCCTGTTTACAGCATTCGATGATCATCCGTTAGCGTCGGCTTCTGTGGCCCAAGTGCATACCGCCAACCTGAAAACTGGCGAGTCGGTGGTGGTTAAAATTATCCGGCCAGGTATCGAGGTCACTATTAAGCAGGACCTACAGGTCATGTACCTGCTTGCAAACTTCCTCGAACGGGGCTGGGAAGACGGCAGGCGCCTGCACCCAGTCACGGTAGTCAGGGACTATGAGCGCACTATCTTGGATGAGCTGGACCTGTTACTTGAGGCGGCTAATGCCACTCAGTTGCGCAAGAACTGGGATCAGTCGGGTAAACTCTATGTACCACTGGTGTATTGGGATTATTGCCGGCCCAACGTCATGGTTATGGAGCGGATTCATGGCTTAAGCTCTGCTGACGTTAAGGGCTTGCGTGACCGCGGCGTCAACATGCAGAAACTGGCCCACCTTGGGGTCGAGATTTTTTTCACCCAAGTGTTCGACCACAACTTCTTCCATGCCGACATGCATCCCGGCAACGTCTTTATCGATGCCAGCGACCCGGAGAACCCCACCTACATCGCATTAGACTGCGCTATCATTGGGTCTCTCACGGAAAACGACAAAAACTACCTTGCGCGTAATCTGCTGGCTTTCTTTAATCAGGATTACTACGAAGTCGCGCGCCTGCATGTGGAAAGTGAATGGGTACCATTTGATACGGACATCAATGAATTTGAAGCCGTCATCCGCAGTGTCTGCGAGCCGATATTTCAAAAACCCATCAGTGAAATATCCTTCGGCAAGGTCTTGCTCAGCTTGTTTCAGACGGCCAGACGCTTTGATATGGAAGTCCAACCGCAGCTGGTATTGCTTCAGAAAACCCTACTCAATATCGAGGGGATGGGACGCCAACTATATCCGCAGCTCGACCTTTGGCAAACCGCGGCGCCCTATATGGAGCGCTGGATGAAAGACCGCATGGGGATCCGTGGGCTCCTTAAACAGGTCGGCGATCACGTGCCCAGTCTGGTGGGCCAACTCCCGGAACTACCACAACTGGCACTGACTGCACTGGCAGAACTCAAGCACCTGGGACGCAACAATCGTCAACAGACGCAGCTACTGCAACAACTCCAGACTACGCTGGAACAGTCAGATCGCCGTCAGCGCTCAACTCGCCTCGGTGGCACCAGCCTATTACTGGCATTCGCTGTCGCAGCCTCTCCTATAGCTGGAATCGCGCCAAATATGGCGCTGCAGTTGAGCGCTGGCGCCCTCGGTTGCCTCGGCGTTTATTGGATGTTTATCAAGACCTGACATGATATTCTCGACGTCTATCGAGCCGAACATCGGCAAACCTACAACCCACCCATGCCTCATGTGTGGCCTTACCTCCTGATGGTTCACGATCTATGTCGAGCATACCCCCAGACACTGACTGGCTTGCGGAAATTCAGTTCGACAACCAGGGCCTGATACCTGCCATCGCGCAGGACGCCAGTAGTGAGCGCATCCTGATGGTCGCGTGGATGAACAAGGAAGCCTTGCTGACCACCCTCGCCACCGGACATGCTGTTTATTGGTCACGCTCACGGCAAAAATTATGGCATAAGGGCGAAGAATCAGGTCATCAGCAAATCATTGCCGAAGTCAGACTCGACTGTGATAGTGATGTGATAATATTGCGAGTGCAGCAGGTAGGCGGCATCGCCTGTCATACCGGCAGACAGTCCTGCTTTTACCGAGTCTTAAAAAATGGTGAGTGGCAAACCGTCGACCCGGTCATCAAGCCGCCGGCGGAGATTTATACATGAGTGACATCATCCAGCGCTTGGCAGCGACACTAGAAGACCGAAAAACCGGCGACCCGGCAACATCGTATGTTGCGAGTCTGCATGCGAAGGGCCTTAATAAGATTCTGGAAAAGGTCGGCGAAGAGGCAACGGAGACCATTATCGCGGCCAAGGACGCGGATCACGACCCGGTCGCGGTAATCAAGGAAACCGCCGATTTGTGGTTCCATAGTCTCGTGATGTTGAGTCACCTGAACCTTGATGCTGGCGACCTGTTGCGCGAGCTTGAAGACCGCTTTGGAACGTCAGGAATTGATGAAAAGAATGCGCGCCAGCCAAGCATGACGCGCGAACAAAAACTGGAGGAATGAATTATGCCTGGAATACCCGAACTATTGGTCGTGCTGCTGATTGTGGTCTTACTGTTTGGTACCACCAAAATAAAATCCCTGGGCAACGATCTCGGAGCAGCGATCAAGGGTTTCAGAAACGCCATCGACACCGATGCTGACAAAACCGAGTTGTTGGCTGACGAAGAGAAACCGGCAGACAATATTAGCGCCAATATCAGCACCGACAGCAAAGAGCCTGTCGAGCCGAAAAAAGAAAGTTGATCTGACATGTTTGATATCGGTTTTCCCGAGCTGATTGTCGTCAGCATCGTCGCGCTGCTGGTGATCGGACCTGACAAGCTACCCGAAACACTGCGGAGCCTTTTCCTATGGGTCGGGCGACTGCGGCGCAGCCTTGCTAACATTCGTACCGATATAGAAAACGAGATCGGTGCTGACGATATTCGCCAACAACTCCACAACGAATCCATCATGAAGGGACTCGAAGAAACTCGCCAGCAGCTTCAGAGCGTGGTCAACCAGACCGATGAAACCCTGACGGAAATCAAACAGGCGTCAAAAGCCTTAAGCAAGGCTGACCTTCCATCCATTGCCGAGTCCAACCGTGACGAAACCAAACGACCAGACACTGGGCTCTGACCCTAACGATCCGGGTCAGACCTTGATCGAACACCTTATCGAGCTGCGAACTCGGATTCTGCATAGCTTGGCGTCCGTGGTGATTATTTTTCTGCCCTTGTTCTATTTTGCGAACGACCTTTACAGCTATATTTCTGAACCTCTGCGGACCTATCTACCAGAGGGCGCCACCATGATCGCAACGGAAGTTGCGTCACCCTTCCTGACGCCGTTTAAACTAACCTTGGTCTTGGCTATTTTTATTGCCATTCCCTATATTCTGCATCAACTCTGGAGTTTTATCGCACCCGGCCTGTACTCCAACGAAAAGCGTCTGGCAATCCCTCTACTGACCTCAAGCGTCCTGCTGTTCTATGGCGGTATTGCCTTTGCTTTTTACGTCGTGTTTCCATTAATTTTTGGCTTCTTTACCAGCGCCGCGCCTGCGGGGGTCACCGTCATGACCGACATCAATCGTTACCTGGATTTCGTCCTGAAGCTATTTTTCGCCTTCGGCCTGGCGTTTGAAATACCCATCGCCACCCTCCTCTTGGTCTGGACCGGCGCAACCACCGTTGAAAATCTGCGCAAAAAACGCCCCTACGTTGTTGTCGGCTGTTTCATCGTGGGCATGTTACTCACACCGCCGGACATCATCTCTCAGCTGCTGCTCGCATTGCCTATGTGGATATTGTTTGAAATTGGCATCCTGTTTGCCACCTTGATTCGTAACCGGCAAGAGGTCGAATAAGCACCAGCTCGTAATTACTGGCAACGAGACTTGCCATCCCGCGACTGACAATCTATTTTGCATAGTCAGCACAGCACACCAGCATTTAATAAACCTTTGAGGAGTTTCCCATGACTACAATCGATACCGGCACAAACGATCTCTTGGCCAGCCTGGAAAATGGCGTAGCCGTCTTGACCTTGAACCGTCCTGAAGCCCGCAACGCCATGTCTGGCGAGATGAATGCCGCGCTGCAAAGCCTGCTCGCTGACCTCGAACTCAACCCAGCGGTGAAGTGCATTGTCCTGACCGGAGCCGGCAAAGGTTTTTGTGCCGGCGGCGATGTCAAAGGTATGGCCGCATCCGGCGATGGAACCGTAGGCGACGCCACCATCGACGGCGCGATTCATCAACAACGGGTGAATCAACGCGCCACAGCCGGCAAACTCTACAAGATGCCAAAGCCGACTATCGCCGCATTACCAGGCGCGGCTGCCGGCGCTGGTCTGTCTCTGGCCTTAGCCTGCGACCTGCGCGTCATGAGCAACACCGCCATCATGACCACCGCTTTTGCCCGAGTTGGTTTTTCTGGCGACTACGGCGGCACCTACTTCATGACTCAATTGATTGGCGCCGCTAAGGCTCGCCAACTGTACTTCCTATCTGAGCGTGTTAGCGCAGCCGAAGCACTGGATCTTGGTTTAACCAATTGGGTCTGCGAGCCGGAAGAACTGATGGCAAAAGCCATGGAAATCGCTAACAAAATCGCAGCAGGCCCAACGGTCGCTTTCCGCTATATGAAGGAAAATTTGAACCGAGCCGTGTCTGGCGATGTTGATGACTGCCTGGACCTCGAAGCCACCCACCATGTTCACACAGGCCAGACTCAAGACCACAAAGAGGCAGCAAAGGCATTCGTTGAAAAACGTGAGCCGACCTTTAAGGGTCGTTAACCTCTAGCAGGAAGGTAACCGGACCATCATTTTCGAGCTGAACTTTCATATCAGCACCAAACTGGCCGGTTGCCACATGCTCGCACCGCTGGCGGGCACGGCCCACGAAATCGTCGTACAGCACTTCGGCGTCTACGGGTGGCGTCGCTGCAGAAAAAGATGGGCGCAGCCCCTTACGCGTATCTGCGGCCAAAGTGAACTGCGAAACCACCAACAGACTCCCCGAGACATCTGACAAGGCCAAGTTCATATGCCCCACAGTGTCAGGAAAGATTCTGTAGGCGAGCACCTTGTTGAGTAGCTTGTCGATTTGAGCGGCGGAATCGCCCTTCTGAAAGCCAACGAACAAGAGAATGCCACGCGAAATCTCACCGACTATTTCATCATTTACCAGGACTCGGGCGTAGCTGACTCGTTGGATCAGGGCGCGCATTGAATCAATGTCCTAGACGTTGAAATCTGACTCGAAGCGCAACGCCATATCACGGGTGGCCCGCACCAGCGCATCTATCAACGCATGCTCCGTAGCCGAGTGACCAGCCTCGCGCACCAGATAGACTTGCGATATTGGCCAGGCTGCATGTAACTCATGGGCATTCTTTACTGGACACAAAACATCGTAGCGGCCATGAACAATAATGCCAGGCACATCGCTGATACGACTGACGTTATTCAGTATTTGATTGTCCGTCAAAAAACAATTGTTGGTGAAATAATGCAGCCCAATCCGACTTCTGGCCATCGCCCGATGTGGATCAGTAAAATGTTTAACCAATCGAGGGTTCGGCTCCAAGGATGAGCAGTCAGCTTCCCAACGGGACCAGGCTTTCGCGGCACCCATTCGCGCCAACTCATCAGCACCGTTGATGCGGCGATTGTAGGCAGCCAGATAATCATCTCTTTCAGACACAGGTATCGGACTTTCGAAGTCTTCCCAGTGGTCCGGAAAAAACCGATTGGCCCCATCCTGGTAAACCCAATCAATATCCGCCTTACGACCGAGGAATATACCTCGCAGCACCATACCTAAAACGTTAGCCGAAAATTCCTCGGCATATAGCAGGGATAGCATCGAACCGAATCCGCCACCAAACAGTAGCCACTTATCAACGCCAAGAAAAATCCGGATTTTTTCCATATCCGCAATCAAGTCACTGGAAGTGTTATTGGTTAAGTCGCTATGTGGTTTAGATCGACCTGAGCCGCGCTGATCGAAGAGTATAATCCGGTATTTTTCTGGATTGAAAAAACACCGACTATCAAACTCACAGCCCGAGCCAGGGCCAGAGTGAACAAACAACACCGGAATACCATCCGGCGTACCACTCTCGTCAATATACAGAGAGTGGACGTCATCTACATCCAACATGTGGCGGGCGTAAGGCTTGATTTCCGGATACAGTGGTAGCATCTGAGTCTTCCTTACGCGACTTTTTCACGGCCCGCACGCTTGCGTTCATTCTCAGTCAGCAGCTTTTTGCGCATCCGCAGACTGGTGGGTGTTACCTCAACCAATTCATCGTCTTCGATAAACTCAATGGCCTGCTCAAGGGTATGTCGAATAGCCCCAGTGAGAATGATAGCTTCGTCTGTGCCGGAAGCACGAACGTTGGTCAATTGTTTACCCTTCAGCGGATTCACTATCAGGTCATTACCCCGTGAGTGCAGGCCGATGACCATGCCTTCATACACTTCCTCGTTCGGTAGAATAAACATCCGACCACGGGACTGGAGATTCCAAATGGCATAAGCCAACGCCTTGCCACTGGCCATGGCTACCAGTACGCCATTGGTACGACTGGACATGTCCTGGCTCATCACATTACCGTAATGGGAAAAGATACTGGTCATAATACCGGTTCCAGAGGTCATGGTCATGAACGCACCACGAAAGCCAATCAGCCCACGAGTAGGAATTTGATATTCGATGCGGACTCGGCCTTTACCGTCTGGAATCATGTTTTCCAAAACGCCTTTGCGCCGCCCCAATTCTTCCATCACCGAACCCTGGTGAGTTTCTTCGATATCTAGCAGCACATTCTCAAACGGTTCCTGACGTTTGCCTTCAACCTCTCTGAAAATCACTTCGGGACGACCCACGGCAAGCTCGTACCCTTCACGACGCATAGTCTCGATCAAAACAGCGAGATGCAATTCGCCACGACCAGAGACCTTAAAGCGGTCGGCGCTGTCGGTGTCTTCAACCCGCAACGCCACGTTATGAATTAACTCACGATCCAGGCGCTCACGAATATTTCGACTGGTGACGAACTTGCCTTCACGGCCGGCAAAAGGTGATGTGTTCACTTGGAACGTCATAGAAATTGTCGGCTCATCAACCACCAGCGGGGGTAATGCCTCAACATGATCTGGATGACAGATAGTATCTGAAATCTTCAAGCCTTCGATGCCCGTGATGCAGACGATGTTACCGGCGTCGGCGCCATCAACCTCAACGCGATCAAGGCCCTCGTAGCCCATGACCTGCAGCACTTTGCCTTTTTTGAGTTTACCGTCGGCACCCACAATGGCCACTTGCTGGGCCTTCTTGACGCTACCTCGGGCAATACGGCCAAGACCAATAACACCGACATAGCTATTATAATCCAGCGCACTGATTTGCATCTGGAACGGGCCTTCGTCGTCAACCACAGGTTCTGGCACATGGTCCAGGATCGCTTGTAACAGCGAGGTCAGGTCATCGCCAATGGCATCCATTGACAGGCCAGCACGGCCCTGGATGGCAGAACCGTAAATGACGGGGAAGTCTAACTGCGTATCATTTGCGCCGAGTTTGTCGAACAGCTCAAACACTTCGTCAACCACCCAATCGGGTCGAGCGCCTTCGCGGTCAATCTTATTGATCATCACGATCGGATTCAGACCGTTGGCAAATGCCTTGCTGGTGACAAATCGCGTTTGTGGCATCGGACCATCCACCGCATCAACAACGAGCAGCACCGAGTCGACCATGGAGAGTATCCGCTCGACCTCACCACCGAAGTCTGCGTGTCCTGGTGTATCAACGATATTAATTCGGTGACCCTGCCACTCAATGGCGGCATTCTTGGCCAGAATCGTAATGCCACGCTCTTTCTCCAGGTCATTGGAGTCCATCAAGCGTTCAACTTGCTCATCGCCGCGGTGCAAAGACCCCGACTGCTGCAGTAATTTGTCAATTAATGTAGTTTTCCCATGATCAACGTGGGCAATAATTGCGATGTTTCTTAATTTCTTACTCATGACTACTCCGCTCAACGACGCGGTATTATACAGAGAGTCAAGCAATTTAGACATCGGCAATTCGGCTTTACAGGCTTTCACACACAGATATCATCGATTAACTGACCTCAAACGCGCTTTTCCCCTCTACATGGAGGGTCCAGCATCCGTTACTCAGCGCGCAAAGACTCAAATCCATCGACGTTAAATCGCAACTAATCGTCACTAAAAGGCACTTGCACCAGGCGCCTAATCAGACCCGTTCACTGCCTGCCTGACATATTGCGCCATAATAGAGCACCGCACACTATGTCGCACCATAATAGAGCATCGTGGTTCGGACGGATGTCCTACAGACCACAAAATACAAGGCTTTATTAATTCTGACGAATGGCATAGTCTTTGCTCTCTTAAATTGCACCGCATCAAAACAGTAAACCCATTGGAGGGCACACCATATGTCAGAAAAGACTTTAGGTCTGATAGAAGAAAACGAAGCGCGATGGGTGGACTTACGTTTCACTGATTCACGCGGTAAAGAACAGCACGTCACCAATCACGCGAGCAAAGTGGATGCCGAGTTTTTCGAAATCGGCGCCATGTTCGACGGATCATCCATCGGTGGCTGGAAGCCTATTAACGAATCCGACATGATCCTGATGCCGGACGACAGCACCGCGGTGATCGATCCTTTCACTGAAGAAACCACCGTTAACGTCCGCTGCAACATCCTCGAGCCAAGCACCATGCAAGGCTACGACCGCGATCCACGCTCTCTCGCCCAGCGAGCTGAGACGTACCTGGCCACTACCGGTATCGGTGACACAGCCTATTTCGGCCCGGAACCAGAATTTTTCATTTTCGACGATATCAAGTACAAAGCCGACATGAGCGGCGCCATGTATCAAATCGAGTCTGAAGAAGCGGCGTGGATGACCTCCCACAACACTGAGGGTGGCAACCTGGGCCATAAGCCTGGCGTCAAAGGCGGCTACTTCCCCGTGCCACCGGTAGACTCCTTGTACGACATTCGAAACTCTATGTGCACCGCCATGGAGGCCATGGGCTTGTCCATCGACCTGCATCACCATGAGGTCGGTACTGCGGGCCAATGCGAGATCGGCATACCCTTCAATACGTTAACCAAGAAGGCTGACGAGGTGCAAATCTACAAATACTGCGTCCTGAACGTCGCGCACGCCTACGGTAAGACCGCAACGTTTATGCCTAAGCCGCTGATCGGCGATAATGGCAGCGGTATGCACCTGCACCAGTCAATCTGGAAAGACGGCAAGAACACCTTCGCTGGCGAAGGTTACGGCAACATGTCCCAGCAAGCCCTGTATTACATCGGCGGCATCATCAAGCATGCTCGCGCCTTGAATGCCTTCGCCAATGCCAGCACCAACTCTTACAAGCGCCTGGTACCAGGATTTGAGGCGCCCGTATTGCTGGCCTACTCGGCTCGTAACCGCTCTGCTTCGATCCGCATCCCGTATGTCCAGGGCGGCAATCCGAAAGGCGTGCGTCTGGAAGTGCGGTTTGGCGATCCTACCGCCAACCCTTACTTGATGTTCTCGGCCATGATGATGGCCGGCCTTGACGGTATCAAAAACAAGATTGACCCAGGTGCCCCCATGGACAAGGATCTCTATGACTTGCCCGCTGAGGAATTACGGAATATTCCGACAGTCTGTAACTCTTTGGAAATGGCACTGGACAGCCTCCATGCTGACCGCAGCTTCCTGACCGAAGGTGATGTGTTCTCCGACTCCATGATCGATGGTTACATCAACCTGAAGATGGCCGAGGTCGAGCGCCTGAACTCCACACCTCACCCTGTGGAATTTGAAATGTACTACAGCGTCTAATTACTAACAGCGCGATCAAAATCCCGCGGCACCGAATGGACCGCGGGATTTTTTTTGACCAGAATTCAATCACCAGACCAACGGGGCATGAACGCTCGAAACAAAATATTCATTGCACCATTTTGGTGCAGTTATTCAGATCCTTGGCTATACTAACGCCGAAAAGCCGCCGTATCTGACTCAGAACAAGTGGTGCGTTTATTGCTACTAATACAGGCAGGTACAGGCAGG
>JABBAY010000038.1 GCA_018607725.1 K189A clade bacterium
CAAAAAATTCAATATCAACCCAGAAAAACCTAACCCGGCTGTTTCATAGGAACTCTAAGACATGACGATTCAAGTGACAGTTCCTGATGTAGGGGAGGCCAGTGAGGTCGAAGTCATCGAGGTACTGGTGACAGTGGGAGATATCGTCCGTAAAGATGATTCGCTGGTGGTGCTTGAATCGGACAAAGCGAGTATGGAGATTCCATCACCCCATGCGGGCAAAGTGGTCAGCATCGCCGTGAAGGAAGGGGACACCGTCGAAGAAGGGTCGCTTATCGTTGAGTTGGATGTTGAAACGGGTACTGCTGTCGATGCGAGCGCGAAAAATGTTAAGGCCGCTGCCGAAACGCCCAGTAAAAGTCCATCGGTCGAGCCGCCAGTGCCCGTGACGTCATCAGCAACAACGGCAAAGGCAAAGGGTCCTGAAACATCGGCTGACATTTCAACTGAAGTACCAACTGAAGTACCAACTGAAGTACCAACTGAAGTACCAACTACAGTACCAACGGAAGTGCCGGCGACAACGCCAGACAGCAGCCAGTCGCTGGAGCAGTTAGTGGTTGTGCCTGATGTAGGTGATGCCGGCGAGGTCACGGTGACTGAGTTGCTGGTCAAGTTAGGGGATGTGGTTGCCGCAGATGATTCTATTCTCGTGCTTGAGTCGGATAAGGCCAGTATGGAGATTCCTTCGCCCTTTGCTGGTGAAGTGGTTGAGATGCTGGTTGTAGATGGCTCCGTGGTGAGTGAGGGAGACCCTCTAATCAAACTACGAACCACAGAGCAAGGACTCGCCCCAACAGCTCGGTCAGGTGACGAGCAGGCGGCAGTGTCCGTCAATGCTGCCACAGCTGCTGAAAAGGTTGGCGAAAAGATCGTTAAACAGGCTGTCGAGAAAGTTGGCGAGAAAGCTGGCGAGAAAGCTGCCAGACACGCCGCTGTTGTATCAGCCGTTGAGGTGGTGAGTGACGAAAAAATACACGCCGGACCTGCCGTTCGAAAACAGGCTCGAGAATATGGCGTGAACCTGGCCCAATTGACCGGGACCGGGCAGAAGGGTCGAATACTCAAGGAAGACGTTCAGGCGTTCGTCAAGGGGCAGCTTCAGTCTCGAGCGGGCGTTCAAGCTCAAGCCGACATCGCGACTATCGGTAACGGCATACCCCCTGTTCCCCTGATCGATTTTGCCAAGTTTGGTGAGGTCGAACTGCGTCCCTTATCCAGAGTCCGACGTAGCAGTGCTCGTAACCTGCATCGCAGTTGGTTGAATGTCGCCCATGTCACCCAGTTCGATGCAGCGGATATCACTGACCTTGAGGTCTTCCGTAAAAAGCAAAACCAAGAGCTAGCCAGTGCTGGCGACAAACTGACACCATTGGCCTTTCTGATTAAGGCGTGTGTCCACGCACTGATTAAGTACCCGCAGTTCAACTCATCGATCGATGCGGATTATCAACATCTGACCCTGAAAAAATATTACAACATTGGTATTGCCGTGGAGACCCCAGATGGTCTGGTGGTGCCGGTTGTGCGGAACGCCGACAAGAAGGGGGTGGTTGAGTTGGCTCGCGAGTCAGCGACCCTGGCTGGCCAGGCGCGGGATAAAAAACTGCCCCTGGACGCCATGCAAGGCGCGACATTTACTATCTCCAGTCTGGGCGGTATCGGCGGAACTGCATTCACGCCCATCGTCAATGCACCTGAGGTAGCGATTTTGGGCGTTTCCCGTTCGTCAATGGAGCCGGTCTGGGATGGTCAAGCATTTGTGCCGAGGCTGCTGTTGCCCCTGTCTCTGTCTTATGATCATCGCGCCATCGATGGCGCGGAAGCTGCCAGATTCACCCATTATTTGACCGAGTTATTAGGCGATATGCGCCGACTCATCCTCTAGGCGTGAGGCGGTCTGGGTGATGCTGACAGCCTGGCTCAAGCCTGTTTAGGCGAGGTCTTTCTGCCAGAGCACTTCATCGACACCTTGGCTTTTTGCCGTGTAGCGCGCAGCAACAAACAGGTAGTCTGACAGCCTGTTTAGATACTTCAGACCTTCTTCGTTGATGGTGTTGTCCAGGGCGAGCGTGACGATGTCGCGTTCCGCTCGCCGACAGATACTCCGGGCCATGTGAAAGGTTGCGATCAAGCGTGAACCACCTGGGAGGATGAAATTCTCCAATGGCGCAAGGTCGGCGTTCAGTTCGTCTAAGCGGTTCTCAATGTCCGTCACATGCTTGGCGGCAATAATGCGAAAATCCGGAATCGACAACTCGCCACCTAGATCGAAGATTCGGTGTTGGCTGTAACGCAAAAATTCACCAATCGGCTGAATCCCCGCATGCTGTTGGTCAATAATCTCTTCAATCAATAAGCCGAGGGTGCTGTTGAGTTCGTCGACGCTGCCCATCGCTTGTATGCGAGGTGCGTTCTTTTTAATTCGATTGCCGTCGCCCAGTCCCGTTTCACCGAGATCTCCTGTGCGCGTGTAGATTTTGCTGAGGCGTTTCCCCATGGGTTGTTTGCTCCTTTAGGGTGTCAGGTGTTTGACTAATATTTTGTCAGATTCGAAAGCGTTGTCTAAATTCTGTTGAGCGGTGTGGATAATGACCTGAACGTTCGGTGGCCCAGAGTGGGCCTCGCTGGCACAAATACTCATGCCAATGTTGGCGGGTAAATAACCCACGGGAGTATTATAACTTTTCAGATTCACCCCATCGTAAATGCGTTGGTAGGACTGGGCCGTACATTGTTCGATAGACGGTTGGATCAGCACAAGTGCAAATCGACCTGGCTCGAAATAAGTGACTATATCCATAGGTCTGACGAGTTGCTGGATTTTCTTCGAGACGGCAATAATCAATCGATCGGCCATTTTTTGGTCATAATGAGCGATGATATCCGAATAATTTTCAACGCTGACCATTAGAAAGCAGACTGCGCCGCCTCGAGATTCAATCTGTCGAACGCTGTCGCTTAGGGTCTGTTCGGCAAAGCGACGGTTGCCCAGGCCCGTGAGAGGATCAATTAATTGATTCTGCTCCAAGACAGCGCAACGAGCCTGTAAATTTTGCGTCTCGATCGTCAGATCGTTGATTGTAGATGCCATCCTTGCGCCGGCCTTGATTTGCCGGGCCAGCATACGCAGTGGCTCTGGTTGGTCATCGATGGGTATAAAAGCATCAACACAAGCCTCAATACCATTCAGTACTGCGGCGTTTGGATATTTACCGACGATAATGATGTAGCTAAAGTGCTGCCGATCCGCATTGATCTCTTGAATGGCCTCTGCAATTTCAATATCACTCATATCATCAAGGGGGCTTTGGATAATGATGACGTGGGCTGGGTTTTCTTCCAGGCCCTGAAGCGCATTCACTGCACCTTTGTAGACCTGTTTGGCGTCACAGTCAGTGAGAGCGTCGGCAAACAGATGTTCGTCTGATTCGCGGTTGAGGATAATGGCCACTGGTTGTTTTAACATGGTTGCGACCGCTCGAATCTAATCTGATATGCTGGAAAGTAGTAGCGGCTATTGTAGATAATTTGGAGGTAAATAGACATGCCATCTTTTGACGCTGTATCGGAAGTGGATTTACAGGAAGTGAATAACGCGGCAGATCAGGCCAATCGTGAGCTTTCGACTCGATTCGACTTCAAGGGTGTGAATGCCAGGTTTGAGCGTAAGGACAACGAGGTGACCATGACTGCCGAGGCTGATATTCAGTTAGAGCAGATGTTGGACATACTCCGTTCCAAACTGATCGCTCGGAAGGTAGATGTTAAGGTGCTGGAGGTGAAGGATCGAACGGCAAGAGGCAAATTGCTGCATCAGGTTGTCTTGGTCAGGCAGGGCATCGACATTGACCTTGCTCGAAAAATAGTCAAGCTGATCAAAGATCGAAAAATGAAGGTGCAAGCGGCTATCCAGGGCGAGAAAGTCCGGGTGACTGGTAAAAAGCGCGACGATCTGCAACAGGTGATGGCATTATTGCGTGAAAGCGAGCTAGAAATGCCGCTGCAATTTGATAATTTTAGAGAGTAGCCGAGCGACATTTCACATGAGCCTAATTGACAGCCAAGAACGTCGTTTCCAGCGTGGATAAAACGAGCCCCCAACAAGGCCATTTGGGTGATCCGCAGCTCAGTTGGCGTGAGGTGATCTCGATTTACGCCAATCCCCGCGTGATCGCCATGGCCTTTTTGGGCTTTTCAGGCGGCCTGCCGTTTCTGCTGGTTTTTTCCACACTAAGCGCCTGGTTGCGAGAGGCCGAAGTCAGCCGATCCACCATTGGTTTTTTTGCCTGGGTCGGTATCACCTATTCTATTAAGGTTTTTTGGGCGCCGGTGGTAGATCGTCTGCGACTGCCGGTGATCGGCGCGTTGGGCCGGCGACGTTCTTGGATTCTGGTGGCCCAGGTTGGTATCGCACTAGGATTGCTGGGCATGTCGATGATCGGTGCCCAGGATTTGCTGCTGTTGTCGTTGTTTGCCGTGCTGGTGGCATTCTCGTCGGCGACCCAGGATATTGCCATCGATGCGTATCGTATTGAGGCGGTGGCTGAGCGCTTTCAAGGTGCCATGTCGGCGGCCTATATTTTCGGCTATCGCGTGGCGTTGCTGGTGGCGGGTGCAGGTGCATTCTATCTGGCGGAGTACCTGGGGTGGACTCTGGCGTACCAAGTGATGGCTGGGTTGATGCTGATTGGTATAGCCACAGTGTTGGTAATCCGGGAGCCAGCGGCGAGCGGCATGGTAGAGCAGATTGCTGACGATCAGATCGTCAGGGCCTATCTGGCCAAAAGCGGGTATTTGCCGCTCAGAGTCCAGCGCACCCTGACCTGGTTCTTGTCCGCGGTGGTTTTTCCCTTTGTCGATTTTTTCAAACGCAACGGACGTTTTGGGCTGGTTGTCCTGCTCTTCATCGCGGTTTTTCGCCTGAGTGATATTGCTATGGGCATCATGGCGAATCCTTTCTATCTGGATATGGGCTATAGCAAAACCGACATCGCTAACGTGGCCAAGGTGTTTGGCTTTTTTATGACCATTGCGGGTTCAGCGCTCTGTGGTGTACTGGTGGTCAAATGGGGCATATTGAGGCCGCTGCTGGTGGGCGCGGTGGCCGTCGCTGTGACTAATTTGTTGTTTGCCCTGCTGTCGACCCTTGAGCCCAGTTTGACCGGCTTGGCGATCGTGATCAGCGCGGATAATATCAGCGGCGGGTTTGCTGCGACGGCCTTTATTGCCTACCTTTCCAGCCTGACTAACCGCGCCTATACGGCCACTCAGTATGCACTCTTCAGTTCCCTGATGACTTTGCCGGGCAAGTTTATCAGCGGTTTCTCAGGGGTTATCGTCGACGGCTGGGGTTACCTGCCCTTTTTCATCTTCGCCAGTGTGATCGGAATTCCGGCTATTTTGCTGGTGATGTTGCTGATTCGGCGCGATAAGGCGTTATCGGCCAGCCAGTAAAATCGCCGGATTGGCAGTCCCTATGGTTGCCACTGGTAAGCACGCAAGCTCACTCGGTGATTAGCAACGGCGACACCCTCGTCGGTCAAGTGCTGACATTGGCGGGTTGGATTCGGATTAGATACCTCGCCTCGGCCATTCACCACTCGATGCCAAGGCAGACCAGTCTCCGCGGGCAGGCGAGCGAGTATGCGGCCCACAAGCCGGGCCTGTTGAGGCATGCCAGCAAGGCGAGCGATTTGTCCATAGGTGGCGACCCGGCCCGCAGGAATGCTTTTAATCAGCTGCCAGACTCGTGCTTCAAGCTGTGCTGTTGGCGTCATCGGCGTGTTTGTCACTGTCTGAAGTTACCCCTGTGTGACGGCAGATGAAAATATATTTGGGCTGTCGGGTTGACTCTCAACAATTCGCCCATATTATTAGCACTCCAAAAGGGAGAGTGCTAATAAATCGCCCCACGCCACAGAAATAGTGGGTTTGCCATCATGCTAACAGTCTGTTTGATCAGGGCTGTTTGACCAGAATGGTTCAGGCCTGGCATCAGCTCTGGTGCGTACAAGGCGATAGTTTAGTTATTTTTATATTGTTCCACAAATAGCAGTGCTGGTTCGGCGCGCGCTATTTGATCCAGAAATGGGAGAAATGAATGAATATCCGTCCATTGCAAGATCGTGTGGTTGTCCGCCGCATGGAAGAAGAAACCAAATCAGCCGGCGGGATTGTGTTGCCAGGTTCAGCTACAGAAAAGCCATCCAGGGGCGAAGTCCTTGCGGTCGGTCCAGGTAAGAAGAAGGAAGATGGCGGTCTCGTGCCCGTAGACTTGAAAGCAGGCGACAAGGTTCTCTTCGGTCAGTACTCCGGCAGCACCGTGAAAGTTGATGGGGAAGAGCTCCTTATCATGAGTGAAAGCGAAGTGTTTGGCGTAATCGAGTAAGACGACCAGCATTAACCATCCAAGATATTGAGGAATTAAGAATATGACAGCTAAAGACGTAAAATTTGGTGATTCTGCGCGTCAACGCATGCTGGCTGGTGTGAACTTGCTGGCTGACGCTGTAAAAGTCACACTGGGCCCCAAGGGCCGAAATGTCGTTCTCGACAAGTCTTTTGGTGCACCCACAGTGACCAAAGACGGTGTTTCTGTTGCGAAAGAAATTGAGTTGAAAGACAAGTTTGAAAATATGGGCGCCCAGATGGTCAAGGAAGTGGCTTCCCAGACTTCTGATGTTGCCGGTGACGGCACAACCACAGCGACAGTTCTGGCCCAAGCGATTCTGAACGAAGGCCTGAAATCAGTGGCTGCCGGCATGAACCCAATGGACCTCAAGCGTGGCATCGACAAGGCTGTGGCAGTTGCCGTAGCTGAAATTAAGAAGCTGGCCGTACCTTGCAGCGATAGCAAGACCATCGCCCAGGTTGGTAGCGTTTCAGCCAACAGCGATACTCAGGTCGGTGATATCATTGCTGAAGCGATGGATAAGGTTGGTAAAGAAGGCGTGATCACGGTTGAAGAAGGTACAGGTCTGGAGAATGAACTGGACGTGGTTGAAGGCATGCAGTTTGATCGTGGCTACCTCTCACCTTACTTTATCAATAATCAGGAAAGCATGAGTGCCGAGCTGGAAGAGCCTTTCATCCTGTTATTTGACAAGAAAATCTCTAACATCCGCGACATGCTGCCAATTCTGGAAGCCGTGGCCAAATCAGGCAAGCCATTACTGGTTATTGCTGAAGACGTTGAAGGCGAAGCATTAGCCACGTTGGTTGTGAACAACATGCGCGGTATCGTTAAAGTGGCTGCTGCCAAGGCACCAGGTTTTGGTGATCGTCGTAAGGAAATGCTGCAGGATATCGCCATTTTGACCGGTGGTACTGTGATTTCTGAAGAAGTGGGTTTGTCGCTGGAAAGCGCCACCATTGATGACCTTGGTCAAGCCAAGCGTGTCAGCCTGACAAAAGAAGCCACCACTTTGGTTGATGGCGCTGGCGTTTCTGCAGACATCGAAGCGCGAGTTAACCAGATCCGTACTCAGATCGAAGATACTTCCTCTGATTACGATCGTGAGAAGTTGCAAGAACGCGTAGCCAAGCTGGCTGGCGGTGTTGCAGTGATCAAGGTTGGTGCGGCTACTGAAGTCGAAATGAAAGAGAAGAAAGCCCGAGTTGAGGATGCACTGCATTCGACCCGTGCAGCTGTTGAAGAAGGTATCGTGCCTGGTGGTGGTGTTGCATTGATTCGTGCAATGCAGGTGCTGGAAGGCATGAAGGGCGACAATGAAGATCAAACTGTCGGCATCAACCTGCTACGTCGTGCGATGGAAGCGCCAATGCGCCAGATCGTCACAAACGCCGGTGATGAAGCGTCGGTTGTGGTTGACAAGGTCAAGAGCCTGACAGGTTCTAACGGCTACAATGCGGCTACTGGTGAATATGGCGACATGATCAAGTTTGGTCTGCCAGATCCAGCAAAAGTCACACGTACAGCACTTCAAGCAGCGGCGTCAGTGGCTGGCTTGATGATCACCACTGAGTGCATGATCACGGATATCGTTGAAGAAGGCGGTGCTGGTGGTGGTATGCCAGATATGGGTGGTATGGGTGGTATGGGCGGCATGGGCGGTATGATGTAAAACTGCTCTGTTGCAGGCGCCACTTAGGTGCGCGCCTGGTTCCCAAAAAAAAACCTCGCGATTGCGGGGTTTTTTTTGGTATTTTTTTGGCCTTTTAGTCACGAGATTGAAGGGTGCTCAGGCTGTCATTGATGCGCCAATAAGGCTGTCGACGGGGCAACTTACGCCGTGATATCGGCCGGGCAAGTAAGGCCTGTTGATGCGTGATCATTTGTAGCGCCTAGTAGCGATGCAAAGTCGTCACGCTTGGTTTAGACTCTGGGCTCGAATTTTAAACCATAAGCTGGAGAAGCAATGAAAGGCAGCGTCCATTATGAAACCCGCGGTCAAATCGCGTTACTGAGTATTGATAATCCACCTGTAAACCCATTGAGCTCTGGCGTCCGCCAGGGTCTCTATGATGGGGTAACCAAAGCCCTTGATGACGACAGCATCAAAGCGATCGTTATTACCGGTATGCACAGGGCGTTTATTGCCGGCGCCGATATCAGCGAATTCGGGGCGGCCGCGACTCAGGGCGTGAGCCTCGGCGACGCGATGAAAAAGATGGAAAACAGTACGAAACCGATTATTGCCGCGATTAATGGCACGGCCTTTGGTGGCGGATTAGAAGTTGCACTCTGTTGTGACTATCGAATTGCGTCTCCCACTGCGCCATTGGGCTTGCCTGAGGTTAAGCTGGGCCTGCTACCCGGTGCTGGTGGTACGCAGCGCCTGCCAAGATTGATTGGTGCCGAAGCGGCGATCCAGGCGATTGTCTCCGGCGCGCCAATCATGGCGCCGGCTGCGCTCAAGCTCGGCATCGTAGATCGAGTAGCTGAAGGCAACATTGTTGATGCTGGTATTGCCTATGCGGAAGAAATTGTTGCCGCCGGTAGTGCGACCCGCAAGATCAGAGACTTAGAGGATGTGATTAGTCAGGATCGTGGGAATACTGCGGTGTTTGAGAAGGCTCGCGCCCAACTCAACAAGACCCATCGTAACCAGTTCGCGCCAGAGCAAATTGTCAAATGCGTAGAGGCGGCGGTTAATGCCAAGACCTTCGATGAGGGTATGGCAGCCGAGGGTAAGTTCTTTGCCGAATGCATGAAAGATCCGCAGCGCGAGGCGTTGATTCATATTTTCTTCGCTGAGAGAGCAGCGAATAAAATTCCCGGTCTGGGGAAGGACATGCCGCTGATCGACATTAATAAGGGTTCCGTGATCGGTGCTGGCACCATGGGTGGTGGTATTGTCATGTGTTTCGCCAATGCTGGTATTCCAGTGCGCATGTATGACAACGATGCGGCGAATTTGCAGCGTGGCCTCAAGGTGATCGAGGGCAACTATGCGCGTACCGTGTCCAAAGGACGTCTGTCACAGGCAGATATGGACAAGCGCATGGCGCTGATTACGCCGACTGAGGATTTTGATGAGCTTGGCGATGGCGATATCGTGATTGAAGCCGTCTATGAAAATCTGGACTTGAAGAAGGAGATTTTCGGCAAGCTCGATAAAGTGATGAAGCCGGGCGCGATCCTGGCGACTAATACTTCAGGTCTGGACGTTGATGCGATTGCGGCTATGACGACTCGCCCGGATCATGTCTGCGGCATGCATTTCTTCAGCCCGGCGAATGTCATGCGCCTACTCGAAGTTGTTCGCGGCAAGGATTCATCACCTGCCGTGCTGGGTACTGCCATGGCGCTGGGTAAGCGTTTGGGTAAGGTGTCTGTGGTTGCCGGTAATTGCCCGGGTTTCATTGGCAATAGAATGCTCGGTGGCTATACCCGTCAGGCCAGCATGATGATCCTTGAAGGTGCGACTCCGGCCCAGATTGATAAAGTGATCTTTGACTTTGGTTTGGCCATGGGGCCCTTCACCATGAACGATATGGTAGGTCTGGATCTTGGCTGGCGCGCCCGCAAGATGATGGGTGGTAGTAATGAAGTCACTGCCCGCATCCCTGATGCCTTGTGTGAGCTTGGCCGCTACGGCCAGAAGAATGGTAAAGGTTATTACCAGTATGCGGAAGGCGACAGAACACCACGTCCAGATCCTGAAGCGGATGCAGTCATTCAAAAGGTGGCGAGCGAGTTGGGCTATACGCCGAAAAACTTCACGGATGAAGAAATTCTGAAGCGCTGCATGTACCCATTGATCAACATTGGGGCCAAGTTACTGGAGGAAGGTCACGCCTTGCGCGCCAGTGATATCGATACGGTTTACGTCAACGGCTATGGTTTTCCGACCTATGTAGGCGGTCCCATGTGGTTTGCCGATACCCAAGGATTGGCGAACGTCTTAGCGGACATCAAACGTTTCTATGAAGAGACGGGTGATTCAGTCTTCAAGCCATCGGCACTGCTGGAAAAGCTGGTAGCTGAAGGCAAAACCTTTGCCCAGCTTGATGCTGCTGCCTGATCAAAGTCGGCCCCTGCCTAGGCAGGGGCCGCTCTTTTTTGACCCGCAAGTTTTTTGACCCGCAAGATAGCACGCCCCCGCCTTATGTTTTCCCGCTCGAATATTCCGGTTCAATTGATTAAGCTCTTGGTCTCAGTGCAGCCTATCAGTGTAGGTCATCGGTGCTGATTTGCTCAAAATCAAGCTTTGAATGAGGAGTAGATAAAATGGCTTACGTTGAGAACGCCACGGTCCATGATGCTGATTCCCATGTTATGGAGCTGCCTGGCACCATAAATGAATATTTAGAGGCCAAATACCGCGATCAATTTCAAGCGGCGACGCGCCATGGCTCGGAAGTCGAGAGCTGGGTTCAGGATGCGGTGAATTTGCAACAAAGTGCCGATTTCAGGGCAGGTGATGCGGATAATATCCTGCTACGAAAAAACTATCAGGCGCTAGGTTCATTCCGCAATCAGGACCGATCAAAGGCCCTGGATCTGCTTGGCTTCACCTCTCAATTGGTGTTTACCACCACCGCTCTGAGCAATTATGGGTTGGAACATGCTGGTGATCCCGCACTCGCCATTGCCTCGGCGCGGGCTCACAATCGCATGATGGCGGATTTTTGTGCCGTCGACCGACGCTTGTTGGCCACCGGCTATGTGCCCCTCGTTGACGTTAATGCCGCAGTAGATGTGGCTCGGGAAGCACTGCAACTGGGCTGTAAGGCGCTGGTGATTCCCTCACGTTGTCCCGCGCATCATTCACCCAGTCATATCGGTTTCGACAGTCTGTGGGCGCTCGCGCAAGAGGCCGGCGTGCCGATCCTGTTTCACGTGGGTGGCGAAGAAAAAATGGCGCCAGCCTACTTTGAGAACGGCCTGCCACGGGTCAAGGATTTCCACGGTGGTGATGAAAATTTCACGGCTGCAAGTTTTATGACGATCCCCTTGGCGCTTTGGCAAACCATGTCTATGCTGGTTATTGATGGGGTGTGTGATCGGTTTCCGCAGTTGAAGTTTGGTGCCATAGAGCTTGGCGCATCTTGGGTGCCGAGTTGGATGAGATTTCTGGATGCGGGTTTTGATGCGTTTCGCAAAGGCGAAGAGCGGTTGCAGAGTCTCAAGTCTCGACCCAGTGAAATTCTCCAGCGCCAATTTCGAGTGACGCCATACCCCCACGAAGATACAAGTTGGATTATCCAAAATACCAGTGAGGATATGTGCCTGTTTTCGTCAGACTTTCCCCATGTTGAGGGTGGCCGTAACCCATTAAAGCGCTTCAACGACTCCTTGGAGGGGCTGTCGGCAGCGACCCGAGGTAAGTTCTTCCGGGACAATTTCATTGATCTGATGGGCCGAGGCCTGGACAACGACTTGCATGATCATCCCGATATTCAGCAATCTAAAGCGTGAGTCATTTGCTGCCAGTCTGACCGACCTATTACCGCCGGGGTTTATGCAACGGGAGACTTAAATCCACTGGGTTTGAGAGTGAGCACTGAACAGTCAACGGTGTCGAGCACCTTTTCAGCGGTGTTGCCGATTAGGAAACCGGGAATGCCAGTACGCGACATGGTACCCATGATCAATAAGTCGATCTTATGGTCCTTGACGAATTTCGGAATCACAACCTCGGCATGACCTTTCTCAAGGTGTTGGGACATAGCGCCATCAACCGGTAAAGCAGTGGTGCTCTGGATTAGGGTTTGCAGGTTGGCAAGACTATTTTCCTTGAGCATTTTCATCACATTGGCGTATTCCTGACGGTCAATGAGGGTGCGTAGGTGTGGTTCAAAATTAGGTTGCCAGACGTTAAGCACATGCAGGTCGGATTTTTCAAGTTTGGCCAGACCCGCAGAAAGATTAAGAATCTGCCCGGCTAATTGTTTTGCTTCTGATGTTTCAGTCAGATCCACCGCGGCGAGTATGGTATCTATTCGTTTTTTCCTGCTTGGTTTGATGATCCACACCGGGCAAGGACACTTACGTAGCAGGCTGATGTCTGTGTTGCCGAACAGGGTTGCCGCAACGGCATTGTGTTTGTTGGCAGATTTTACTAACAGATCGAAACGTTTCTGGATGATGGTCTGGATTACGCCAATATAGTTTTTACCGGCGGTCACATGAATTTTGATGGGCAGTGTGTCACTCTCAGGAATTAGCTCCTTGACCAGTACTTCCAATGCTGTTTTGCGCTCTTTGATCAATGCCTGTTGCAGCCTTTTGAGGGTCGGCTTGAGTCTCACATCATTAGAGTCCACCTCTGCGACCACGTCCATGACTGTCAGTGAGGCTTTATTATGCAGCGCCAGTTCGGCGGCGCGCTGCAAGGCGAGTTTTTCACCTTTTGCGCCGTCAGCAAAAAAAAGGATCTTTTTGAATATATTCATTTGGCAGAACTCCAGGGAAAGGTTTTTAGCGCGGTGGTAAAGGCTTCCAGTAAGGCAACAGAGGCTCTGCCCGTATGCATATATTCGCCAGGACCGACGTCATGGATCCGATGCAGTTGTCCGGACCAAATTATTGGCTCTGCGCCGGTTTCTCGAACCTCGATCACAATTTTGGCTAAGAATCTTAGAGAATTGCCGGTGGCAATCCGCTCGTCAAAATCGTCACTGGCTTCATCGAGGCTAAGGTTTTCCTGTTCGTACCGAAGAACGACGGCCAGGTCAGCACCGTCCTCTTGGAGATCCAGTCCATGACTTGCGAAGGCCACGGCGAAATTGCTGACCATAATGGGACCGAGAAAAGCCGGCATGTCGCCGGTGGATACTGAGAACGTCTGGTATTGCCCCGCTGGGCAACAGATCAATACGCGAGTACCGATGCCCGCAGGTTGGGTTGAACAACTAACGACAAAGAGCGAAAGCAGGCAGAGGAAGTAGAAACGACGACGCATGAGTCGATATTGGTTGAGGCTCAATCGGTTCACATTGGATTCCGGTTCAAAGTATCAACAATCCGCCTAATTGGTGAATGCTGCCATGATCAACGTCAATCGAACGACTTTAAATGTGCCTGCGTGCCTTGCGAACCAAGCTGGGTTCTGCGCAAATCTGGTACTTGTGGGAAGTGGTGTAAGCCTCGTCGTGTCTGGGCTGAGCGTTTTTGATCGGTTCTCTAGGCCGCGTCTGGCGCTGCGCCATTGCAGGCCGCATAGGCGGGACTAGTAAAGGTAATAGTGTTTTAAAAATAGCAATGTTATCATCGCGCTACGAAGAGAAAACCAAGCTATCCCGCAATAAAAAGTGGGTACAACCCAAGAATGAATTAGAGAGGGCTTCAATGGACAACATCACATTGTTTACCGCGGGCGGAATAGATTATTTGTTTAGATGGGGACATTTCCTGGCTGGCGTAACCTGGATTGGGTTGCTGTACTATTTCAATTTTATTCAAGGCGAGTATTTCAAAGAAGCAGATGCTGCACATCGCTCTGGCGCTATTCAAAAGCTGGTGCCGCGGGCTCTTTGGTGGTTTAGATGGGGTGCGATGTTGACATTCCTGACCGGCGTCGTGTTGTTGGCCAACCGGCATCAGGGGCTGACGTTGGACATTGGCGTTGGCGCGACGTTGGGTACCATTATGTTTTTGAATGTCTGGATGATTATCTGGCCAAATCAAAAGATCGTTATTGCCTCAGCAACCCAGGTTGCGCAAGGCGGTGAAGCGCTACCCGAGGCCGCAGCAGCAGCACCAAAAGCCGCGCTGGCATCACGGACGAATACGCTGTTCTCCCTGCCAATGTTATATTTCATGGGATCATCAGCGCACATGCCAAGCGGCATGTTGACCGACCCCGCCAGCTCGAATGCATTAATCGCTATTATGGTTGTAGTCTTCGCCTTGGCAATTAATGGCATAGTTGGCAAGCAAGGTCCATTGACTACAGTGCGTGGTGTTATTGTTAGTGGTTTTGTCTTGACCGCAGTGCTCTATGGCCTAACAGTCGCGCTCTAGTCATATCGGTACAGCATGATCCATGGGCTCCTTCTTAGGGGCCCTTTTTTTATTACTGAAACCTATTGCAGGACTCGCCGTCATGGTAGATAACCGCAGCGATCTCGATCTGATTCCAGCTATCGCGCCAGCGAAAGACGAAGTTGCATCGTACCGGCGTAGCGGTCGCTCGGATGCGCCAAAGCAAAGCAACTTCAACGGCATTTTAGTCTTCGCCTTAGTCCTGATGGCAATAGTGATGGGTGTCGGTGGATTTGCCTTGTATGAGATTCAGCAGAAGCTAGATCAATCGAATCAGCTGTTGGCTGAAGGCCAGAAAAGCATCCGTGACCTGAATGATCGGCTGGCGGCGACTGGCACTGATGTCTCGAAAACCCTGCAGGTGATGCAGATGCAGCAGAGCACTAATGTCGGTGAAATTGATAAGCTTTGGGCGGTCGCGTATCGTCAAAATCGGCCCCGGATTGAAACGATTGAAGCGACGCTGACTAAACTGACGGCGATGGACAAGAAATTAGACACTCAAATCGCGAACCAGGTGAGTAGTGTCAATAAGATCGCCGAGCGGTTTGAAAAATTCTCGGCACAGGTGACGGCAGATAATGAAGAGCTGGCAACCAGCGTCGCATTGATTCGAGGACAGTATCAGAACCAAAGTGCCTCGCTGGAAGGCAATCGTCGTAGCCTGCTGGCCCTTGATAGTCAGATGAAGGACGTCACGGAGGCGATTGCTGTCATAGACAGGTACCGGCAACAAAATAATCAGCGTTTGCTCGAGATACAACGTCAATTGCA
The DNA here is from genome assembly GCA_018607725.1 of K189A clade bacterium. Lineage (GTDB taxonomy): Bacteria > Pseudomonadota > Gammaproteobacteria > Pseudomonadales > Azotimanducaceae > UBA4582. Next base: position 15,230 of record JABBAY010000038.1, read on the forward strand.
GGTTCAGCCGACGCCCTGAGGAGCCTGCTAATCCTTATGGCTTGCCTTGTTAAAGGTCAGACTTTTAGTAAACGCCAGTCCGTTGGCTAACCTATTCCATCACAAAGCTAAAAATTTGAGTAGCTAGAGGGAAAAGGTTGTCCACCCACGGCCTTCTAAGGATAGAATGCAGGTCGGTGCGGGTGTAACTCAGTTGGTAGAGTACTAGCTTCCCAAGCTAGTTGTCGCGAGTTCGAATCTCGTCGCCCGCTCCAGATTATTTTCGTTTTATCTACGGCTTATAGCGCTGCCATCACCCAAAAAAATATAGCTTGAGCCCTTCTGCCGTGGCCCCCTTCGTATTGCTCAGCTGTTTGAATACCTCATCTAATTGATGAACTCAAAGGCGCTAATGGGTTGGCGCGAGGCAAGTTGGCGATTTAGCCACAGCGCGAAATAAGCAATGTCGAGTCTCTAAGTGCGCCCGCGAGTGTTGCGATGCTTAGCAGAATTAGTCGTTGCCGCGATGGACCAACACTTCCAACATAGCTCGAGTCGCGCAACTTGTTCTTGAAGTCGGATAAAACGTGGAGGGCCGTAGTTGAGCTGCCGAGTATGTAAGAGTTTTTGTGCCTACAGGTGGTTCGATATTGTTATCGTCATGGGGAGCGCGGTCTTGTGCCCTCAGTAACTCTGACAGCCTCAGTAGTATCTGCTGCACAAAGCTGACGAGAAAGCCGGTACCCTGTTGGGACTACAGGTAGTCTCAACAGGTAGTCTCAACAGGTAGTCTCAACAGGTAGCCCCAGCAGGCTTTTACTCAGCCCATAACCTCGCGCGTTAGTCGTCACGAAACCGCCTCGCTGAGAATTCTCATCTCAGTGAAACCGCGACCC
>JABBAY010000177.1 GCA_018607725.1 K189A clade bacterium
CCCCGGCTGAAACACGACAACGCTGGTGCTGCGCCAGCCGCCGGCATGGCCGTGTTTTATGCCGGTGGTCTGACCAGCTACCAAACCAGCTGACACCCCCTGCAGAATTTGCCAAACTTGCGATTACATGCTGATGAGCGCGCCCAGGATCGAAAAATTACGGGTAACTCATATACGGACGATACTTTGTTGATGCGTCGTTATTGATTAGTCTTGTGACAACATAACACCATAGCAAAGGCCTTGGCTGCCCTATGGGTGAATGCACTGACACCGACTCAACGAGGACAACATCCATGCGTTACCTGCTGGCTCTACTCTTACCACCCGTCGCGGTATTTTTATGTGGCAAGCCAATCCAAGGCCTCATCAATATTATCCTCACGCTGTGTTTCTATGTACCAGGCGCTATCCACGCCCTGCTGGTAGTCCACAGCTATCTCGCTGATAAGCGCACTGACAAGATCGTCGATGCGATCAAGCATCAGGACGATCTATGAGTGGTTTATACGGCCACCGCGCCAAAATAATGTTGATAGCCACAGTCTTCATCCTTAGCGCCTGTGAAAGCACTTACTATGACACCATGGAGAAAGTTGGGATCCATAAACGGGAGATTCTCATTGATCGGATCGAAGCTGCCCAGGAATCTCAAGAAACCGGCCAGCAACAGTTTGAAAATGCCCTACAACAATTTCGTTACGTGGTTAACTTTGATGGCGGCGAACTTGAAACTCTCTACAACAAACTCAACGACGAATATAAAGCCAGCATCAACGCTACCGAGACGATCCATGATCGAATCGACAGTGTTGAATCCGTTGCCGAGGCATTGTTCGATGAATGGACCACAGAACTCACCTTATATACTAACGCCAATCTTCGCCGCGACAGCGCGCGGCAATTGACCGACACAAGGCGTCGCTATGAACGGCTGATGGCAGCCATGCGTCGAACAGAGCAGACTATCAAACCGGTTCTGGCGAGTTTGCAGGACCACGTGCTGTATCTAAAACACAACCTCAATAGTCGCGCCATAGCGTCTCTAAAAGGTGAATTGGCGACTGTCGACGCCGACGTCGGCACGCTCATCAACGCCATGCAAAAAGCCATCGACGAGTCCAGAGCCTTCGTCAAAGATCTGCGCGGCAATGACGCCTAAGGCACGATGCGCGCTGCGGTATAATCAGGATCCGCACCCAGCACCTGGCGCACCACGCCCCGCAACTTGCCATGCTGCAGGTAGGCTGAACCCGTTTCCGCCATCGGTATTAATGGCACGTCTTCGGCAATGATCGTCTGTAGTCGTGCCGCGGCAACCATTCGCTCGGTTTTATCAACAGCCCGCTGCAGCACACTCAGCCACTGGTCATAGTCAGGATTCGCATAGTGGCCACGATTATTCGCATTCCAACTGGCTAACAGGTCGGCGTAGGTCACCACATCATTGAAATCCGGGTACCAGCTCGCCAGCGCCATATCAAACTCACCACTTTCGGCTTTCATCAGGTATTGCTTAAAGGTTTGTTGGTCCACTTTAATCGACAGCCCTAACCCCTGCCCCATAATGCCTTGTAAATACTCGGCAACCTTGGCGCCCGTTGGCGACGCCACCGTCAACAGGGTCATTGACGGTAACTCGCCGTTCGCCTGTTGGATCTCAGCGATCAATTGCCGGGCCAGAGCGATATTCACTGGCTGCTTCAGCAACGGGTACTCTCGCGCAAACTTGTCCTCGGCACCGGGCAACCAACTTGGAAAAAAGCTGTAAGCGGGCTTATATCCAGGTATGCCAATCACTTTATTGACGAACTCATCAGAATCAAAGATCAATTGAATCGCCCGCCGTAACTTGAGTTCCGCCAAGGGTCGATCTTCACCGACATTCAACCGCAAATAAGACATGCCACCAGAAGCAAAGGTGCGCAGGCGCATTCCCTGGCTTGCTGCATCCGCAACGGTCTCGGCGCCCAGGCGTGCCAGGGCGATTCGACCATCACGAAACAGATTAAGTCGGGTTCGATTGTCTTCTGTAATGTAATCAATGTTAATCCCGTTCAGCGTAATCGCTGTTCGATTCCAGTACCGGGGATTTTTGACCAATTTAAGCGCCGCACCGTGGGTCCAGGACTCAATTAAAAAGGGCCCGTTGTACAACAGATTGGCGGCCTCGGCCGCATAGACCTCGCCCTGGCGCTCACGAAATGCTTGCTTGATCGGAAAAAAAGCCGCGTGCGCCATCAGGCTGACGCAATAGCCACAGGGTCGCTCCAACGAAACCCGCAGCGAATGCGGCCCCAAGGCCTCGATACCGAGCTCGGAGACGGGCAATTCACCACGTTGAATCTGCTCCGCATTCTTGATGGGAAACATAATCGAGGCATAGGCGGCGGCGGTAGTCGGGTCCACCAGCAACCGCCAGGCGTATACAAAATCCTCAGCAAGCACTGGCGTGCCATCACTCCAGCGCGCATCCTCGCGCAACCTAAAGTCGATACTCGAATCACTGATCACCCAGCTACTGGCAACACCCGGCGCCGTTTGTCCACGCCGGTCATAACGCACCAAACCTTCCTGGGTATGGCCGATCACAAAAAAACTTACCGTATCCGTGGTTCTGACGGTATCCAGATTGGGTGGTTCTTGAGTCAAAGCGATGGTGATAGTTTGGCTCGCAAAATCTACCGCCGCTGCCTGCGAGCTCAGCGGCAGGAAACCCAGCGCAAGGCCAAACACCAGCCCAAGGCAAGGGCTACGGGCAAACTTGACAACCTTCAGCATCAGGGACAACTCATTTTTACACAGCCCGGGAGTGTGACAGAACAACAAATACGATGAAACTCTATTTCGACCTGGCCCACAACTTCGCTACAATAGGCGCTGACAAAACCACCTTGCAGCTAAGTCATAACGGCCGCACCCAGACACCCAGTGAACTCAGATCATGACCGACTCTCGCACGTTGTTGATGACCCACCCTGATTGCCTCCACCACGCCCTGACCGAGCACGCCGAAAGCCCGGACCGTCTGCGCTCAGTCATGGCTGCGATCAATGCCAGCCCAACCCTTGCTTCAATAACCCAGCGATTGGCCACACCCGCCACGGATGCTCAGTTAACCCTGGCCCACCCACTCGCGCTGATAGAGCAATTACAGAACCTGGAACCCTTAACCGGGCATATCATGGTCGATCAGGATACCTATATGAGTCCGGGCACAATGCACGCCGCCAGGCTCGCTGCAGGGGCTTGTATTGAAGCGACTCGAGTGGTGCTGGCCGGCGAGGCCGACCAGGTTTTCTGCGCCATCCGACCACCCGGCCACCACGCTGAAATTAACGAGGCAATGGGCTTCTGCTTTTTTAATAACATCGCCCTCGGCGCCATCACCGCCCTTGCGCATGCAGATATCCGGCGGGTCGCGATTCTTGACTTCGATGTGCACCACTGCAATGGCACAGTCGATATCTTCAAAGATGATGACCGCGTGCTGGTGTGCTCCAGCTTTCAGGAAGACTACTACCCCAACCGCTATCTCGATTATGAAAACAGCCATATCGTTGCTACACCGCTCGCCCCCGGGACTTGTAGCGCCAGCTTCAGGCAATTGATTGAAGACCAATGGCTGCCGGCAGTAAACCGGCATCAGCCAGACCTGATATTTATCTCCGCTGGCTTTGACGCCCACAAAGACGATCCGTTAGCCCAGATAGAACTCGAGGTAGATGACTATCGTTGGGTCACTCAGTTAATCAAAGACCTGGCCAAACAACACTGCAATGGTCGCATCATCTCAACTCTGGAAGGCGGATATCATCTCAAGGCGTTAGGCGACTGCGTACGAGTCCACCTTGAAACATTAGTCGAGTCTTGAAACAGACCGCCGTTTGCCGCGGCATTTAGCCGGCGGCCAGATAATCGTCGAGACAAATATCATCCAGCTGATCAGACTCTAAATACTTGGCCGCATAATCACGATACACACCGCTTTCGAGAAAGAGCTTGAACAACTCACCATCGAGGTGGTGGTCCTTAACCATACTGGCCATGATATGGATGCTCTCGCTTAATGTTTTGGCTTTCTTATACGGCCGGTCAGCAGCGGTCAGCGCCTCAAAGACATCCGCGATAGCCATGATCCTTGCTGGCACAGACATCTCCGTACCCTTTAGTTTTTTCGGATAACCGGTGCCATCCATTTTTTCGTGATGACCACCGGCAATCTCTGGTACACCTTCCATATGCTGTGGAAAAGGCAGACTTTCAAGCATGACAATGGTCTGAACGATATGGTCATTAATTTTGAAACGTTCTTCAGTAGTCAAGGTACCGCGAGCAATACTCAAGTTATAGACTTCACCCAGGTTATATTTGTGGGGTGGCACCTCCACTTGAAACCCATAAGGGTTAAGCGGATCGGCAGAATAGACGACGGTATCGTGGGCGATGATATGGTCGGCTCTATCGGCCAACAGATCCTCTTTCACCGGCAGGCTTGCTTCAGGCAGTTGTGACCTGCGGTTCAATTCCTCCTGAGCAATACCCAGTCGATCGTTCAGGGTACGCGTCCATTGGATCCCGGCAATCTGCTGCAGCCTCTGAATGCGCTCATCATCCATAAATTCACCGCCACGATTACACTCGGCGACAAATTCGAAATCGTTATCAAGTGAACGCAGACGCTCATCTAAAGCCTGTTTGAGCTCACCCCCATTGCTCGCACCAGCCAACATCTTCTGCTGGCAATCAATCACCGCCTCGCGTTTGACGACTTCAAAGCGCATGCGTATTTCGTGCAACCGGTCAGTGATGGTCTCCAACTTGGTCGCCTTGTCGACGACGTATTCGGGCGTTGTCACCTTACCGCAATCATGCAGCCAGGCGGCAATATGTAGCTCATACCACTGCTCTTCGTTTAATGAGAAATCTGTAAAAGGCGCTTTAACGGAATCGCAGGCAGCTTGGGTCAGCATCTCGGTCAGTACCGGCACACGCTGGCAGTGACCCGCGGTATACGGTGACTTGGCATCAACAGTCCCCGCCATCAACCTGACAAACGAGTCAAGCAGATGTTTTTGTGACTGAATTAAATTCTGATTTTCCAGCGCCACCGCAGCCTGGGATGCGAGCGCCTCAACCAGTGGCTCGATATCACGCCCAAAAGGCACAACATTGCCGGTTTGTGGATCTATGGAGTTTATGAGCTGCAATACGCCAATCACATAATTTTGAGCATTTTTTAAGGGAATCGTCAAAAACGATTTCGACCGGTAGCCTGTGCCTCTATCGAATTTCTTGGTGCCGGTAAACTTAAACGCAGTGGAACTGTAGGCATCAATAATATTGATGGTTTTACCCGTAAGCGCGGCTTCACTAACAATATTACTGTGGTTCTCGACACGCTGACCGGCAGAGTTCTGGTGGTACATGCCTACCGGCGACATGGAAATGGGCACGCCTGTTGTACCACCCTCAGCAAAGCCTAATGAATCAGTCCTGACAATGACGAACTCGAGTTGATCCTCCTTGGTACGAATATACAAGCTGCCAGCATCTGCCTGACCAATCGCCTTGGCTTCAAGGAGGATCGTCTCCATCAGTCGCGCCGGGTTCTTCTCGGCAGAGAGCGCGATACCAATATCGATCAACCGCTTGAACGAGGCCTGTTCAGCGCTCATAGGTTGTACTCCCCATCGTTTAAAATGGGTTCACTGTACTGCACTCTAGGCTGAGTCGGGCACACCAACCACCTGACTGGCGGAAGACAGTCGATGGCCGGCAACTACCTCGCTCATTTATTTTTTGTTGGCCGCGGCCGAATCAGGCACTCCTGGGTCGTCGATGCAACCAGTCGTCCGGTCTCTGTATAAAAACTGCCCCGTACATAACCTCGAGCGTCACCGGCCCATGTACTGACATTTTCATATAGATGCCATTCGCTCATATCTATATGGTCATGAAACCAGATCGCGTGATCCAGACTCGCGCCCTGCACCTGATCAAACCCGGCCTCAGCGTGAGGCCGCATCGTGGTGCTCATAAAACCCATATCTGATGCAAAGGCGAGCAACGCCCGCTGCATCACTTGGTCATCACCTACCAGGCCCATGGCTTTGACCCAGACATGCTGGAATGGCGGATGTGCCTTCTGGTCAAACGGGTCGCTCCACTCGATGTGCCGAGTCTCGATCGGCCAACGCCAACGACCACCCATGTTGGCCAACTCAGGACGCAGCTTACGCAGCGCATCCCAGCGTTCTCGATCGCTCGGTATCCCCTCGGGAGTTGAGACGATGGGCATATCGGCCTGGTGCTCGAAACCTTGCTCTTGCCCTTGAAACGACACGGCCATATTGAAGATAGCTTTGCCATTCTGGATCGCGACAACCCGCCGAGTGGTAAAACTCTTGCCATCCCGAATCCTGTCGACCTCAAACAGGATCGGCACCTCAGAATTACCAGGGCGCAAAAAATAACCATGTAATGAATGCGGCAACCGGTCGGCATCGACGGTACGCGCGGCTGCGATCAGGGCTTGACCGAGAACCTGGCCACCGAAGACAAAGCCACCGCCCAATGTCTGTCCGCGGAATAGATTGACCTCAATAGGCTCGAGCTCCAGCAGGCCAATCAACGCCTCCAGGCTCATTGGTGGAACCACTTCTGCTTGTTCGCTTTGTTCTTTTTGCATACATGTCCAATGGCGAAACAGGCCATAATAAAAGCTTTTTCAGCGCCTGTCATATCGTCTTCATTCTGCTATGCTCGAAGCCAACCTTATAGTCGGTGGCTGGGCTCTGGCCTGCCGCCGCGAAAAATATAGACATTGACCAATAAGTGACTCATGCCATGGCCACCAAAATACCCTTTACCTATCAATACCCTTACGAGTACGCCCAACTGGAAGAATTATCGCCACTGGTCCGTCGAGTCACGGCGCGCAATCCCAGCGGCTTTACATTTCGCGGCACCGGCACCTATATCATCGGTCGCGGTAACGTCGCCGTGATTGACCCCGGCCCCATGCTGGAGGAACATATCGAGGCGCTTAAGACCTGTCTGCAGGGCGAAACTGTGACCCATATCCTGATTACTCACACCCACTTTGACCACTCTCCTGCCGCCGCACCTCTGAAAGACTATTGGGAAACAAAAACCTATGGTTATGGTCCACACGGCGCCAGCAAGCGTGATCAGGGCGTCATGGTTGAGGAAGGTGGCGACATGGATTTCGTGCCGGATGTGGTGATCGCTCATGGTGACATCATCAAAGGCGACGGCTGGACCGTCGAGTGTGTCTACACGCCGGGACATACCTCCAATCATGTATGCTTTGCCCTGCTTGAGGAAAAGGCGCTGTTTACCGGCGACCATGTCATGGGCTGGTCAACCAGCGTCATCGGCCCCCCTGATGGCGACATGACCCAGTATATGAACAGCCTGGAATTGCTTTTGACTCGCGATGACGAAATCTACTGGCCCACCCATGGCACGAGTATCAGCAATGTTAAAGATTATGTCCGCGCCTTTATCGCCCACCGCTTGGAGCGGGAGCAGCAGATTCTGGATTGTGTAACGCAAGGCTACTCAAAGATCACTGATATGGTACCGGTGATGTATACCGAGACAGACAAGAGCCTGTATGGCGCGGCGGCCCGCTCCGTGCTCGCCGCCATGGCACGTCTGGTGGCGACGGGTCAGATCATTAGTTCCGAGCCAGAAGTGAGCCTGACCGCAGACTATCGCCTAGCGCGAGCCTGATCCCTGGACAGCTGTTGCCGGCAGCAAATAGCCGGCAACGAACAGCCGGCAACGAATAGCAGCCCCCGGCAGCAGCACTAACCCGCGTCAGTAATGGTTTTCCACGTATTATCAGCACCCTGGGCGACCACATAGCGGCCGATTGACTGCTGCCAGTAGTCCTCGTTACCGTATTCATCACGCCAGCACCACAATCGCCGAGTCCGCAAGTTCAAGCTGTGTTCCATGGTATAGCCCATGGCGCCGTGCACCTGGTGGGCGATGTCAGTGGCAGAGCCAACGGCTTCACTAATACGCGCCTTGGCAATGGCGATATCAAACTCATTCAACGGCACCAGGGCCTCATTCAGAGAGTCTGCTGCTCGCTGACAGGCCGCTACCTCTCCCGCCAGTACCGCAAGCTGCTGCTGAATCGCTTGGAACTGGGCGATGGGTCGCCCAAACTGCTGACGCTCCATCGCGTACTGCACCGATTGCTCAAGAATCGAGGTCATCGCACCAGCCATCATCACCGACCGAGTCGCTGCACCCAGACACCACAATTGGGCGGCGAGATCCTCAGTACTCCCAAATACCGCGTCAGCAGGCAGCAGGCAATTGATCGAGAAGTCCGATTGAGGTTCCCCGGCCATGGTCTGCGTCACCGTTTGGCTGATCTCTGCCAGAGGCACGAGGCACAGATAAGCGCCCGACGCATCATTAGCGACGACGATCAACGTGCTGCACTGGTTCGCAAAAGCCACGCCTTCCGCCTGCCCCTGCAGGCGATAACCCGCCCCTTCCTGGGTCAGCGTAAACGTTGAACCTGACACAGTCACTGGACCTGGCGGCATCTGCGCGCCCACAAGTTCACAGAGCCTCGCTGCGATAAAGGTCTCGGCCAAAGGCAACGGCGTTCCCACACTGGCCGCCTCGCGAATAATCAGCAACGACGCCGCTAATTCTCCACCCGTACCACCGCTGGCCTCACTGATTCCCGCGAGGGTCAGGCCATTGTCTTCGAGGGTTTGCCATAACCCTGCTGGCCAGACGCCAGCCTCAGCGGCGTCGACAGTGGCTTTTGTGCACTGGTCTTGCAAGATGCGTCGAATCGTATCCGTAATTAGTTGTTGCTCATTCATCAGCCGCTCCTTATCGCAGACCGAGACCGCGGGCAATAACACCCCGCAGAATTTCACGTGTACCACCGCGCAGGGTAAAAGACGGCGCGTGGAGAATGCATTGATGCAAGGTGTTCTGGAATCGTTGCGAGGTTTTGGCCGGCGCCAGGACTCGAATTAACTCTGGCACAAGGCGTTCATAGGTATTGCCCAGATCCTTAATCAGCGCGGCCTCAGTAATGGGGGTCTTACCCGCCTCGAGCATCCCCGCGACGGATATGGACATTCTTCGCAGGGTTACCAAATTGGCCAATAAACGTCCAATCAAAGCCAATTGCGCCGCAGTCGGGTTATCACCCACTTCACGAATAAACTCGACCAAGACTCGGAATGCACTCAGAAAACGTTCGGGCCCGCTGCGCTCGTAACCCAGCTCACTGACCACTTGCTCCCAACCATTGCCCGGCGTACCGATAATATTCGCATCAGGCACAAACACGTCATCAAAAAACACGTGATTAAAGTCACTGTCGCCCGCCAGGTTAAGAATGCCCTTGACCGTGACATTCGGATCGTGCAAATCAACGATAAACTGGCTCAAACCCGCATGGCGATTCGACGACTGTGCCTCTGTGCGCACTAAGGCGATCATGTAGTGGTTCATGTGCGCGCCACTCGACCAAATTTTGCTGCCATTGAGGCACCAGCCGCCGTCCACTTTGACAGCACTGGTGCGCACAGAGGCCAAATCAGAGCCCGTATCGGGCTCGCTCATGCCAATGGAAAAATAACACTCGCCACGGACGATGCGCGGCAGATATTCAAGCCGCTGGGCCTCGGTACCAAATTTTAATAGCTGCCCACCGCTCTGGCGGTCAGCGATCCAGTGTGCGCCCACCGGTGCACCGGCGGCCAGTAGCTCTTCGGTCACCACATAGCGATCTAAAAAGGACCGCTCCGCACCACCATATTGTTTGGGCCAAGTCATGCCAATCCAGCCCTGCTGGCCTAGACGCTGACTAAATTCAGCAGACTCACCGGCATTAAAGTCTGAGTTACGCAAGTAATCAGCCGCCAACTCACCTTCAACGAAGGCTCTGACCTCGGCCCTCAATGCGACACTGCTCTGTGGAAGCTTTACCGGTTCAAATTGCAGACCCTGAAACATAGATCGTACTCAGCTGAAAAATCAGCAGCTAAAATAATGGCTTAAGCCGAATAATGCAACGCAGGCAGGCCGAAAAAATCGTCTACTGAGACTTCACTAGCGTAACTCGTCCGTTCCATAGGCCTCATGAAAGACATCCATCTCCGCGGCGACTTCAGCCATGTCTGCCTCGAACCGGGCTAAATGAACTAACGCATCACCTTCATTCACCAGCGGAATTCTCGACTGGCCAATGACAATACCATCAAACGGCGACACCAACCGCGCACTGAAGCCGCTGAAGATATTCGTCGGGTCAAACACGGTGCCGATCAGATCACCCTTGTTGACGCGGTCACCCAGGCCCACTTTTGCCTGAAACGACCCGCTATCCGGCGCTCGTAGCCAACGACTACTGCGCGCAACAAAGGGTTCGGGCAGAGGTTTTTTGCGGCGTGTCGCGACGATCATACCCAGCTTACGCATGACATTGAGAATGCCAGCAACCCCCACTTTGATAGACACTTCATCGTACCGCAGGGCCTCACCGGCTTCATACAGCAGCACTTTGACATTGTTCTCGGTCGCCACCTGACGCAGCGAACCATCACGCTCATTAGCATTCAGCAACACAGGAACACCAAACGATGATGCTAGCTCGGCGATCTGCTCGTCATCAAGATTGCCACGTATCTGCGGCAGATTCGATCGATGCTGGGCACCCGTATGCAGATCGATCCCATAGTCACATTTTTTAACAACCTGTTCTAAAAATATATGACATAAGCGTGCTGTCAGAGAGCCTCGCTCTGAACCTGGAAACGACCGATTAAGATCACGGCCATCGGGGGAATAGCGAGAATGCTGGAGCATACCAAAGCTATTAATCACAGGTATGCAAATCAAGCAGCCCTTCAACCGTTCGAATCGTCTGCGGGTCAAGAGACGGCGGATAATTTCTACCCCATTGAGTTCATCGCCATGAATCGCTGCGCTAATAAACAATGTAGGACCGGGAACTCGACCGTTGATCACATGGACCGGCAGATGCATCCCGGTATTGGTATAAAGGTTCGCGACGGGTAATTCCACCAGCTTCCTCTCGCCCGGTTTCACCAGCGTCCCACCAATCTCAATTACTTTTTGCTTGCCTGTCACGGAAGATTTCCTATCCATAGTCAACAACGATTGAACGAGCGCGGAATATAGCACTGGCGGGCCGAAAGTGGTGAACAGCTTTGATCGCTCAGACCGAATATTGGCTTTTTTTAAGGATCGCCACTAGCAATGCTGCTTGCCTTAAACAGCCGTTAGAAAAACGGCACAACCTACTCGGCCGTGGGCAAGTGCTTCTCGACTTCGCTCCAGTCCGGGCGCCGCAGATGCAGATCTCGTTGCGGATAGGGAATTTCGATGCTGTGCGCTTTAAAGCTGTCCCAGATGCCAAGCAGAATTTCACTGTTTAAATTGGCCCGGCCATTCATGGGGTCATCAATCCAGTAACGAACTTCCAAATCCACCGAACTATCGCCAAACCGGCGCAGCAGGCACACAGGCCCTGGTTCCTTGAGCACCCGTTTAGCGCCTCTGGCAGCCTCGACACAAAGCGCCATGGCTTGTTTGACATCCGACTTATAGTGAACGCCGATCGGCAACCGAATTCGATAGAGGTTATTGCTGTGTGACCAGTTCTCGACTCGATTGACGATCAGGTCTTCGTTCGGGATCAAGTGCTCTATACCGTCTCGCGTGGTCACAGACACATAACGCGCCCCGAGCGAGTCTACCCGCCCGTAATAGTCGGCCACCGCAATCACATCACCTGGCTTAATTGACTTATCCATCAGCAAGATAATGCCGCTGATCAGATTGGCAACGATCTTCTGCAACCCCAAACCAATGCCGACACCCACCGCACCACCGATCACTGCAAACGCCGTCAGGTCAATACCCACAGCACTGATCGCCGCGACCACCGCGATGAATATCACCGTGATCTTGAACAGCTTGGCGAACAGTTCTTGCACCGACGGTGTCAGGTCAGGGATCGCCTTAATCCGGTTTTCGAAGAAGGTTGCGAGCACATTAGAGACCCACAAAAGCACACCGAGCGCGAACATGCCCTTGATGACCGTAAACAACGAAATACGAACCTGACCAAAGTCGACGCCGATATAATTCAGCAGATCGATTGACTGACCGAGCCAACCCACGATATTCAATGCCGCCACTGTCCAAGCAATGACGGCCACCATTCGACCCAGGAGCGGACGATAAATGAACGTAGTAGCAATTCGAATAATGACCCACGCAGACAGCAGACTGGCGGTCACCCGCATTAATCCTGGCTCAAAACCGAACTGTTGGGCCAACCCGTTACACAGCCACTGCAACACCAGCCAATAAAGCGGGGCCAATACCACCACGACAGCCGACAGCAGTCGATACAGCGCTTGGTTATTCTGATGCACTTCGGCTTGGGCAAGCAGCTTCGGTCGGTGATAGCCAGCAGCGAGACGAGCGACCAAACCGACGAAAACAACGATACCGAACTCGATTCCGGTCTGAACGCTGAACAGGTGTTCGATGAGCAAATGCCACTCGGCGATCGCGAAGTGGATGACAGGCAACTCTTGTAGTTCACTCATAACGTAGGCTCGAGGCACAATCAACAAGCTGAATAATAGCGCGGATGATAGCAACAGAGACTATGCGGCGCATCAACATATCGGCACTCAAATTTTAATACCGACTCGCTGATTTGCCCGATCGCACCGGTACGACTGCCAAGCAGTAATTCAGGTGAACTTGGTCACAACTTGGAACACCCAAGCACAAATTCACCACAGGGCGTTCTAAAATTGCCTCACCCACCAAGATTCATGTGAGGAGTCGACATGACAGTCCTTATTTTTGCTCGTATTGGCATTTTATTCCTACTGTTTGTGGTCACGCTCGGCATCAATCTGGATGACAACCTGATTGCCCGCCTCGGATTTTCAAATAACCTAGGGCTGATTCTCAGCGGCGCCATCGCCTGCACGTTATGTGTTAATGGTCGCGCGACTATTATCATGGCGATGGTGATCATCTTGTCGTTGAACGCGAATATGCCGGCGGACTTTAGCCTTAATTTCGGCTACGACCGCGACCTCTATGGCGGGTTTATGCTGGCCCTGGTCATCCAACCTCTTTTGATCTGGGTCTTTAAGCTCTAACCGCAGGCCATTATGCCAGCTGCAGCAAATTTCTTTGCTATCGATCAGCCACTGGTTTAGTTTCCCTACAACACAAGATACAGCAGGCGAGGCTCAGCGAATGGACAAGGACTCGATTAATCAGCTCATCAAGGGCGGCTTACTCCCTCGGCGCGCCGTATTAAAAGCCTCTGCCCTGGGTTTGGCGGGCAGCTTTGTCGTGCCCGCCAGGGCCAGCCAAGACTGGATGACCCACGCTGGCGAACCTCAAGGTGAGTACGGCCAACCGTCGCCCTTCGCGCGACTCAAGCGCGAACAGACCGGCGGCCATCCACTCGGCCAGGCAGCCGGCTCATCATCCACGCCGTTGCAAGATCTCAATGGCACCATCACACCTAATAGCCTGCATTTTGAACGGCATCACAGTGGTATACCCGCTATCGACCCAGCCCTGCATACGCTCACTATCTTTGGTGATGTCCGCCAGCAACTCCAGTTCAGTTACGAGGATCTGCTGGCCTACCCGATGGAAACCCATCAATACTTTCTGGAGTGCTCTGGCAATAGCTTTCGCAACACCCTTAACCAACCGTTAGATTTGACCGCAGGCTCCCTCAATGGCTTGGTCTCAGGCGCCGAATGGACTGGCGTGCCACTACACTATCTGCTCGACGAGGCTGGGGTCGATTCAGCCGCGCGTTGGGTCATTGCCGAGGGCGCCGATGCAGCGGGTATGACCCGCAGCCTGCCGATGGCCCTGGCCTTAGATAATGTCATGGTCGCCCTGTACCAGAATGGTGAGCCCCTTCGACCCGCTCAGGGTTATCCCATGCGCTTGTTCGTGCCGGGCAGTGAGGGCAATATCAGCGTCAAATGGTTACAGAGCCTCAAGGTCCAAGCGATGCCTGCCTATACCCGGGATGAAACCGCGAAGTACACCGACCTGTTGGCCAATGGCCAGGCCGAGATGTTTTCACTGGCCATGGGGGTCAAATCGTTGATTACCTCTCCTTCTGGCAAAATGACCCTGAACCGAAAAGGTATTTATGAAGTCTCCGGTCTGGCCTGGTCCGGCGCGGGGGCGATTCGAGGTGTCGAGATCAGCGCCGATGGCGGCGTGACCTGGGAGCCCGCTGTGCTGCAATCGGATGCCCGACCTATGGCGCTCACGCGATTTCGCCTGCCCTGGCGCTGGGTGGGTCAAAGCAGCATTCTGCAAAGCCGTGCGACAGATACTCAAGGCAATATCCAGCCTACCCGCACGGTCGCACTGGCACGCTATTCAGCAGCGGGCTTTTACCACTACAACGGGATTCAAAGCTGGCACGTGTCAAACGCAGGAGTGGTTAAAAATGTTTACGTATAAGACGTTCGTACCTCGATGCGCAACAACAAGCATAGTTTTGGTGGCGCTGTCGGCAAGCGCCCTCGCCCAACCCGCGCTCGATGGCCACAACATGCAGCCCAGGCTCGGCCGGCTCGCACCCGACTATCAGGGGACTATCGTCTCAGGGAACGGTTCGGGATTGCCCCTAGGCCAAGCCAGCGTCGAACAAGGCGAGCAGGTCTTTAACGCGCGTTGCGCGGCGTGCCACGGCCTAGACGGCAAACTCGCAGGCAATCAACTGGCGGGTGGCATCGGTACCTTAGCCACGGCCCAGCCACTCAAAACCGTTGGCAGCTATTGGCCTTACGCGCCGACGCTGTATGACTATATCGCGCGAGCTATGCCCTACAACGAAGAAAAGTCGCTGTCTGTCGACGAGGTCTATGGGGCCACTGCCTATGTGTTGTATCTCAACGGTATCGTCAAACGCAGCGACGTTGTTAGCAACAGCACCCTGGCCGACATTCCAATGCCCAACCGCGACGGCTTCATTGAGCTACAGCACTAAGCCCTAGCCGGCAGCCGCAAGCTGAGCCTCGACAAACTCCATTCGGTCTTTGCCCCAGTACAGCGTGTCGTCAATCATAATCGACGGGGCGCCGAAGACGCCGCGAGCCAGGGCTGAATCTGACGATTCGATTAGCGCCTCGCGCACCACTTGGCTTTCGCAAGCAACCTCGAAGGCTGTTGGATCAACGCCCAAGTCTTCCGCGATACCACGCAGCACACTGTACTCGCCGATGGTGCCGATATTCTGTTCCCAGTAGGCTGAAAAAATCGCCTCGATAAATGCCTGCTCCAGACCCCACTGGCGCATGGCGATGGCCCCCTTCAATGCACGACTGGTCTTGATCGGAAATTGATCCGGCATCCTGAAAGGCAGATCATAACGCTTGGCCCAGCGCATCAGGTCATCCCGGCGGTTGCGTAGCTTGGCTTTGGGCTCATCCATCAGCACGTAACGATTCGACTGAAACACATGACCAAGATTAAAGGCATGCCAATTGATCTGCGCGTCATACCGAGCCGCCAAAGGCAGGATCAGTTTGAGTGCAAAATAGGTATTCGTGCTGCCCAGATCCCAATAGAAATCAATGCTTTTAGTCATCTAGCGTACTCCTTAAGTGCGTGGCTGCACTGTGCACCTCAAGATTCTCTCATTGCAACCATCGCAAGTGAGATTGTCGACACAAGGTGACCTGCGGCCCCAACATTAAATCTTGTAATACAGTCTGTAATGAGCCAAGCATTTGACGACAACACAGGCATGCCACGCAGCCTAAACGATATCGAGCATACTGTGAAAACTTTATGGCTGTTCGTCAGGCGTACTGCAAAGGTTGCTGCAAAAGCTGTTGCAAAGGGCCTGGCAAACGTTCTAACAAAGGGGCTAACAAAGC
>JABBAY010000157.1 GCA_018607725.1 K189A clade bacterium
TAGCGACGCCCGACATAGCGACGCCCGACGTAGCGACGCGCGACCCTGCGATAGCCGAGACCGCCAAGAGGGATGTCAATAACGTCAGCGGCAATGTGCGCTTTAAAGATGGGATCATGATATTTTCTCGTCGAGGCTGTGTGAGACGGCTCAGGCTTGTTCCGCAGCTCAATGTGGATGACAACACCGCAGCTGAACAGTGACTATACAACGCCTTTATTTAATACAAAAGGTTACCCATCGGCAAAGGAGTTTCGTCAGTCGTAGCCGACTGTTAGACTAGACGCTTTTAACGATCCCTGTAACCTCCCTATGACTATCCGCAATCAGCGAACCGCGTTCGGCTTAAAGATACTCAACTCGAACCACAAGGAAATCCGCCGCCTGAAGCGCGAGGGTTACGTGGCCGACATTCACGGTAACAAATTCTGGAACTCCAGCTTCCTGATTATGGACTACCTGAAAAAGCACCCCCTGAAAAAAAATCTAAGGGTCCTGGAAATAGGTTGTGGCTGGGGTCTGCTGGGCATCTACTGTGCACGACAATTCGATGCGCAAGTGACTGGTATCGACGCTGACGAAAATGTTCTGCCCTATATGCAATTACACGCTGAACAAAACGGCGTCTGCGTTGAAGGCAAAAAAATGACTTTCCAGCAACTGACGACCGCGAAATTACAGGACTTTGATATCATCATTGGTGCTGACATTTGTTTTTGGGAAGAAATGTCTGGCATGCTGTTCAACTTGATCAAGCGCGCTAAAAAGGCGGGCGTCTCCCAAGTGATCATTGCCGACCCCTGTCGTTCACCATTTACCGACCTTGCCCAGCGCTGCCAGAAAATTTATGGCGACCAAGCACGGGTTGAAGGCAAGTGGCTGAAGCGGCCGGTGAATGCCTCAGGGGAAATTTTGGTGGTTGACCTGACCTTATGACCCCAATACCGAGCCTTTGCCTGGCCACCTCGACATTAACGGCCACGCAGCTGAGCAGTAGACAGACGTTGATAACGAGCGTACCAACCCACGTGGCGGCGGCGCATATTTAACCCGCGCGAATCCACTCAGACCTTGCCAAACTGCCAGCGCCGCCTTACAGTGCCGACTCTTTCATAGGCGACCAACATGTTTGACCAGCGCACAATGCACGGCGCCTATTTTGCCCTGGCAGCCTATGGGTTCTGGGGTGTCGCCCCAATCTACTTCAAACTGCTGAGCCACGTCTCGCCAGTAGAAATTCTATGTCACCGGGTCATTTGGTCAGTCTTTCTGCTCCTCGGCATCCTGGCTTATACAGGCCAGTTGGCGGTATTACGGGTAACGCGACGCCAACTCGGCTTGTGCCTGGTAACAGCGATACTCTTATCGATTAATTGGCTGATTTTTATTGATGCCATCATCAGTAACAATATTGTTGAGGCCAGCCTAGGTTACTTTATCAATCCCTTAGTTAACGTCTTTCTTGGCATGCTCTTTTTGCGCGAATATCTCCGCCCGCTGCAATGGATTGCGATCAGCATCGCCGCGCTAGGCATCGGCTTTCAGGTATTTACCCTCGGCGCACTGCCTTGGGTTTCACTGGCGCTGGCCTTCAGCTTCGGTTTTTACGGCCTGATTCGTAAAACCCTGCAACTCCACCCTGTGGGTGGACTCGCGATCGAAACCCTGATGATGCTGCCCCCGGCGCTGGCTTGCCTCGCCTGGTTCTACAGCCAAGGGGCCGTGAGTTTTGCTCATGTCGATCGTTCCACCGATGTCTTGCTGATGCTCGGCGGCGTCGTGACTTCTTTTCCCCTGCTGTGCTTTGCGGCGGCGGTGGGTCGCCTGTCTCTGACGGCTGCAGGGATGTTTCAATATCTTGCCCCCAGCCTGACACTGGTGATCGCCGTCGTTATTTTCAACGAGGCCTTCGGCATTGAGCGCCTGATCACCTTTGCCTGCATTTGGGTCGCACTGTTGATCTTCAGCATCGAGGCATTACATCACCATCGACGCATCAACTTGCGCTTGAAGACCAACCTGCTATGAATTGCGGTGCACGCAAACTCAGTTATATGCCCTAGCGGCGGGCATCCATCTCGTCTCGCATCTGTTGGTGCGTTGCCTCATCCAGCGTAAAACGGGAAAATAACGCAGCACCTATGCAGTAGCAAATCAACGGTAAAAGCCCGTAGAGAAATACCATGGACACTTGTACGTTCATGGTTTGCAACTGATTGGGCACAAATCCGGAGAATTGCAAAACGTAGCCTGTGATCAGGATCATCACACCGGTTGCACTCTTATGGACAAAATTAAAGGCCGCAAAGTAAGAACCCTCCTTGCGCTCGCCCGTCATATACTCATCGTAATCAATAATGTCGCTCTGCACCGAGGGGGCGATGGTTCCGCCACAGCCTGCAGCGAGGCCCGCAAATACCGCGAGACCAAATATCACCACCAGACGAATATCCGGTTCGAGCCAGGGCAGACTGAACATGCCGCCAAAGGAAACGCCGGTCAGCATCATGGAGAACATCCACAATCGAATCTTGCCGAAGCGGCGGGATAGTGGGATCCACAAGGGCACCGACAATGTTGAGGGAATCATGTAGCTGAGGATAATCAAGGCTGCGAGTTCCGGGCGCCCCACCACATATTGCGCAACATAGAGGGTCAGGATGCCAATCACGGCGCTGCCGATGTTCTCAATAAACGAAACTGCCAGGACGAGTCGAGCGTGATGATTGCGCCAGACATCTTTGAAGGCACCAAAGGGGCTAGCATTGACCCGACCCTGATAATCCGGGCGCTCGCGAAGCTTAGCCACCGCATAGAGAATCAGGCCAGCGGTGACCAGCGCCGCCAGCGCGCTAAGTTCAAAAGCTGTCTGCCGCACAGCAGCCTCGCTGACCCGCTCGGCGTTGATCAACAATTGCATGCTCACCAGCGCCAGTATCGAGCCAATCGTAAACGCCGCGTGGCGCAACCCGTAAAGGCGGCTGCGTTCATGGTAATTTGGTGTTAACTCGGCGCCAAGAGACATATGCGGAACGATAAAAATCGTCGCTGCTGAATAAAACCCAATCACACCGACGGCCATCCAGGCAATCAACTCGGTGCCATGGAGGCTGGCAGGCGGCGAGAAGACCATGATAAAAGTTCCCGAGATGGGCACTATACTTAGTAACAACCATAATCGGCGACGGCCCAAGGAATGCCGGGTGCGGTCGCTCATATAGCCGACCAATGGATCAGAAATTGCATCCCAGACCCGTGAGATACCAAAAATTGTACCCATCACCGCCGGTGCAATCAGCAACACGTCGGTGGAAAACTTCATAATGTAGAGGCCTATCAAGAGATACATATAGCCAGCACCCACGCCTGGCGCCCCATATGCGCTGATCACCGACCAGCGTAACCGGCTTGCATTCCTATCAGTCGTGGACTCGTTGATGACTGCTTGCTTCATTCATGACACCCAAACACAAAAATCGAATATAACGGTTCCAAACCGGCAACACTAGCCATTACCCAATCTCTTGGACTCTGGCACAGTATTCACCCCTGAAGCTCCAGCCTCAGCATCACAGTGAATACCGCGATGATTTATAATCCTCTCAGTTTCCGCTATCCTAGCGCCTTTCGTCGTATATCTGCGGCGGGATCCGCCCTATGCAGCACGCTAAATGAATTCTAGGAGCACCATCATGACCATGCAAAATACGCCACTCATCATGTCCAGGATCCTAGGCCGGGGCGCGAAGCTAGATCCCAATGAAGAGGTGGTCACGCTCCAAGCCAACGGCACTCATCGACAGACTCTCAAGACCACCTGGGATCATGCAAACCAGGTTGCGGGGGCACTGCAGGCTCACGGCATTCAGATTGGCGACCGGGTCGCGAGCTTTATGTGGAACAACTATCGCCACCTCGAGCTCTACCAGGGTGTACCGTCCATGGGCGCAGTGCTGCATACCTTGAACATTCGACTTTCACCTGTGGATCTTGAATATATTATCAATCACGCCAACAGCCGCGTTATTTTCGCCGATGAAGACCTTCTGCCATTACTCGAACCCTTGGTCGGCAAGATACCCAGCGTGGAGCTACTAATTATTTGTCGTCATGGCGAGGGGGGCGAATCAAGCTTCCCCAATTGCATTGACTATGAAGACTTTATTCAGGGTCATTCGCCGGTCTATGACTGGCCTGAGATTGAAGAGACGGCCCCCATGGGCCTGTGCTACACCAGCGGCACCACCGGCAAGCCTAAGGGCGTCATGTACACCCATCGCTCCACCTACTTGCATACAATGACTCAGTCCATGACTGACTCCATGGGGCTCACAGCATTGGACTCACTCTGTGGGATCGTCCCCATGTTTCATGCCATGGGCTGGGGGCTGCCATTCTCCGCCTCCATGCTGGGCTGCAAACAGGTCTTGCCACACAAATACATGACTGCCGACAAACTCCTACAACTGATGGTTGATGAGGAGGTGACCATCTCCGCTGGCGTGCCAACTATCTGGCAAGGGATTCGTGCCCTGCTCGATGCCGACAAGAATGGCAAGTATGATCTGAGTCAGCTATCACGTTTAACCTGCGGCGGCTCAGCGCCTCCGGTCTCGATGATGCGTTGGTACTGGGAACAATATGGCGTAGAGATGGTCCAGGGCTGGGGCATGACTGAAACCAATCCTCTGGGCACTCTGTCACGCAAGGTTGCGAAACGTTCGCACCTGAAGCTGACTGAGGACCAGCAATTTGACAATATTGCCAAAGCGGGCCTGGCGATGCCGGGTCTTGAAATTGAGATCTTCGACGAGAACTGGAACCCTCTACCCCACGATGGCGACTCCGTCGGCGAGTTATTGATTCGCGGTCCCTGGATCGCGGCCGAGTACTTTAATGACCCGCAACCTGAAAAATTTCACAATGGCTGGCTGGTCACCGGCGATGTTGCCAAAATTGATGCCGAGGAATATCTGATTATCGCCGATCGATCCAAGGACTTGATCAAATCTGGCGGGGAGTGGATTTCTTCGGTAGACCTTGAAAACCATATTGTCGCCCTCGACGGCGTAGCCCAAGCAGCGGTCGTCGCCCAACCGCACCCAAAGTGGGACGAACGACCTGTCGCGCTCGTCATTTTGGTAGAGGGCTCGAATGTTACGCCAGAATTGATCCTCGAGCATTGCGCCGAGGTATTCGCAAAATGGCAGCTACCTGATGATGTTATCTTCGTCAAACAGATCCCGATGACCTCAACCGGAAAAATTGACAAGAAGACCATCAGAGCGCAGCTGGAAGCCGAGCATTACCAGCTGCCAGACCAGCGTACCGCTTAACCAATAGCTAGCAAGGAACGCGGGTCGACGGAATATCGAAGACCCGTTAACTGCATTTTAAAGAGTGATTCAAAATGGCAGAAGGATTCTACGTGGTCGCTGCGACCTCGGAATTGGTAGAGGGCGGTCAACTATTTGTCGAACTTGATGGCGAGGAAATCCTGCTGATCCAGCATCAGGGTCAGTACTATGCTATTGCTTACTTGTGCAGCCATGCGGAATTCAGTCTGGAAGGCGGATCACTGCACGATGGCTGTATTACCTGCCCCTATCATGGCGCAGAGTTCGCTCTCGTCAACGGCGCGGCGCTCTCCCCACCAGCCTATGAGGGCATTAAAACTTATCCGGTGCGGGTCGAGAACGAAACCATCAGCGTCAACTCAACGCCGAACCCCATCGCGGCCTGATGACCTCGCCCCTGGAATCCTCTGACCGCGCGGCAGAACTGCTGCAGTTGCTCCAACTGGAGCGCATTGATACTCGGATCTGGCGCGGCCAGAACGAGGCCCGCTTTGGTGCGCGTCTGTTTGGTGGCCAAGTGCTCGCCCAAGCATTGGTGGCCGCGTCTAACACTGTTGCACCAGACAGACACTGCCATTCGCTGCACGGCTATTTCCTGCGACCTGGTCGCGCCGACATCCCGGTCATTTATCAAGTTGAGTCAATTCGGGATGGCAAGAGCTTTACCACGCGACGTATCAAGGCCATCCAAAACGGTGAGGCCATCTTCAGTATGGACACCTCATTCCATACTCAAGAGCCAGGCCTCGAGCACCAGATTGACATGCAGGATATACCCGAGCCGGAAAGTCTCGTCGACGATCGCGACATCGCCACCAAGCCCAATGACCCGAACCCGCAATGGACTCAGCGCGAACGGCCCTTTGAAGTTCGTTCAGTATTTCAACGAGGTCGACCGGTTGAAGACGATACTAGCCAACCGATCTGGATCAGATATCAAGCCAAAGTACCGGATGTCCAGAGTCTGCACCGTTATTTGTTGACCTACGCCTCGGACATGAGTCTGGTATCCACGGCGGTACTTCCGCACCGCCGTGATGTACAACAAAATCAACTGCAGGTGGCGAGTCTGGATCATGCCCTCTGGCTTCATCACGATGTGGATGTCAACGACTGGCTGGTCTACATCAAGGACACCACTCAAGCGGGCGCTGGTCGGGGGTTTAACCGCGGTGCTTTCTACACTCGCGCAGGCAAGCTCGTCGCATCCGCCCTGCAGGAAGGTGTGATTCGAGTGCGCGCACCACGGGACGACAGCCAAACATCAACCTAGCTTCTGGCTGCCATCAGCTGCCGCCAGAACTCTCTCTCAAAATTCTTCTGTGAGCTGTTGGCAGATGAGGGACTTGTCGTTCTCGCGACAACAATATTGAGGCTCGGCACAATCGTCAGAAAGTTACCGAAGGCACCGCGGGCTGAAAACAGGTCTTGGGGCGCATCAGGCAGTGGCGCCCCCGCATAAGTCTTATCACTGCCAGGCAACATAAAGTGTGACTGATTGTTGTTCCACCAAAACCAGCCCCAGGCTGGGTTCATCGCCGACCCTGGCTTGATCAGATCGTCGAGGTAATAGGCATCACCGAAAATCGTCTCGCCTGCGACTCGACCTCGATTCAGTATCATATCTCCCAGCATGACAAGATCGGCAGCCGTCGAGGCCAGGCCGGTCATGGGGGTTCCGTCTGGCAATACCTGGTCTCGCGCCAGCCATCGAGTCTGGCTCATACCCAGGGGCTGCAACAACCACTCGTCAGTCAACACCGACAAGGTCTTGCCCGTCGACTGCTCCAACAACTGTTTGAGGTAGCCATAGGCAACATTATTGTACCGCCAGGTCTTATTGATCTCGCCAAGCAAACCTAGCGCATCGTCCATGCCCGTGGTCATGGTTAATAGCGTTTCGACATTTAACTTTGCTTCATCCCAAGGCGATAGCTGAGTCCACTCTGGTTCTAGATGGTGATTAATATGATCATAAATTTCCAGGAAACCCTTTTCCTGCGCCATCCCAATCAGAATCGCCACGAGACCTTTTTGCACGGCAAATACATCCACCGGCTGCGCCTCAAATTGCACATCCATTAACAGACCAGCAGCATGCTTGATCATCAACTGCGCACTACCGGCGCTTTGTGCGAAATCGATCACAATTTGGAGACCCTCTGGATCCCAGCCATGAGCCTTGGCATCAATCAATTCGTGCATTCACATGTACCTCGTTAACAGCAATTGCTTCGAAGCCAGGCACCCTTGATCCTCATTGGACCACGAACACCTGACGGTCAGCCGGTTTCACGTTTTGTGACAATCAGCACATTTTCCTGCCTCAACACCAAGTTTAATGACCCCTCAGTTGTCGAACAACAATGTCAGGAGAAATGCCATGACCCTTCACCGCCTGGAAGTCTACCTCGATTCCTATAACAGTGAACCCTTCGTACGTGAGTATGATGATAAGACTGCGCTGTCTACGGGGTTTGACTCCATGCTTGAACACTGGATTCAACAAACCGCCGGCCGCCGGGTCGACATTGCGACGGACCTTAGGGTGCAAGACATTCGTCAGCAGGCAGCCTCTTCGATCCAGAACCTGATCTCTGCGACTTGTTTACGGGTTAAACTAATCGATCCGACGAGCTATGTCAGTCGTGATCTGGACGATACTGCGCCTCTAGAACCCGTTCCATCTCTCGTTCAAGGGCAGCTATGCCCTTGACGTGAGTCTCCACTAACTCGTCTACAGATGCATAACGCTGCATCACTTCGTCACGCCACATCACCACCACGCCCGGTGGTGCCTTGGTATAGAAAATGCCGGTCTTTTTTACCGGCGGCCGTGCTTCATTCATGCCTATTTAACTCCCACCAAGTCGATGTCATAGTCACTCTTGCGCCTTAACTGCCCCAGCACAAGTTACCTCGTTATCATTATCGGACAGAACTTCTTGGCTAACCATCTCGCAGCGAACAGTAACCTCTGGCGCCGGTTAAACGCCATCGATTGGCCGCTTTACGGCCGATCACGCGTTCCACTCTCCGCAACCCTATCCGTCACACTTGCTCAGCATCCTAGGTTAGAGCTAAGCGCATCTTTAACTCCTCACATTCATCGGGCTGTCATCAGCCTCGGCTTAGTTGCCATCGCCGTGATCGGCCTGCCGTATGTCGCGTCAGAGCGCGTGGAGGTCGTTATTCTTGAATCCATGCATGCCGGTGGTCAGGCCCAAAAAAAACCGTCTGTGGATCGTCGATGCTGCAGGCTATCAATATCTTCGCGCCAGCGCCGATGCCGGTTGGTACCAACGACTGGTGGCGAATCCGCGCATTAGCGTGGAACGTGACGGCCAACGCCGCGCCTATGTTGCCGTGCCCGACCCGGGGGAAACTCTTACTCTGAACTAACTGATGAATTCAAAGTATACTTGGGAAGACGGTATCATCAGCTATATGACTGACCGAACGCAGTCTATCGCGGTGGAATTACGACCGCTCGACCCTGCTGATGGCGGCGCCTAAGAGCGCATATTTCCGGACTCAAGCCACTGTACTCAACGTGTTAGACTAACAATGGGCTAAAATGCTGGCAATACCTCATCAATCAAACGCTGAGTCTGCATCATCACATCCCGATCATCACTGGCTATTGGCAACAACACGAATTTCGAGCAGCCCGCCTGAATATAGGCCTGGATTCGCGCCACGATGGCCGCGGCATCCCCTATCACGAGGAAGGGGGCAGGGTCTTTGCCAAGACGTTGCTGCAAGGCTTTAACCGCCCCCTGAGCTGCGGGCTCGCCGACATGACCAAACCGAAAGGAAAAACTCGCGCCATAATGATCATCATCGATTTGCCTGCCCGTCTCGAGTAACGCCGACTTGATCCCCCGCACCATGATTCCCGCCTGCTCAGGTGAATCTAGACCGCCTATCCAACCGGTGCCATAACGCGCGACTCGACGCATAGCAACCTCACTGGAACCACCAATCCACAGTGGTAAATGCGCACTATAGGGCTTCGGTGAAATACAGGCTTTGTCGTACTGGAAAAATTCACCATCGAAATCCACGCTGTCTTCATGCCAGAGGCGACGGACCAGTTCAAGGGCTTCGTCAGCCTTCTTACCCCGCCTTCTCGTGTTGGTACCGGTCGCTTTATAATCCATGCTCAGTGCGCTACCCAAACCAAAAGCCGGCACCAGCCGCCCCTGACTCAAAAAATCAATCGTGGCACATTGTTTAGCTGTCACCAGCGGATCACGCAGGGCGATCGACGCAACGTTCATACCGAATCGAATTCGCCGGGTAGCGCCTGCCAACGCCGCCATCGCTGCCAAACACTCCAACATGGGTTCTGCCGACACCAGTCGATCTGTTTGCCAGATCGAGTCTACGGCTGACTCCTCACACATCTGCACCCATTCCCAATAGCCCTGTGCAGCCGCAAAGGGAAATCGAGAGAGCCCAACACCAATACCTACTGTCATAATATAATCCCTGCCGGTTAGAGCATGATAGATCTCGGGAATTCGCGATCGACGGCGAGTAAGAGGCTTCCAACATCAGCCAGAGTCTTACGCTGCCCCACCAGGTGCTGGCACATGGTTTGTGCGTCGCGCATGCCCCGGTCCAACGACGTGCGATAGGTATAGATGCTATCGGCACCGATCAGGTCATACAACATTCGCGTCACGTCGCGAGCAGCTTGGAAGGCATTGAGCCTGGACAGCCAGACATCAGCCCGCTCTTGAGCGCTTAAAGGCGCATTATTCACCAATCGCTGCCATTGGGTATCCAACGACGCATAGACATAAGACCTGGCACCACCAAGAATCATCTCTGCTTCAGCAATGCCGGCCTGCACAGTAGCAGCCTGCTTATAAGATACACCGGACAATCTGTGACCTTTTTCCATCAGGACAGATTGCGCCTCATCAATGGCCTGGCGAGCGAGGCCTAACGGCACGCCAACCATTTTCCGCAACACCGCATCGGGTTTGCGCCACAGAGCCCCATCTCTGATTGGCTCAGAAAAGCTGAAGGTGTGCTCCCGAGGGACCATTAAATTATTGTCCAAAGTTGAATAGTCGTTGCTCGCGGTACCCTTTAAACCCGTGGTATGCCAGGTATCTGTAATTTCCCAGCATTCCTTCGACGCCAGCATCAGTCGCCACTCAGGTTGTCCGTTAGCATCAATTAACGGCTCACCATTTCGATAAACAGTGCAACCCGCTACGATCATATCTGCATGGGATGAACCACTGCAGAACTGCCAGTTACCAGAGACTTTGTAACCGCCTTCGACCTCCTCTGCGCGCCCTACCGGATAAACCCAACCGGCCTGTATCATGTCAAGATGGGGATAGAGATCGCGGGCAATATTCTCAGGCAGATAACCGGAATATAGCCCGGAATCGCTGCCTATCATGGCGCACCAGCCCGCAGAAGCATCACCCCGTGAAATCTCCTCAATAATCTGTACCTGTTCTGGCGAGCTGATTTCAGGCCCCCCCCAACTCACCGGCATATTCATTCGAAAAACACCCGCGGCTGTTAACAGCTCAACCACGCTAGGGCCAAGGCATCGAGTCATCTCAATGTCGTTAGATTTGGAGTTCAACCAGCGCTTCAAACCCCGAGCATTCTTCAGGATATCGCTAGCTGTGGCTGGTACCGACAATTTTGACTTTATCGCCTGCATTGCACCTGACCCAAATGATAAAATTTGATGATATGTCAATTATGTAGCAATTGGCATCTTTGCCAGAAATCTGACTGTGGTATATTCTGCCTTCAAGTATCTGAGAAAGCGCCATGCGAGCTATTGTCTGCCAAGAATTCAAGTCTCCAGCCAAACTAACCATCAGTCAACTCGATGATCCGGTACCGGCACCCAACGAGGTTCTGATTAGAATTAAGGCGACGGGACTGGGGTATGTGGACGCTTTGACCGTCGCAGGCTTGTATCAAATTAAACCGGCGTTACCCTTTATTCCCGGCAATGAGATATCCGGCGTGGTCGAGAAGACCGGCAACAAGGTCAAACACCTGCGGGTTGGCCAGCGCATTTTGGCCATGCCCCGCAATGGCGGTCTAGCCGAGCTCATTTGTCTGGATGAGAAGTCCTGTACGGCGATACCTGAGGCGCTGTCATATGAGAGTGCCGCCAGCTTTCTGGTGAATTATTGCACTGCCTACCACGGACTCATCTACTGCGGGAAAGTCAAACCAAAGGAAATCGTACTGATTCTCGGCGCCAGCGGTGGTGTTGGGGTCGCGGCGATTGACATAGCCCGCGCCCTCGGCGCCGAAGTGATCGCCGCCGCCTCTACCAAGAAGAAACGCGATGCGTGCCTGGCGCTGGGCGCTGATCATGTGCTCGACTACAGCAAGGAGGATTGGCGCAAAGATTTGCAGAAGATTCTCGATGGTCGACCCTTAAATGTCGTCTATGACCCGGTCGGGGGTGCCTATGCTGAACCTGCGCTACGCTCACTAAGTCCTGACGGTCGATTTTTGGTCGTGGGTTTTGCTACTGGCGATATCCCTAAGGTGCCCCTCAACCTGGCATTGCTCAAACGTTGTTCAATCATCGGCGTCAACTGGGGTGGTTACCTGGCGGCGAATCCCAATCAATCTCGGCCAGTCATGACTACATTACTGGAATGGATCTCAACAGGTAGAATCAACCCGACGGCTGGCGAGACGCTACCACTCAAGAAAGCTGGCAGCGCCCTAATGAAAATGCTAAATCGTAAAGCCATCGGCAAAATTGTAGTTACTATGGAAGAGGATCAATAGACCACAATGAGCGATATCAGACCCTTTACTATCGATATTCCGGCTCAGCAAATTGCTGATTTGAAAACTCGCCTGGCGCTAACCCGCTGGCCTGACAAGGAGACCCCCGACGACTGGAGCCAGGGCATTCCCTTAGCCTATATGCAAGAAATACAGGATTATTGGCTACATCACTACGACTGGCCGGCGCGTCAGGCCAAGCTCAATATGTCCCCCGGATTCCTCACTGAACTCGACGGACTTGATATTCATTTTCTACATATCCGCTCACCCCACGCCAATGCTCGCCCCTTACTCCTGACCCACGGCTGGCCAGGTTCCATCGTCGAATTTCAAAAAGTCATCGCACCTTTGACTGATCCGACTCAACACGGCGGCAGTGCAGACGAGGCATTCCACCTGGTTTGCCCGACACTGCCGGGATTTGGTTTTTCCGGTAAACCCACCACACCTGGCTGGGATATCGCCAAGATTGCCACCGCCTGGAATACCCTAATGGTCCGTCTGGGATATGACCATTATCTCGCCCAGGGTGGCGACTGGGGCGCTATCGTCACTAGCATGATCGGCGCACAGAACCTCGGCAACTGCCAGGGTATCCACATCACCATGCCCATCGTTCCACCTGACCCCGAGACCATGAACGACCTGAGCGAACTGGAGAAATCCACCCTGGCCGGCCTCAAATTTTACCAGGATCACGACTCCGGCTATTCCAAGCAACAAGCTACCCGACCGCAAACTCTGGGCTATGGGTTGGCTGACTCGCCCATTGGCCAAGCTGCCTGGATTATCGAGAAATTCTACCAGTGGACTGACTGCGACGGGCATCCTGAGAACGTCATCAGCCGTGATGAGTTGTTGGACAACGTTATGCTTTACTGGCTACCCGATGCGGGCGCCTCCTCGGCAAGGATCTACTGGGAGAGCTTCGGCAGAACCGGTAACGACCCCATCAACCTGCCAGTCGGCTGCAGCATTTTCCCTAAAGAGATTTTCAAAACGTCGGAACGCTGGGCAAAGAAACGCTTCACCAACCTGGTTCACTTCAATGTGTTGCAAAAAGGCGGGCATTTCGCCGCTTTAGAACAACCTGAGGCCTTTATCGGGGAACTCCGAGACTGCTTTGGAAAGATGACTTAGACGCCGGCCTGAACCTGCACCCGGCCGCGTTTTGCCGGGTTTGCAAAGCGCGTCACCGATTTATCTGAAGTTGGCCTGATTTCACCTTTTACATAACCGACGACCTGTTTATAAAGGGGTCGTTTTTTGATATCTTGCACCAT
Organism: K189A clade bacterium; assembly: GCA_018607725.1. Taxonomy (GTDB): domain Bacteria; phylum Pseudomonadota; class Gammaproteobacteria; order Pseudomonadales; family Azotimanducaceae; genus UBA4582. Next base: position 13,442 of record JABBAY010000157.1, read on the forward strand.
GATAACCACCAAGGAGCTTACAATGGCGAAAATCAAGTTCATCCAACACGACGGCAACGAGATCGTTGTTGAAGCAGTCAATGGCTCTACGGTCATGAATGCGGCTCTCGACAACATGGTCGCTGGTATCGACGCTGATTGCGGTGGTGAATGCTCCTGCGCCACTTGCCATGTCATCGTTGATGATGCCTGGATCGGTAAGTTGGCAGCAGCAACTGCACAGGAAGAGTCAATGCTTGACCTGAATCCTGATCGTGAGCCGAATTCACGTCTGTCTTGTCAGATTCAGGTGACCGATGCAATCGACGGTTTAGTGGTTAATTTGCCGGAATTCCAGTACTAGTTGTGGTGCTTACTCGCCAGCATGCTTAATCGCATGCCTGGCGTCCCTCCCCGCGGCTTCAGCCGTCTATAACCCCGCTGCCCCTGACGGCCTTCTCAGGACCAGTATTCAAGCCCCCCGCCTTCGACCCTCTTCCATGGCTGCCTGCGCCAGCAATTCAGGTCTTAGCCCTGATGTGCACACCGGCCGCACGCCAATAACTAGCCCTGACATCAGCCAGCACCGGCCCGGTCAATCAACTGTTGAATAAATTTCACATGGGTGCCGACGAATAAATCAGCAACGACCAGGTCCTGCACAATTTTGTCCTGACCAATCAAGAAGGTCGCCCGGCGAACCCCAATACCGAAAGGGCCCTCGACGCCGTAGGCGCGAATAGCTTGACGCCCCTTATCAAATAACAACGGAAACGGTAGCTGGTTCGCTTGCTTGAATTTTTTGTGACTCTGCTCAGACTGTGGGCTGATACCCACCACCTGTAGGTCAGCACTGAGTATCTCCTCATGCATATCCCGAATACTACAGGCTTCGGCCGTACAGGCCATGGTGAAGTCAGCGGGATAAAAATACACAATCACCGCACCGCCAGCCAGCAGACCATCAAGGGTGACAGTATTGCCGGATTCGTCTTTTAAGGAAAAGTCTGGCGCAATATCGCCTTTCTTCAACATAATAAGTACCTGATTGGGTTGCGCGAGCACTCAGACTCGCCTGTGACGTTTTCCCGAACAGTCATGGGGTTAATAACCCATAGGCTCAGGCCAGAAGCATTATCTTACGAGCATTCCAAGCCAATTGCCCGGCACGATTTATTGACAGAATACCGGCGATCCGAAACAGGACCGGTGACTCCGCTCCTGACTCATTGCTTTAGCTCGTTGGCAGCTATTGGGCCCGAAGATAACTGGTTGAGTTCAAAAATATGTCCCCCTTAACTAGGCTGAACAAGCGCCAGCGTTTATGGTAACCCTTTATTTAGCCAACTACCTTCAGGAACGCTTTATGGAACACTACGATGTCATGCGCACTACATTCGCGGCGCGGCAATATACCGACGACTTGGTCAGCGACGAAACCCTCTACAGACTGTTGGATAACGCACGTTTCGCCCCCAGCGGCGGTAACCGTCAAGGCTGGAAAGTCCTGGTGATCAAGAATACGGCTCGACGCCAGGCCTTGCGTGAAATCATGGCACCGACGATTAGGCAATACAAAGCCCAGGCTATGGCCGGCGAGACGCCCTTTAACACTGTGGTGCCAAGCCAAGTAGATCAAGCGACTATAGACGCCACATCCAGTAACTTCCCATTAGTGGACGAGCTCGAGCACGCACCTGTGTTGCTGGTCATCTGCGTCGATCTTACCGTCGTGTCATCCATGGACAAAGATTTGGATCGAGTAGGCCTCATCTCTGGCGCCTCAATCTATCCTTTCGCCTGGAATATTATTACAGCCGCCCGCAATGAAGGCCTGGGTGGAGTTTTGACAACATTCTTGGCGAATCAGGAACCCCAAGCCAAACAACTGCTGGACCTGCCAGAACATGTGGCGGTCGCCGCCATGATTGCCATTGGCAAACCCGTTAAACAACTGACTCGCCTTAAGCGGGCCAGTGTCGAGTCTTTCACGACCATAGACTCATTCACTGGTGAGGTTTTCGGGAAATAATATGTAGAAACCCAGGTCTGATAACGCGCATTAAGTTCAAGCTTCAGCCTCCCAGCAGACTTGCATACCCGCGCTCTATAATCTTAATCCTAGATCTTTAAGCAAGCCTTATCACGGCAGCGCGGGAAAAATTACCCCTTAGGTTAACTGTTAGCGACGCAACCAGCCCGATCGCCTCTCAACTCAACGACTTCGCCACCGCGGGCTATTGGTACTACTAGCCGTCATCACCGATGCAGAAAAGCCCATCATATTTGTCTTGCCGACATAACGCTCAAGCAAAAAAAAGGGCCGACCCTATTCGGGCGACCCTTCTTCATACTACTTTATAAGCAGTGGTTTACAAACCAAACTCTGGCGTGTAAACAAAGCCAACCTTGATCATACGACCAAACGGGTTGTGCGTATATCCATCATAGCTCAAGTCAGTTGATGCTAACGGTGGATCTTCGTCTGTAAAGT
>JABBAY010000121.1 GCA_018607725.1 K189A clade bacterium
GGCTTTGCATCATCGCCAATTGTGAAAAAAATGCGCCATCGGTAAACAACTTGATCCGCTGACCAAACTCAAAATGTGCTGTGTTACGCGCCGGCAGGTTCCTAACAAATTCGACCGTCGTCGCCAGATCGTCCTGCCTGACGCCCGTTCCATTCGCGTGGGCGACACTGACCACTCGAAACGGATTATCAGGTCGTTCAAATACCTGCTGACATAATTGCCACTCCATCTCGAAGTCGAAAATACCCACGGCCATATCACCTACGGTTGTGTGACCACCAAACTGAACTAACTGTTTCAGGCGCGCTAGACCAGCCAAAATCCACTCAGGCGCCATGATAATGCGATTCAACTTATTAATGGCGTAGCTTAACCCCACTTCATAAAAATGCCCCCGATCCACATCTATCTGATGGCGGCCGCGTATCGCCTCTATATCAATTTCCAACAACGCCATCATGGCGCTATTCAAGTACACTTCATGGAACGACCGCTGCCAGACTACCGCGGGGCGCGAGCCGAAAATATCGTCGAGCAGGGCCCGGCTCATTTCACCATGCCAAATCTTGTGATAACCCCAGGTGAAGTAAGGCGTTGAATCGTCTTCTGTCGCCGCCTCTCTGAGAATCGATTGGTAGGCTTGCGGACTGACCGTCGCCGGCACTGTCTCCCAAGGCAAGGGCCATTCCATGGCAGTAATAAACTGCATGGGCAAGAGCACGGCGGCCATGACAGGATGTAGATGGGGATCAATCAGACCCGGCATAATCACTGAATCTTCGAATTGAGCATCTATTTGATGTGGATGTTGCTCAAGCCAAGGCTGCAGAGACGCGAGACTACCGACCTCGACAATGCGCCCATCTTTAACCGCAATGGCGGTAGCGGTTGGCCAAGACGGATTCATAGTCAGAATATTTTTTGCTGTATAAACAGTTATCATAGCGACGGTGGAACCTGCTTGTCCTGCGCCACTATCACGCCAAACTGAGCACGGGTTGTTATAATATAAACCAGACATCCGGCCAGGATCAGACCGAGCCCGACCCAGCCCTCTTGAGGACGATTGATGAGAATATAAATCAACGTCCAGAGCGTAACCGATAAATAGATGGCAGGCGTCAGTGGGTAGCCGAACGTCCGATAACGACTTTCTTCGCCGATTTTTCGATAGCGCAGGACATAGACGCCCAACACAGCAAACAGCGTATTGATGCCCAACACAAAGCCGGAAAAAATTAAAATGGATTCGAAGCTCCCGGTGACAATAAACAGGATAGCCAAAGACGACTGAAATAGAATCGCCTTAACAGGAACCCCGTTGCGCACACCCGCGAGGAACCTGAAAGCCGAGAAATCCTCACCGATAACTTGCAGTACTCGAGGCCCCGCCAAGGTCATGGCGCTGACGGTAGAGATCAACATCAGGGATAAGACAAAGCCCATAATACCTGCGGCTTGCTCACCAAATGCATAGTCAGCCACCACGAAGCCAATTTCTATTTTACCAACCATGGCAGCCATCGGTGCGCCATATAAAAAACTGATATTCAACAGCAGATACAAGGCCATCACAATCAAGGTGCCACCAATCAGAACCAGCGGCAGATTCCTCTGCGGATCGTCAATTTCGCCAGCAATATAGGTCGCTGCATTCCAGCCCGTATACGCATAATTGACATAGATCAGCGATATGGCGAAGGCGCCGCTGAACAACAATTTTTCGTCTCCGACCTGGGGCATCAACGAGATCGACTGCGGATCGCCAGCAAACAAACCCACAAGGGCGCAAAACAGCAAAATCAAACCAACCTTCAACACTGTCATCACGCGCTGCATTCGACCACTCGTTGCTCGAGACAGACAATGCATCACGGTCAAAACAATGACGAGACCTACGGCAACACCCGTACGCGGAATCCCTTCAATCGTCGCGGACAGATAAGCGGCAAAGGTGATGGCGGCGAGCGCCGTTGGCGCCGCGAAACCGATGGTGACTGAGATCCAGCCGGAGATAAAGCCTGCCAATGGATGATAAGTTCGAGCCAGAAAATTATATTCACCGCCAGATCGCGGCAAGCGTGCTGCTAGCTCTGCGTAGCTTAAGGCACCACACAAAGCCGTCACACCACCCACCAGCCACAGCATCGTTATAACAAAGGGCGAGCGGATATCCATCAGCTGAAAACCGAGGGAGGTGAAAATACCCGTGCCCACCATATTAGCAACAACGATCGCCATGGCCGTCAGCGGCGAAAAACCTTTCATCTTCACGACTGAATTCGTTTCACGGCAATCTCGCGTAATTGGCGCTTGTCGATCTTTCCAGAGGCAATTCTTGGCAACGGTTCAGGACTAAAATAGATATAACGTGGAATTTTAAAGCGGGCAATACGCGCCATCAAAAACTCGGTTACCTGCTCTTGGGTCAGACTCTGATTGCAATAAATCGTCGCACCTACTTCTTCACCGAGCCGCTCATCAGGAACTGCATAAACTGAAGCTTCCAGAATATTGGCATGCTCCAGCAAGCCCGCCTCGACTTCGGCACAACCGATATTCTCGCCACCACGGATCACCAGATCCTTAATGCGGTCAACGATATAGACATAGCCTTCGCTATCAACGTAAGCGACGTCGCCGGTTCGTAGCCAGCCATCCACAAAGGTCTCGGCATTGGCATCGGGCCGCTGCCAATAGCCCTCGATAATCGAAGCACCGCGAATTTGCAGCTCTCCTGGGGTGCCGTTTGGCAATACTTTACCGGCTTCACTCACGATACGAATATCCAGCACGGCGGAACACCGGCCGGAGCTACCCGGATGAGCCAGATAGTCTTCACCGCTGATGCCGGTTCCGATAGCATTAGTCTCGGTCATGCCCCAACCTGTGTTCGGCAAGGCTTTACCGAATGACTGAGAAATACGTTTGACCTGTTCCGGCGCTCGCGGCGCACCACCACCGCCAACCGTCGCCAGCGTACTCAAATCACGATTCGATTGACCCGCGGCGATCACGAGATCACCGGTCATCGCGGCCGGTGCCACAAACGAAGAAACCCGCTCTTGCTCAATGAGCGCCATGGCAACCTGGACATCCCATTTGTACATACAGATCATCTTACGTTGACTTCGATAGCTCATCATTAGCACCGCCAGCAGGCCCGTCGCATGAAACAGCGGCACCCCCAACAACGTCGCCGCTTGGTAATCTGGTACTGGCGGGGTCACGCCGCTGATCAGCGCTGCAATCTGGCCTTCTAACTCCCAGGACATTAAAGCCGTAATAATATTTCGATGACAGGACACGGCGCCTTTTGGATAGCCTGTCGAGCCGGAGGTATAAAGAATCGTCGCCGGATCATTCGGGTCGAGAGGCACCTGGGGCATGTCCGTGACGGCGCAAGCCGCTAACAAGTGCGCCAAGTCAGCGACTCCGGCAGGCAATGCCTCGGTGGGTCGCACAGCGATCACCGAAACTGCCAATGAATCCAGAATAGGGACTAGTCGATCGACACGCTCCTGATCAGCCAGCAGTACTTTACTGCCACTGTTTTCAAGACCATATTGTAGCTCGTGACTGAGCCACAGGGCATTCATCGCGACAGCCACCGCACCAATAGAAGTAATGGCATTAAAGGCCATGGTCCATTCTGGATAATTGCGCATGGAAATCGCAACCCGATCCCCCTTAGCAACACCGTAATCATTCATCAGAATGGCCGCGATTTGGCTGGTTCGTTGCCATGTTTCCTCAAAACTGTAACGTTCATCTTGGTATACCAAAAACGTCTCGTCACTGCGGGTCGAATCAAACAGGTCACGGAGCGTGGCCGGCGCATTCTTAAAGATCCGACAATCGCGCCCCCATACTTGCCCGTCAGTCAGCTCAAAGGGCTCACCCGATGCGGTCAGCACTTCAATGGCCTGCAGGCGATTGAGTTTTTCTGGTTGAACTTCACTCATGTATCTTAACTCCGGTGTTGAGATGCTCTATATCTTGGCAAATCACGGCAGCTGAGCCAGCATTGACCCAGCTAATATCAATAATCAGGCAACCATACCCTGTAAACGCGCGGCTTCTTCTCTCACCAACTCTGGCGAACCTAATAACTGTCGATTGGCGCCAATACGCTTAAACCAGTAATGCAATCCCACAAGATCGGTAAAGCCCATGCCGCCGTGAACTTCCGTGGCTGTTTTCGCCACAAATCGACCGACTTCTGCTAGGTGTGCCTTCGCATGACAGGCGGTCACTCGCGACTCCTCAGGCATATGATCAAGGGCATGACCCGCATACCAAACTAATGAACGACAGGGCTCAAGGCTCGCAGCCATTTCCGCACACATATGTTTGACCGCTTGAAAAGAGCCAATGACTCGTTCAAATTGCTTACGTTGCTTGGCGTAGTCCACTGCCTGGTCTAAGGCGTACTGAGCGGCACCTAACGTGTCAGCGGCTTGCATCACTCGGCCCGCATCCAGCACCTGATTAAAGACTCCGGGGTCTTGGCTCACCAGCTCAGCGACGGCACCATCAAACACCAGCTCAACCGTCGTACGTGTCTTGTCCACAGTCGTCAGCAGCCGACGACTGAAGCCCTTCGCCGTGGCTTCGACAAAATACAGATGCTTCTCACGAGTCGCCACCAGATAGCCGTCTGCTGCAGCATCCAGCGCAAAAATTGCTTTGCCCGTCAGTTTGCCCGACGAGACCGTGGTGCCCGCATCATTGCGCGCGCCAATCGCCTCCCCGAACGCGATACCGACTCGGTAGTCGCCTTGCGCCATGGGCCCCAGAAGGGCCTCTTGTTGGCCACTTTGAATAAAGGCCAGAGGCGCCATCACTGCTGTACCCAAGAAGGGCGCCGGTGTTGCATGGTAACCCAGTGACTCGGCAACAACAGCCGCATCCAGACTACCCAAGCCGACGCCACCCAAGTGCTCGGGGACGAGTAATGCGGGTATTCCCAGTTCGGCCAGACCTTTCCAGATGGCCCCGTCATCTATTTCAGCGGCGGCAATTTGTCGAACTGTCGCCAGCGGCGCCTGTTCGTCCAGAAAGCGATTGACGGTGTCTTGCAACAGGGTTTGTTCCGAAGATAAGCCAAATTCCATCGTTAGTGCTCCTTAGACCTTTGCCACTTTGGGTTCACGGGGCAAATCAAGTCCACGCTCACCGATAATGTTTTTTTGGATTTGGGAGGTACCGCCACCAATGATCAAACCCAGGAAGTACATATACTGATATTGCCAAGAGCCATTACCCCGCAGATACGGATTGTCTTCGTAGGCGAGGCCAATTTCACCCAGCACATCAATAGCAAACCCTTCCAGCTCGTGCCGCAGTTCAGTGCCCTGGAGCTTGACGATCATACCGGCCAGTCGCGCATCTTGGCCCTTGTTGATTCTCGCCGACAGCAAGCGCATGTCGTTGCAGCGCATTGCCAACACTTGCCCTTGCAACTTCATCAGGCGATCGCGAAAGACCGGACTGTCCATGACTCGATGGCCGTCGATGGTCTCGGTTTCCATCAGTTTAATGATGCCCTTGAGGCGATTCTCGGCGGCATCTGGGGGCGCTAATGAGCCACGCTCGTGACCCAGAATGGCATTCGCGACCTGCCAGCCCTGGCCCCGTCGGCCGACAATCTGATCTTTCGGGACTCGGACATCGGTGAAAAAGACTTCGTTGAAATTGGCATCACCGGTCATGTCTACCAGCGGCCGGATCTCAATACCCGGCGTATCCATGCTGAATAGCAGGAAAGAAATCCCCTGATGTTTAGGCGCTTCCGGCTCGGTGCGGACCAGACAGAATATCCAGTCAGCGAGCTGAGCCGTACTGGTCCAGATCTTCTGGCCATTAATCACCCAGTCATCGCCATCTAATTCTGCCTTAGTGGTTAGGCTCGCCAGATCACTACCAGCACCCGGCTCCGAATACCCCTGACACCATATCATCTCGCCCATAATGGTTGGTTTGATAAATTGCAGTTTCTGCGCCTCAGTACCCATCTCCAGCAGCACCGGGGTCAACATGGAAATACCCTGACCACCCAGACCGGTACTGAGTTGTGCGGCGGAAAATTCTTCAGAAATGATGCGGGACTTGAGGATATCCGGTTCGGCACCGAATCCACCATAAGCCTTGGGCACTGTTCGCGAGTGATAGCCATTGTCTAGCAGTAACTTCTGCCACGCCAGCCCCTCGGCACCACGCATCGATGCTTGCGATGGCGACTTATCTTGATGCGCCGCGATAAAACCTCGAACTTCCTCGCGGAAGTCACTGTATTCGCTACCGTATGACAGATCCATGCCTAACTCCCTTCGATTGAACCACAATTTTACAGGCTGCCTGATTGACCCTTGCGCCAACGATGACGAATCCCGCTGGACTACTAACGGTGCCCGTGAACGCCAGTAAAACTAGCATAATCTCGAGCCTGCGACTATCGACGTGACGTAAAGCGATCACCCACGCTTTGCCCGCCCGCAGCTGACGTCTTCAGGCAGGTATTAACACAGCAAAAATCGTGGATGTTCGGAGGTTAAATAACCACCGGCCGTGTGACTGAATAACGCGGCCGGTGGTTGCTTCAGCGATAAGCTAAGAGACCCAAACCTTAGGGATCAGGGCTGGCTGCTGTAGTAACTTGCGAGGGCATCGATATCCGCGTCAGACAGACTCATGGACTGAGCGCTCATCACTCCTGCCATACCACCTTGTCGACTGCCGGCTTTATAGGCCTTCAATGAACTCACCAGATAGCCTTTGTTTTGGCCATTGAGTTTGGGATACAAATCCATCAATGGCGCGGCACCAGCGGCACCATGGCAAGCTCGACACACAATCTCTTTCGTGGGTGGCTCGGCGGCGATGGCGAACATGGGGATAAACATCAACAAGGCTAATACGCGTTTCATAGGTTAATTCCTTCATCAAACATCATTCTAAACGTGCTTCCTTATATTCTGGGAGCACCCAGGGCTTTATTCGTCTCACTGACTACAGGTTCTCATACGGGTATTGGGGTCCATCAGACCTGTCAAAACTCGCCTGGCTTCTCGCCACACCCCTTTTTTATCCGCCTACGGGCCGCGAATTGATCAAATCACGAGCTGGTAACTACACGCCTATCGAGCAGGCGTCATGGTAATGGAGGGTCAGGGTGGATGTCAAAATGTACCCGCCCTTATCCTCATATTTCAGCTTCATCCATCTGCCACAGGATTGTCTGTAGCGCTGATCGTGCTAAAGTCGCCGAGAGATCCATCACAGGCACCAATCAATCGAATGATCATTGATCAAGTTCTCGGCCAGTTGGCCCAAGACACCTTAGTGAACTTCGCTGCGCCATTATTCGCGCTGGCTATTGTCATAGAGATCGGCTTGTCTCGCCAGCTGCAGCGCCACTTGTACAGTGCAGCAGATACGCTGACGTCATTCGCCATGCTGGTGTTCTCGGCGATCGCTGAGTTCCTACCAAAGATTTTAGCTTTTATGGCATTCTATGCGCTGCATGAGATCAGTCCGTTACGGGATCTTGTCGGTCGGCAATGGTGGGCCTGGGTCACGCTCTTCTTCTTGGATGATTTTACCTATTACTGGTTTCATCGTGCCAATCACGAGGTTCGCGTATTTTGGGCCGGACATGTGCCCCATCATTCTTCCGTCCGGCTCAACTTGGGTACCGCCCTGCGCCAGGGTGTCGGCGAGCGGCTGCATAAATTCCTGTTCTGGCTCTGGCTGCCACTCCTGGGGTTTGATGCGTTGATGATTTTCACGATGATCAGCCTTAATCTCATCTATCAATTCTGGGTCCATACGCAACTGGTGAGGCGCCTACCTGCACCGATTGAGCTGATATTCAACACGCCATCTCATCATCGGGTACATCACGCCTCTAACCTGACCTATCTGGATCGTAATCACGCTGGGGTGCTGGTGATCTGGGACCGACTATTTGGGACCTTTGCTGCCGAACGTGACGATGAACCGCCGGTCTATGGCCTCACCCACAATGTCGAAAGCCGGAATCCACTGACCGTTGCCACCCATGAATACGCAGCACTCTGGCGCGATTGCCGACGCGCCACAACTTGGCGAGACCGACTCCGTTATCTCTGCTTAGCCCCAGGATGGTGCCATGATGGCGAAGATCGCCGGGCGAGTGTCTTGCGGCGGCTGCGCACAGACGCTAAACCATTAACCTGAAGAGTGTGGATCATGACTCAACTCAAGCAGCCCCAACAACGACTTTGCGCCGGCGCCCTTGTGTTGGCGACCCTCCTCAGCGGCTGCGCCCACCAAGCGGCCGACTCGGCATCAGCCAATGCCCTAGACGTGGCGGTGGCCTGGAAACAAACTGCCGCTGAATATGAGGCGCTGTATTACCAGGCCTACAACTTGGCACGAATGCAGCTTCAAGGGGCTCTTGATCGTCGACAGCCTGGCGAGCCAACTCTGGCCGTCATTCTCGACATGGACGATACTATTTTGGATACCCGTGACTACTGGGCCCAGTTGCTCAAAGCTGACCAGGATTTCTTCGATGACCAACGCTGGGATGCCTGGATACCACAAAACCGAGTGCGAGCAGCACCGGGCGCCCTGGATTTCCTTCAATTCTGCGCCGCCAATCAGGTTGAGGTCTTTTATGTCACAAGCCGCAATCAAGGCGACCCCACTTATCAGTACGCCCTGGATCACCTGACCGAAAACGGCTTCCCCAATGCTGACAACGATCACCTGACCGTCCTGACGGACTCCTCGAATAAACAAATTCGGCAAGCAGAGATTGCTAACAGCCGCAACGTGGTGCTGCTGATGGGCGACAACCTCAACGACTTCAGCAGAGCCTACTATGTTGACGGCGTGGCGGCGCGCAAAGCTCTGATGCGACAGGATAGAGACCTGTTTGGCAGTCGCTATATTCTCTTACCTAATCCCACAGACGGACACTGGGTCCGGGCTATCTTCGGCGATTCGGAACCATTGCCCAGCAACGCTAATCGCCGCCAATGGCATGATGCTGCCACAGGCAATCAGCCGTGAACTGTCGAACTCGGCGCTGGCGGGGGTTGAATCCGCTAGATCGGTATTTAGGTGGTTCCGCAGAGACCAAATTCATTCCCGCTGCCTTGCGGGCAGGAAAATTATTATGAAGACGAGCGCCACAATATTAATGCTATTGGCGGTTTTTTTTACCGCCCGCACCATGGCTATCGAAGAGCCCACCTACACCGTGATGGCTGAATTCGACGAAGTCGAATACCGACAATATGCTGCGTACCTTGTGGCAGAAACCCTCGTCACCGAGACCAGCGACCGTAATGAAGCCGCAAGTATTGGTTTCAGACGCCTGTTCAAGTATATCTCAGGCGAAAATGTGACTGCCACCAGCATGGCCGCGGGCACTCAAATGCAGGGCCGCGCGAGCGAGTCTATCGCCATGACCGCGCCCGTGCGTCAGCGATCAGATGCGACGGGTTGGTCCATCGCCTTTATTGTGCCCGCTGAATATACCCGCCAAAGCGTGCCGCAGCCCACAAACCCACTCATCACAATTCAGGCAATCCCACCACAATTGATGGCAGTGCATCGCTATTCAGGTCGCTGGACAGATGAGAACTTTGCCGAACATCAGGCGATACTATTGGAACACCTCGAACAAAACGGCATCCAACCACAGGGCAAGGTCGTTGGCGCGAGTTACAACCCGCCGTTCATGCCACCGTTTTTGCGGCGCAATGAGGTGATGGTCCGCGTCGATAAAATCCCCCAATATTAGCCTAAACTCAATGCCACTCTGGAGAGACAACTCATGATAGACAAGATAAAAGCGCTCCTGCAGCCACGTCCCTGGTGGATGAATTTGCTCTGGTTTTTTTGCCTCTATATGACCTTTATTTACATGCCATTTGACATTTTTACTAAGCCATTTGAGCGCTGGGAGGAAATCTGGTTTGGCTACACCCTGGTAGGTTGGTGGGCCAAGGCAACGGAACCCCTACACTGGCTAATTTATGCTGGCGGTGCCTATGGTTTCTGGAAAATGTCACCGGCCATGTGGCCTTGGGCCGCGGTCTATTCCGCTCAGGTTACGATCGCTATGGTCGTCTTTAACCTGCTGGAAGGCGGCAAAGGCGGCGGGCCAATTGCGGCGTTGATCAGCGGCGGTCTGTTTCTGATTCCGACCATTGCTTTGTGGCGAAGCAAAACACGCTTTCAACCAACCACCACCCCCTGAAATAAATGTTAGTCGATATAAGTTGTCTTACGGCGGGCTGCTGTGCCCTAGGCTGACCCCCTGCAAGCCATATCACTATGGGCTTCTCGCCCGCGGTGATCCGCCAAACGGCGGGGCCTTGTTTGATTTACTGTGAGCCTGCCTAAATTGACAATTCAGGACCGGCTAATGACTAATCACAGTAAGCAGTGGAAGCCCTAATGCGCCTCGATAGGCTTTGTGATGATGCTGCCGCGCAGGCTCGTTACGACCCAATATCAGATACTCTTGCGCCCCCGAGCACATGCCCACATGGCTGCTTGCCGCCGCCACATGGTCTGCTTCATCGTTCGGTCGCCCCTATGCGTCGAATATGCGTCGAATATGACCTGCGATGTTACTGTTGCTAAAAAGCCCTGCTATTTCTCCGCCTCACTGCTGACAAACTTCATCGACACCGAGTTCACACAATGGCGAATATTCTTCACGGTCAGCCCTTCGCCGGTAAACACATGACCAAGATGACCATCACATTTGGCGCAGAGGATTTCAACCCGGCGGCCATCAGCGTCTGTTTCGCGCCTTACGGCGCCTTGGATTTCATCGTCAAAGCTGGGCCAGCCACAGTGAGAGTGAAACTTATCTTCAGATCGATACAGTGGCGCATCGCATTGCCGGCAGACATAGAGTCCACCCTCAAAAAATTCATCATATTCGCCCGTAAAAGGTCGCTCAGTGCCTTTGTCGATAATGACATGGCGCTCTTCGGCAGTTAATTCATTCAGATCGGTCATAGGGTCTTGCTCCTTTCAATCAATAGCCATCGCGTCATGGCGCTGGCGGCAATCATGCCACAGTCACCGCAAATAAAAACCCCACCAACGGCACGCGCAGTTTTGTTGGCTCTCCGGTTTGCTTAAAGAACCGCCAATAAAATTTTACCGAAGTGCTGATTGGCCGCCATATAGGCCTGCGCATCGGCGGCCGCCGCAAGCGGAAACTCCCGGTCGATGGGTATACGAAAATCATTCGCCTCGAGTTTTGTCTGCAGATCCTGGATCATCAGCTGATTGATCCGCGCCACCTCCGCACGGCTGCGAGTTCGAAATGTCGCACCGATATAATTAATTCGGCGCAGGGCATGTAGGTCAAAGTTGAATTCCGCCTGCATACCACCGAGGCGTCCAACATTGACGATAGTGCCGGTAATCCGAGTTGCCCGCATATTATTATTCGCCACACCACCAGAGACCTGGTCAACAATCAGATCAACGCCGCGATTATCGGTGGCGTCGAGAACCTGCTCATGCCAGTCGGCGACACTCGAATCGAGCACCAGATCAGCGCCATAATCTGCCAACTGCGCTCGTCTCGCTGAGTTCGTCGAGGTGCCTATCACCAGTTTTGCGCCGAGGTGCCGCGCGATCTGCAGACCAATGATACCGACGCCGGAACTCGCGCCCTGGATTAGCACCGACTGGCCCGGTTGAAAGCGACCCAGAGTCACAATCGCGTCGTGCATGGTGGACAGTGCCACGGGTAAACAGGCGGCCTCAGCATAGGTCATGCCGTTACCGAAGGCCGCATTACTGGGAATGAGATGGGTTCGTACTGGGTCAGCGATAGCATATTCGGCATAGCCCCCGGCACCGGCGCACATGACCCGATCGCCACGCTGAAAACCCTCAACCTGGTCACCAACGCTGATCACTTCGCCGGCCCATTCAAGCCCTGCGATGGCCCCTGTACCGCCCGCCGGACCGTGGCGATGGCCTGCGGCCATACCTAAATCGGCCCGATTCAACGCTGCCCGATGGACTTTGATCAATAGCTGCTGATCCGTGGGCACGGGAATCGGACGCGAGACAATCTCAAGGCCTTGGGCGGTAATCACGACGGCGTTCATCATATGGGATCGGCTGTTGGAATTTGTGCTGGGCATCGTTGGACTCACGTTCGAAGGACAGCTACCAACACTATCACAGGTGCCGCTTCAGGCTGAGTACTATGCAAACTGTCCCGTCGTACTGATGACCAAAGCAGTGACAATCATCGGGCGTTTGAGTAGTCTTTTACTATGGCCCCTAAAAGGTAACCCTATGTTTGACCTCATTATCAAAAATGCAAACATCGCCGATGGCTCCGGCCAACCCCTCTTCAGCGCATCCATTGGCGTGAAAGATGGAATGATCACCGCAGTCGGTCAGAACCTTGGCGAGGCGAGGCGGGAAATCGATGCCGAAGGCCACTTGGTCACCCCGGGGTTTGTGGATATCCATACCCACTATGACGGACAGGTCTGCTGGGATAAACAGCTAACTCCCAGCTGCTGGCACGGTGTCACCACCACGGTCATGGGCAATTGCGGCGTCGGCTTTGCCCCGGTTCGTGCCGGCGACGAAAATCAGCTGATCGAACTGATGGAAAGTGTTGAGGACATCCCCGGCTCGGCGCTGAACGAAGGCATACCCTGGGGCTGGGAAACTTACGGCGAATACCTGGATACGATTGATACGCCTTACGTCATGGATGTGGGCGGCCAAGTTCCCCATGTCGCCATTCGGCGCTATGTGATGGGTGACCGCTGTTATGACGACGCCAATGATGACGACATTGAGCGCATGGCGACCGTGACTCGCGAGGCACTGCAGGCCGGCGCACTGGGTTTTTCGACTTCGCGTTTTTATGGCCACCTCGACAAGGCCGGTAATTTGGTCCCCGGCACCCACGCGGCAGCCAAGGAAATGCTCGCCATCGGTGGCGCATTCAAAGGGGTGGGCCATGGCACCATCGAAATCATCAGCGACTACCTGGAAGACGACGATGAGCTCAATTGGATCGAGCAGATCATGCGCGACACTGGCCGCACCATCACTACGCTCACCGCCCCAGGCAAGCGTGAAAAAATTTGGCAACTGGCCGACAAGATGAGTCAGTCCGGCCTAAGCCTGCGTCCTCAATGTGGCGCACGACCGGCTTCGATCTTGATGAGCCTTGAAGGAACGATCAATCCGTTAGCCATTTTTCCCAGCTATAAGGCCATCAGACAACTACCCCTGGATGAGCGTATCGCACACCTGGCGGACCCCGCATTTCGAGAGAAGCTCAAAGCTGAACAACCTATCCATCATCGCAACCCAGACGCGAAGCGATTCACCACCAGCTATGACGAGATGTATCCGTTGGATGATGCTTTGAGTTACGAGCCCGGCATCAAGGACAGTATCGCGGGCCTTGCCGAGGCACAAGGACTGCAACCACTCGACGTTCTGATGGACACCCTGGCAGAACAACGTCAGATCATCTTTTTCTTCGGTGGTTACAAGGGCAACCTGAGTCCCTATTTCGATAATATTGCCCGAGCTCACAGCGTCTTTGGCCTGTCAGACGGCGGCGCCCATTGCGGGGTTCTGTGCGATGCCAGCGTGCCTACTTACATGCTCAGTTATGTTGCTCGAGACAGAACCGTGGCCGATAGGCTGCCACTGGAATTTATTGTCCACAAAATGACCCAAAACGCCGCCAGTGTTTACGGTCTGAATGATCGGGGCGTCATAGCGCCAGGATATCTCGCTGACTTTAATATCATCGACTACGCCAAGCTGCAGCTCGAACCTCCGGAAATGGTGTATGACTTGCCGGGCGACGGCAAACGCCTGATTCAGAAGGCCAACGGCTATATCGCTACCATCAAACGAGGTCAAGTCACCTTTGAAAACGGCATAGCCACCGGTGCCTTACCGGGCAAACTGCTGCGCGGCGGCACCTAACATCAATCCAGACTCTGTCGCTTAGGCTGCGCGGTCTGGTGTATTCATCAGCTCTGCCTGATGGCTTGCCATAGCCTCACCGTTATCAAAAATCAGCGCGCCGTCTTCCAAGGACGCGTGCCGAATCATCTTCTTGTCGAGCTTATAGTTTTGGGTGTTCTGCCAGGGAATAT
Source organism: K189A clade bacterium (assembly GCA_018607725.1). Lineage (GTDB taxonomy): Bacteria > Pseudomonadota > Gammaproteobacteria > Pseudomonadales > Azotimanducaceae > UBA4582. The sequence continues at coordinate 14,178 of JABBAY010000121.1, forward strand.
GATCACCCTGCTTCGGAAACAGATGCATGACTCGCGTCATATAGCCGGCTGAAAAATCGTCTATCCAGGGACGCTGCTGCATATTTTGATCTTCCGCACGCAGGTGTGGCGTGCACTGGCGGGTGCCGGTCGCATCCATCTGGTTGATCAGTCGACACACGTACTCGGAAGTCAGATCAGCCCGTAGGGTCCAGGACGCATTCACATAGCCGAAGGTCTGGACAAGATTCGGGATACCCGAATACATCATACCCTTGTAGGTAAAGGTCTTAGCAAAGTCTACGGTCTCACCGTCGACAGTGAAGGTGGTCCCCCCCAGAACTTCTAAATTAAGCCCGGTGGCAGTCACGATGATATCCGCCTCGAGTTCGTCGCCTGACTGCAGTTTGATACCGGTCGACGTGAATCGATCGATATGGTCAGTGACCACCTTTGCCTTACCCGAGCGGATGGCAACAAACAGGTCGCCATCAGGCACCAGACACATGCGCTGGTCCCAAGGATTGTAGGTGGGCGTAAAATGCTTCGCCACATCATAGTCGGGTCCCAATTCTTTTCTGACCATGCTCAGCAGCCAAGCTTTAATTTTCTTTGGCTGGGTTCGAGTGCGCTTGTAGAGGATGCCTTGCAACAAGGTCTTCTGATAGCGACTGACTGAATAGGCGACCTTTGCCGGCAGATACTTGCGCAGGGTATTGGCAATCTTGTCTTCCGCCGGGCTCGAGACCACATAGGTGGGTGAGCGCTGTAACATAGTGATCGCCGCTGTCGTCTTGGCCATGGCCGGGATCAGCGTCATGGCCGTCGCACCACTGCCGATCACAATCACCTTTTTGCCTTTGTAATCTAGGTCTTTGGGCCAAAACTGAGGGTGAACAATTTTGCCCTGAAAATCCTCTAATCCTTCAAATTCTGGTGTATGGGCTGACTTATAGCTGTAATAGCCACTACACATGAGCAACATATTGCATTGAAACTGGACCAGATCACCCTGGTCGCCAGTGGCCGCAGTCACTGTCCAACAGGCGTCTGCCGTCGACCAAGCTGCCGACTTCACCATATGGTTAAACCGAATATGCTGCCGAATGTGATTCTCATCGGCGGTCTCGTTAACGTAACTCAGAATTGAGGGGCCATCAGCAATCGCCTTCGCTTCTTGCCAGGGTTTAAAACTATAGCCCAGGGTATACATGTCACTGTCAGAGCGAATGCCCGGATAACGAAACAGATCCCAGGTTCCACCGACCTCCGCCCGCCCTTCAAGAATGGCATAGGTCTTACCCGGACAGCGGTCCTGGAGATGGTATGCCGCACCGATGCCGGACAAACCAGCACCGACGATAACAACGTCAAAATGATTCATAACTGTCAACCTGTTCAAGACTAAAACTTACGTATCAGCTTACCCTGTTCACAGATTTTCAGCATCAGCCTGATATATTGTCATCATCCATACTGATCTTCAGGTCAGTACCGAGTGGGGGCGCCTAGCCGGGGGCGCCTAGCCGGG
>JABBAY010000190.1 GCA_018607725.1 K189A clade bacterium
TGTTCTTAGAGCCCTGTTCTTAGAGCCCTGTTCTTAGAGCCCTTGTTCTTAGAGGCTCTAGTCAGTAACGCGAAAACGTCATCCTGGTAGACTTTTACTCCGCGTGCATGCGCCAAAATTTTGGCGCATGCTTTGCAAAAATGATGACTTAGCTCACAATTATGAATGACGGTCAGTGGCATAATTGCACCCCTGTTGTGACGCCCCTGAGTTTGGTGCGCCAACACATTGATTCATAATGTTTAAAATTCTGAGCCCGATCTTTTTATATGTTGGCATCGATTATGCTTAGTAGTAACGCTGCGCAGGGAGTTTAGCGCACGAGGTGCCAGTCATAAGGAGATGACGATGAATCTGAAACACATAGCAGGATCGGTCTTAGGGTCGATAATGATGATAGCGATCGGCGCTGGCGTACTCCAGATGCAGTCTCGTGATCAGAGCAAGGCTGTTGAGCCGGTGGTCACAAGCGTCACATCCCCTGTGCCTTCCGTTCAAGATAAACCGCAATCTTTCATTGTTCAGGGGGCCTCCCTCGATCTTGCACGGGCAGCTGTGGGTGTGGTGGGCGGATATATTGAGCACGAGCTTAACGTGATTAAGGCAGTATCGGCCCGCTTGACCACAACCCAACGTTCAGCATTAGAGAATCAGCCTGAGCTTCGCGTTTACACGAATGAGGTGGCGCAGGTGCAGCGATGGAAACGCGACTGGCATAAACCCAACAAGCATTCCTGGCGGTATAAAGATAAAGCCGACCGCACGCAGCGCGGCAAAAAATTCAATCGTCACTATGGCTACACTAATGCAGACGAGCTTGAGGTACAGGAGTTTGAGCTGACAAAAGCCCTCGATACCCATTATCCACGCCAGACCCGGGCCTTAGACGCGCATTTAATGGGTAATACTGGCATCGGCGTCACGGTGGCGATATTGGATTCAGGCATTGCCAGAACACCATGGATTGGCGGCAATAGATTGAAGGCTGAGTATGACGCGACGTTGGGTGCACTCGACAAGACTCGTGCGAATGATGAGAATGGCCATGGTTCCCACGTCACCAGTATCATCGCCAGTCAGGGTATGACTGCATTAGGTGAGCACAACAGTATCGCACCAGGCGCCAGCTTTGTTAGCGTTAAAGCCTTCGACTTAAACGGCATGGGCAGCTATGCCGATGTCATTAACGGTATTAACTGGATCGTTGAAAATCAAGCGCGTTATAATATTCGGGTTCTTAACATGTCTTTTGGTACGCCACCGAATACGGCTTACTGGGATGATCCACTGGCTCAGGCCGTCATGGTTGCTTGGCAAAAAGGTATTGTGGTTGTCGCATCGGCGGGCAACTCAGGCCCAGAACCGATGACAATTGGTGTTCCGGGTAACGTACCGTATGTGATTACAGTCGGTGCGATTACTGATAGCTACACGCCCCACGACCCTTTCGATGACACCTTGGTAAGTTTTTCTGCTGCGGGTCCGACCTTTGAAGGCCACGTTAAACCAGATGTCGTCGCTTATGGCGGGCACATGTTGGGCGTTATGTCAGAGGATGTGACGCTTGCTATCAACCATCCTGAGTTTCAGGCTGAAAATAGTGATAATTATTATGTAATGTCAGGTACTTCGCAGGCGGCGGCTGTCGTCTCCGGCGTGGTGGCGCTGATGTTAAAGGGGGATCCAAGTCTGAGTAATGACGATGTTAAGTGTCGTTTGTTGGCCTCCGCCAAGAGTTCGGTGGGTGAGTTGGAATATAATTATTCGGTATTCCAGCAAGGCGCAGGTTTAGTCGATGCGATGTCCGCTCTGAAGGAAAACAAGAAGGGATGTGCCAACTCCGCCCTTGATATCGAACTTGACCTGGCCGGCACGGAACATTTTATTGGACCGGCAAGACTTGATACTGTCGGTGAATTTTTTGTTGAGGGTGTTAATGGCAATAAGCCAGGTACCACGTGGGATGGAAGCTATATGCATGGCGTTGGTTACGTCTGGAGCAAAGGCTATATGTGGAACAATGGCTATATGTGGAACAATGCCTATATGTGGAATAACGGCTACATGTGGAACAATGGCTATATGTGGAACAATGCTTATATGTGGAACAATAGCTCCGTTGAAGTGGCGGGTGTCAATGGTTGGGTCGAGCAAGAGTAGTCACCTGATGAACTAGTGGTCTCATCTCTTAGGGAGATTGTGATAATGGATATGGATATCCAGAAAAATCGAGACGTAGGTAGCGTTGCTCCGTCGCCAAGCTTCTTGAGGACACCAAGTTTAGTAAGGTCGTCGAATTCACCTGAAATTATTTCACTGTCAGACTATAAACAACTGCGCATAAAAGATGATAATTTACTGTCCGACGCGCTTCGCGTCACTGAGCGCGCGGCTGTATTTACGATCAGAATAAATCGCTATGAAATGTTGTTAGAAACATTTTCAGGTTGTTCTGGCGATCAAATAGCCAGCCATGTTGAAAAACTACTTCTGTCTTCGCTGCGTGAAACTGACTTCGCTGTCCATGTCAGCGCCGAAGAGTTTGTCGTTCTCATCAGGGACGTCGCCTTAGTTACTGACATCGAAGATGTCGCTATTCGAGTGATTGATGCTTGTTCCTATCTGGAAATTCATGAATCACAACGGATCCCTATAAGTATCGATATTGGTATAGCCAATTACCCGAATGATGCAACTGATGCATCAGACCTGCTGCGTTTTGCTCATATCGCCTTGCACTCGCTCGACTCGATGCGCCACGGTAACTATCAGTTTTATTCTGAAAATCAGCGAACTGACCATCGTGAAGGGATAATGATGACCGGTGAGTTAATCCAGGCGATGCAAGAAGATCGGTTGGAGCTTCACTACCAACCTATCTATTGTTTGAAAACGGATATGATCGTAGCTGTTGAAGCGCTAGTGCGATTGCGAACTCGAGAAGGTGAAATTATACCTCCTAACGATTTTATCGACGTTGCGGAACGAACGGGTTTAATAGTGCCGCTGGGCGCATGGGTAATGAAAAAAGCCTGTATGCAGTTGGCATTATGGCGAAAAAGTGGTGCTAAAGACTTGTGTATATCGATCAATGTGTCACCGGTACAACTGGGTGATCATGGATTCTTTGACTTGTTGGAAACTGCGGTCAGAGAGTCGGAGATTAGCTTTGACTCCGTAGAAATAGAAATTGTTGAGCGTCAACAGGTGGAAACCGATGTAGATCTTATTCTCACTCGCCTGCGTAAGTTAGGCGTTAAAATAGCCGTGGATGATTTTGGTACGGGCTATTCCAGCCTTGCTAACCTCGCAAGATACCCATTGGATGTAGTGAAAATAGACCAAAGCTTTGTGCGCTCGATGTTGGAAAATTCTGTCGCTAAAAGCATCGTCTCGGCTATTTGCGCCATCGCAGAAGAACTGAATTTAAACATTATTGCGGAGGGTGTCGAAACGCTTGCCCAAGAGAAATATTTGCTGAGTTTGGGTTGCCAAAAAGCTCAAGGGTTTGGTTATTCTAAGCCTATGCTAGCATCGGCCCTTAGCAGGCTGTTTTTGAATACTCCCGGAGGCGTTTGCCGCGAAACTCTCCGTGAAGGTGTAATGTGACAAGGCTTTGTGAATAGCTTGTTCAAGACCTGACTTAGTTTTGATTTGGTGATAAATCGGCATTTAGCCTTTCCGATACATGGCGTTAGGCTTGCAATAGAGAGGTTTTTTTCAACCGGTTTTCAACGGCTGTAGCTTTAAGCTTATCAGACAGTACTTGGGGATGATCTATCCTCGTGGCTGGGTAAATGATTTTTAGGCTACGTCATTGCACTAGGTCAAGGGCATCTGACCCTGGCGTTTCGACTCAGGGAAATAATGATAAATTCTGAATTGTTCGACCGCTATTTGAGTAGTATCAATCGTCTTGGAAATACGCAAGGTGCGTCTATCTGTATCTCCAACGATGGTGCCGCCATGCTTTTTCCTGATTCATCCGGTGCACCGCTTCCGGAATTAGCGTCTATCGAAGCGGCCAGTCGTTCTGCCTTGTCAATGATGGCAGAGAAAAAATTCCTGAGCGTAGATGGTCAGGCGTGCCTGATAAGAACTGGCCGAAACCCGTTGAGCCTTCTCATCCTAGTACCTAATCAAAGTTCCCTGGATGTGGTCAGCCCTGTGCTATACGAGCGCCGCAGTTATTCAACGCAAAATATTAAATTCGCTGAATCCTGGTTGCTCGTCGGGCTGCAGTACGCTCATTCGCATCAGTTGCCGGTATTCTGTGAGGATCAAGCATGTCACCCAGTCGATTCAACAGGATGGCTGCTGAACATGATTGTGATAAGCGGACGATCGTTGATTGCCAACTGGGAAATGTCCAGGGCCTTGCGTCATTCAGTTAGCGATCTGCCAGGCCGCATTGAATTCGAGACATGCGTTCGTCAATTGGCGAAAAGCTTAAAGCTGAAAAGCCAGCCAATGAGTCTTTTGTTCATCAATCCGGATAATTTTGATCAGATCAACCATCGCTTTGGGCGCGAGCAAGGCGATACAGCGGTGCGTGGTGTGGCGACATTGTTACGGTCTATATTGAGGGAGTCTGACCTATTATTTCATTATACTGGTGCTATATTCGCGATTGCACTGCCTGGCACCGATTCCCTTGGGTCGAACGCGATCGCAGAAAAAATTCAAGAGAAAATGCTCGAAACTAAATTTGTCAATGATGTCGTCAAGCTAACGATCAGTATCGGTGGCAGCTGTAGTGATCCGCTAGACAAACAGTTATTAGATGCTGACGAGCTTGTCCAACGTGCAGACAGTGCGTTGAATATTGCGAAGCTGGCGGGTGGTGCGAGAATTATATTTTGGAGTGCCGATCGGCGTGTCCAGTCAGCTGGTGCGCTAAATAAAGGCAGTGCGATATTCACCGCAGATCCGGTCAAAGATTATCGCAACATGGGGTTGCTTTGGGAGTTAATTTCGTCTGTCTCCGCAGAACGCGAAACTGCATTAATCGGCAGAGAGTTGACCGGAAGAGTTGCCAAGGCATTTAAATCAAATATCGTCGCGCTGTTTAGTATGAAAGCGCATTCATCGCCAAAAGTCTCGAACGGTAATGCTGGAATGCATTTGGTGTCAGCCAGTGAGTGGCTGACAAAAACAGCTACTGTTAACCCAATAGCTATGTCGGCCGATGAGCCGAAGATCGCGCCCTTGATTCAAGCAGTTTTAGTCGAAAGGCGGCCCTCTATAGTTAAGCTGTCGAGTCATGTATCTCGATGTGTCGTACCACTTGTGGTACGTGAGGATTTGATTGGTTGTCTCTATATTGATAATGGGACTAATCAGGAGATGGACGAAAGGGATTTGGAGTTTCTATCAGCGTTGGTGAGTCAGATTGCTGTGTCACTGGATCGGGCAGATCTGTTAGACAAATGGCTGCAAAAACGTGATGAGGAAAGTAAGAAGCTGAGAGTAGAGGTCAGTGAGCTGCGACAGGCTGTCCGTGAAAACAAACTGGTTTATCAATCAGCAGAAATGCAGCAGATCATGCTGAAGGTGCAAAAAGTTGCACAAACAGATGCGACGGTCTTAATTACTGGAGAAAGCGGTACTGGCAAGGAGATGCTAGGCCATGCTGTGCATGATCTTAGTCACAGATTCGATAAACCTTTCGTTACGGTTGATTGTGGGGCTATCTCGCCTAACTTGATTGAAGCGGAACTTTTCGGTCGAGTAAAGGGCGCCTATACCGGTGCCGATACTGCCAGCAAGGGCTATATTCGGCAAGCTGAAGGCGGCACCTTGTTTCTGGATGAAATCGGTGAACTGCCCATTGATGTCCAAACTCGGCTGTTACGTTTTGTTCAAGAAAAGACTATTAATTCGGTTGGTGCATCGATTAGCCAACGGATAGATGTGCGCATTATTGCCGCGACTAATCGAGACTTGATTGAGGAAGTCAAAGTTGGTGGATTTCGCAGTGATCTATTTTATCGCTTGCAAGTGATGACGCTAACACCGCCACCGCTGCGCGATCACCCCTCTGACATTTTGCCGATCGCCTATCATTTCTTGGAGAAATACTGTCTTCAATATCAAAAGCGGGGCTTGTACTTGAGTACCGATGCGAAAGCTGTCTTAGAATCATACTCTTGGCCTGGGAATGTTCGAGAGTTGCAACATAGTGTATTGAGAGCCGTGCTGATGGTTGATGGTGAGCAGATTGGAATTGGAGAGCTTGATCTTCAGAAAGTGGTGAAGCCAGTTGACGCAGAAGATATTAGAGAATGGCCTGCGCCAATGGTTGAATCAGAATCTAGGGCAGCGTTGGGTGAGGACTTATGGGAGTTGCTTGAAAAAAGTCTGGTCACTTTGGTCGATACTGAAAGGGAACATTTATCCCCCCTGGGTAGGTGGCTGACTGAGGCGTTTTTGCTGATTGCCAGTCAGCAAGCTTTTGGTGTTGTTCGCAACGCCGCAGTTTTATTGGGTCAGGCTGAGTCTACCTATAGGCGGCAATTAACTAAGACCCAGCGTCTACGTCAACTTGAGTCGGGCTCAAAAAGCAAGGAATGGCAGCAAGTTGAAAAAATCGTATATCTATTGGTTCGGGCTAGAGATCAGCAGGATGTTACTGGCAAGAACGAAAATATTGTCAGAAAGGCTAGAGAGATTTTATTAGGTGTAGTCGAACGCGCTACGGGTAAGTATCTATCACGTGGTGCGGCATTAATGGATGTGAGTACTCCGACGTATAAAAGCTGGCTCGGGGTCCAATGACGTATGGTTATTGATGCTGGGTTGGAAGCTTTCGGCAGCCATATTGCACGTTATTACTGCCGCAAGAGCGTGGCGATAAAAACGGAAAGTCAATGAGTATAAGATCAATCTGGCCATGGTTAATTCTTGTTAGCTGCCTTTGTGACAGTGCGTTTGGTGTTGGTCGAAATATAAGGTTTGAACATTTATCGACTAACGATGGCATGTCGCACGCGAGTGTCATGGATATCTTGCAGGACCATCATGGCTTTATGTGGTTCGCCACCCAAGAGGGGCTGAATCGATTTGATGGTTATGATTTTGTAACCTACGAGCATGATTATAGAGACCCCACCTCGTTGGCTGATGATTGGGTGTGGTCACTCTGTTTGGGTGATGATAATAATATTTGGATTGGCACGAATAACGGTGGTCTGAATTACTTTGATCAGAATACCAAATCCTTTTTAAACTGGCGCTACGACGCTAGTGATCAACGTAGTCTTTCCAGTAACGACGTGCGAGTGGTGTTTTTAGATAGCAAAAAGCGACTCTGGGTTGGTACCAGCGGTGGGTTGAATCGAAAAGTGAATGGCGAGAATCGCTTCGAAAGATACCTCGCCGCGGATGACGGGGTGAGCCTGCCGCACGAGTCTGTCACTGCAATATTTGAAGATAGCTTGGGTCAAATCTGGGTTGGTACCGAAGGCGGCTTAGCGCGGTTTAATGAAGCGACGGCTAGCTTTTTCAGCTACCAGCATGATCCTCTTGATTCGTCGTCCCTGAGTGATAGTCACATTCGTGTCATCAAGGAGTTTGAGGGTGAATTATGGATCGGTACGCAGTCAGGAGGTGTCAACCGTTTCAGCCCTGGAGCGAATAAGTTTCAACATTATACGGCTGATGCGAAGTCGTCGGGGTCGTTGAAAAGTGGATTGATCAGGGATATTCAAATAGATCATGAAAATACAATTTGGATTGGGACGGACAAAGGACTGAGTGAATGGCAACCTAACGAAGATAATTTCGTTACTTACCTGCATGAACCTGAAGATGCCAAGAGCCTCAGCGGTAATCGAGTAGATTCGATATTTCAGGATGCGTCCAATGTGCTGTGGGTAGGTAACTATGACGGCGTCGATCGGTGGAATTATCTCAGTGGAGCCTTTTCCTACTACACCCAGGCAGACGGTCAATTAAACAGTGATGTTGTGGTAAGTCTTGCACAGTCTGATAATGGTTCACTCTGGGTTGGTACTTATGGCGCGGGGCTTAACCGGCTCGATATGAATGCAGTGGGCGACTATGAATCCAGCGATTTCTTGTTACCGCTAGCAGATCAGCGGGTTATGGCTCTATGGGCTGAAGGTGATGACAACTTGTGGATAGGAACCAGAACTGCGGGACTGTGTCAGTTTGTGGTGAGCAGTGGTGATCTGTCCTGCTGGGTGCATGAGGAGGGTAACCCGAACTCCCTGAGTGCCAATGGTATTACGGCTATTTACGGTGAAAAAGATGTGATCTGGGTTGGTACTTACGGAGGTGGGTTAAATAGAATAGATCGACTTACGGGGAAAATTACTCATTATCGGCATGATGTAGGGGATATTCATTCCTTAGGATCCGATCGTGTTTTGGCGATCTACCGAGACTCATTTGGCATTCTCTGGGTGGGCGCGGAGGGTGGTGGTTTGAACCTGCTGGACGAAGTGAAGCATAAATTCGATCGATTTCAAGCTAATGAAAATGACCCTGGCGCCGTTAGTAATAATACCGCTTGGGAAATATTTGAGAGTTCAGATGGAACGCTTTGGATCGGTACGCTCAATGGCGGTGTCAATTTTTGGCATATCGACGATCGTTACAGGGGGGAGATTAAATTTCAGCATCTTGATCGAATCAATGGTCTACAGAGCAACACGATCTACGGCATTCTAGAAGATGATCAAGGCTCTATCTGGATGAGTGGAAATCGGGGTTTAGTACAAATTGACCCGTCTACCATGCAACTTCAAATGTATGATCAACATAACGGTACTCGAGGTGATGAGTTTAATTTTGGTGCGAGGCTGAAGGACAAAAATGGCCGACTATTGTTCGGTGGAGCAACCGGCCTGTTGGCCTTTCAAGCAAGCGATATTCAGCCTAATACGATAGTCCCGCCAGTTGTTATTAAGGGTAACAGCAGTCTAAACAAAACGGTTTTTGCGCACAGTACGCAAGCGTCTCCGTCTAATATAACGCTGGGTTACGACGAGCGCATGATTACGTTTAATTTTACGGCGCTTGACTACGCATCTCCCGATAAGAACCAATATGAATACCAGTTAGTCGGGTTTGATGAAAGTTGGATTCAGGCGCAAGGTTTTCGCCGTGCCACCTATACAAACATACCTGCTGGTGACTATACATTTCGCGTTAAAGCGTCCAACAGCGATAAGGTATGGAATTTGGATGGGGCGGCAATCAATCTGTCGGTAGTGCCCGCACCTTGGTTTAGTTGGTGGGCTTACCTGATCTATATATCGTTATTGGGTGGGTCGGGAGCAAGCTTTGTATATTTTCAGCGACGAAAGCTAAGCGTCGCTCGTCAGCAGCATCAGATTCTTGAAGAATTGGTCCGCCTTAGAACTTTTGAGTTGGCGGAGCAGAACGATAAACTTGAAGGGGTAAACGATCAGTTGCTAAAGGCAAGCATGACTGATGCCCTGACTGGCTTACACAATCGACGGTACCTTTATGACTATTTGGAAAATCAGGTCGCGATTATGCAAAGATATTTAGGCGAACTCGAAGAGGGGGAGAGCGCCCATGAGGCTTTGCTACAGGAACCAAGTATATTTTTCATGATGATAGATCTGGATGGTTTTAAGAATATTAATGACAGCTTCGGTCATCCAGCGGGTGATGAGGCGTTAATCCAGGTCTGTGACATTCTGCTCAAACACACTCGAGATTCCGATACCTTGATTCGTTGGGGTGGCGATGAATTTCTTATCGTCGGTCGTTGTCATGGTCTGAATGGGCCGAACCAATTGGCTGAGCGCATTCGTTGTGGCTTGATGGAGCACACATTTTTGGTAGGTAACGGCTCAAAGGGCTATATGACAGGATCTATTGGCTTTGCACCGTTCCCGTTCAACAGTTGGCACCCAGAACGCTTCAATTGGGAGCAGGTTCTTGCCATCGCCGACCAGGCGGCGTATGTTGCAAAGTCAAACGGTAGGAATGCCTGGCTAGGTATAGAAGGCGCAGAGATGTTTGGATGTGCGGAATACAATCAAATTGGCGACAGCTTGCAGCAGTTGTTTGATCAGGAATGTATCAAGACAATGACATCCATGGTTCATACCGTTAATTACAGCGCCTAGTTTTAGCTGGCGTGATTTCATTGTTTAGATGGAGCCGATATTAATGCGCCACTATGTGCTCGTGGTTAAAGAAGACTGCGAAACCTGTCGAATGATCCAGCCTGTCGCTGCAGCGCTCGCGTTGAGCACCGAGTTTCGCGTCTTTTCTCAAGACAATCCTAATTTTCCTGGTGATTTACCTGAAGGGTTCACGATTGAAGATGATCGTGAGCTTGCAAACTCCTTTGAGTTAAAGATAGAAATTGTGCCTACCCTCATTTGTTATGATGATGCGCAGGAGTCTGAGCGTTTAGAAGGCTGGGACCGTTCGGCTTGGGAGCGGGTGTGCGCGCAGAAATTTAGTCCCAGCTTGCCCGCCTTTCGGCCTGGCTGTGGTTCAAAGTCTCAGGATCCTGGCATGGCAGAAAAGCTGGCGGTGAAATATGGAAGCCAGCAGTTGAAAGCCAGAAGGGTCAATATTGCTGATGGTGAAGATGAAGTCGAAGCATGCTATGACCGTGGCTGGAGCGATGGTTTACCGTTGGTACCACCGACCGAGATTCGAGTCGTGCGCATGCTTCAGGGCACGCTAAGAGCGGCTGATGACCTGGTAGGTGATGTCCCGCCTGACTATGCGCCTTGCAGTATTGAGAAGATTGCCATTAATGCAGTGATGGCCGGTTGTAAGCCTGAATACTTGCCGGTGGTCATTGCCGCAGTAGAGGCCGCGCTGATGGATGAGTTTTGCATGCACGGCCTGCTTGCCACCACATATTTTTCGGGTCCGATGGTGCTCGTTAATGGGCCGTTGAGTCGGGCGATTGGCATGAACTCGAGGGGTAACGCATTAGGCCAGGGAAATCGCGCGAATGCGACGATTGGTCGGGCATTGCAGCTAGTTATCCGCAATGTCGGCGGTGGTCGGCCAGGGGGTGTCGACCGGTCAGCGTTAGGTAATCCTGGTAAATATACGTTTTGTTTCGCCGAGGATGAAACTGGTTCCTGTTGGGAGTCTTATGCGGAGGAGCGTGGTTTTAGTCGTGAAGTATCGACGGTCAGCCTTTTTGCAGCGGATGGGGTGCAAGGCATCGTTGATCAAAAGTCTCGTACTCCGGAATCCTTGAGCCGTTCTTTTGCTGCTGGGCTGAGAGTTGTCTCCCATCCGAAAATGGCGATGGCAGCGGATGCCTTTCTGGTGATTTCACCAGAGCATGAGCGAGTATTCCGTGATGCAGGCTGGTCCAAGGCCAGGCTTAAAGCCGAATTGCATGATTTATTGCAAATACCAGGTAGTGAACTAATTGTTGGCGCTGGCGGTATCTCGGAGGGATTACCAGAGAAGTTTAAGGATCAGATGCTACCGAAGTTTCGAGAAGGCGGCTTGAATATCGTTCGAGCTGGGGGCAGTGCTGGTTTGTTTTCAGCGATTATTGCGGGCTGGGGAGCGAGTGGTAAAATTGGCAGTGTGCCTGTCACTCGAGAAATATTATAGTAGAGGTTGCGGCGACAATTGGTTGATAAACGCTGAGTGCTTACGTAAAGGTTTCTACCAGAATTAATAGAAATGACGTCATCAAAGTGCGCCATTGACGATTAACATTGACGATTACCATTGACGATTACCATTGACGAGCAATACTAGACTAGGGAACAACATAGAGAGGTCATAATCATGAGTAGCTTTTTGGATCCAACCGCGGAGCTCGCACCGGAGTCGCGGATTCCGTTACCCCGGCGCGAGAGCCTCGTTGGCCTGAATGTCGGATTTCTGGATATTTCCAAGCCACGGGGTAATATTTTTATAGCGCGTCTGGATGAGTTATTAACGCAAGCGGGAGCGATTCCGCGGCATTATGCGAAGCCGACTTTTACCCGTATTGCGCCGGTAGCGCTCAAGCAACAGATAGCCACTGAGTGCGATGTGGTTATCGAGGCGCTCGCGGACTGAGGATCGTGTACGTCGTGCAGTTTGCATGACATCATGGACTTGGATCGTAGAGGCATTCCTGGTGGCTTTATCGCCTCAGAAGAATTTCGTGATGCGGCTGTAGCTCAGGCTGAATCCCTGGGTTTTGATGCGCCACGGATGTTTGTTGGCCATCCTATTCAGGATAGAACGGATGAGGAGATGCGGTCGTTGGCAGAATCTGCCTACGATCAGGTTGTAGCATTGATTGTTGAGCCGTGATCTGTGACCCGGGATCTGTGACCCGATAATTCGGTAGAGCAGGGCGCATAAAAAAGGCGCATCCGCGAGAGCAGGTGCGCCTTTTTGTGTTTGACTGCCTGGGTTCAAGCACTCTGTGTCAAATGCGAGCCTATTTAGGCTGCATCCGGATACCACTATCCAGACGAATCGTTTCACCATTGATATAGCTGCAGTTAACGATATAGGCCGCGGTCTGGGCAAATTCGCTGGGGTCACCTAATCGATGAGGGAATTGCGTCATCTCAATCAGTGGCTCGCGGACCTGCGGTGGAGCAAACTTCATCATCGGGGTCTCGAAAATACCCGGTGCTATCGTCACGCAGCGAATGCCTTGCTTGACCAGATCACGGGCGATAGGCAATGTCATGCCAGCCACGCCGCCTTTACTGGCGCTGTAAGCCGCCTGGCCGATTTGACCATCGAAAGCTGCTACGGATGCGACGTTAATGATGACACCGCGTTCACCATCGTCAGTCACAGGCGCATTGTGCTGCATGGCGTCCGCACATAGACGCAGGACATTGAATGTGCCGATCAAGTTGACTCGAACAATAAACTCGAAGGTCTTCAGCGGCATGGGGCCTTCTCGACCGAGGGTGCGCGCTGCGGCGCCGATACCCGCACTGTTAACGTTAATATGGAGGCCGCCAAAGGTCTCAACTGTCTTCTGTACTGCTGCGCGCACGGCATCCTCGTCGGCGACGTCACCCGCGGCAAAGCTGGCATTCGCGCCGAGTTCAGCGGCAGCCTGTTCGGCAGTTTCTGCATTTAGATCGAATACCATTACCTTGGCGCCGGCCTTAATGAAGTTCTCTGCCGTGGCACGACCCAGTCCGGAAGCACCGCCGGTGATAAAAGCAACTTTGTCTTGTAGATCCATGATTTACCCTTATTTATCGAAATAATTTCGCTCGAAAGTATACATGCCAACCCGCTGGCCTGCATCAGGTATAATCTTTTGATCATTGGAAGGCTTGGAGAGGGAGTTGACGCTTAATATCCAACGGCAGGTACTGCTTACAACTCGCAACACGCTGCGACTGCCAAGCCGGGCGGAGTACTTGGTGGATGTAGACAGCGATGCGGAAATTGTTGAGGCTCTCAGTTATGCCCGACAGCATCGCTGGCCAGTGACGGTACTTGGTGGTGGCAGCAATAGTGTTCTGGCTCAGGATCTGGCAGGGCTGGTGATCTGCGTGGGTACACGGGGCATTGATGTCACGGGTGAGCGGGTTGTCGCGGCGGCGGGAGAACCCTGGGATAAGCTGGTTCGGCAGACAATTGCGGCGGGGCTGTCTGGGCTTGAAAATTTGACCCTGATACCGGGCTTGGTGGGTGCTGCGCCGATTCAAAATATTGGTGCTTATGGCGTTGAATTGGCGGCGATGGTCGAGACCGTGCATGCGATAGATATGGATACAGGGCAGGCATTGGTATTGAGTAATTCGGATTGCCAGTTTGGTTACCGTGACAGTATCTTCAAACAGGCCCTTCGTCAGCGTGTTATTATCACCCGGGTCTGTTTGCGATTGAATCGTGACTTTTCCCCCCAGTTGGACTATGCCGATTTGCAACGCTGGCAAGTCCTACAGGCGCCTGAAAACATCACGGCTGAGCAGGTAAGTCGTGCAGTAGCTGAAATTCGTCAAAAAAAGCTGCCCGACCCCGCAGTGATCGGCAACGCGGGTAGTTTTTTTAAGAACCCTCAGATTGATGCAGACCATTGGCGCCAACTCCAGCAAGACTTTCCGGGTTTGCCGGCAAGAGAGCAGGCAGACGGAAGCTGGAAACTATCAGCCGCTTGGCTGATTGATTCTCTCGGTTTGAAAGGCTTAAAGGTGGGTGACGCCGCAGTGTCTGATCAACATGCTCTGGTGTTGGTCAATTCGGGCAAGGCGACCGGCCAAGATATCCTGGTACTAGCCCGCCAAGTGCAGCAACAAGTAATGAACCGGTTCAATCTGCCATTGGAGATTGAACCGGTTGTTGTTGCCTGAGGCTTGCTCTAACTTGCCGCCAGGTGAGTTACTCAGCGTTACTCGGCTTGGTTCGCATCCTCGGGTCATTGGCTGCGCGACCACGATGGCTTGGGTGAGCCTCCTCGATTGCTCTTGGCTCTGCAGGTAGTGCTGGCGCGGGGGCCGATACGACGACAGGCGTTGTTACGGTGCCTTGGATCGGTGCGGCAGCACTCACTCTAGGGTCGTTTTCCGCGCGGCCTCTAAAGGCCGGATGAGCCTCAGTGGCTGGCTCGGCTTCTGCAATAGCTGGGGCTTCGGCAATAGCTGGGGCTTCG
>JABBAY010000181.1 GCA_018607725.1 K189A clade bacterium
CGGTTCAGCTGTTTGACAGCTGGGTGGGTTGTCTCTCGCCGGTAGATTATCTCGAGTATGTCTATGTTCATACTGAGCGTTTGATGACGGCCATTTCAGGCAAGGTGCCAGTCATCCATTTTGGCACTGGCAATCCGGCGCTGGCGCCCTTGATGGCCAAGGCTGGTGGTGACGTGTTGGCCCTCGACTGGCGTACGCCACTACGTGAGACCTGGGAGCAAACCGGTGTTAAAGCCGTTCAGGGCAATATGGATCCGATTATTCTGTGCGCAGATCGCGCGTCGGTCGAGCGCAAGGCCGGCCAAGTGTTGGCCGAGGTTGATGGCAAACCCGGCCATATCTTCAATCTGGGTCACGGTATCATCCCCGAAACCCCCGTCGACAACGTCAAGGCACTGGTGGATTTTGTCCACCAGTATCCGGTCTAGTCCAACTGATCGACATCTCGCACCGCGCCTTTGTCGGCGCTGGTGGTGAGTGCTGCATACGCCTTGAGAGCCGCTGAGACCACGCGAGTGCGGTGTTCTATGGGTTTCCAGGCAAGTTTGCCGCGACCATCCATGGCGATTCTGCGTTGCTCCAGTTCCGCGTCACTGATATTCAAGTGTACGCGTCGAGCTGGAATGTCGATCTGAATATTATCGCCTTCTTCAACCAGCGCTATGGCGCCACCCTGAGCGGCTTCAGGCGATGCGTGGCCGATGGATAAGCCCGAGGTGCCGCCGGAAAAACGGCCGTCGGTCAATAAGGCGCAGGCAGCGCCAAGGCCCTTGGATTTCAAGTAACTGGTGGGGTAGAGCATCTCCTGCATGCCCGGTCCACCCTTGGGCCCCTCGTACCGAATCACAACCACATCGCCTTCTTTGATGTCGTCATCCAAAATCGCGGCCACCGCAGAGTCCTGGCTTTCGAAAACTCTAGCTGGTCCATCAAATACCCAATTCTTTTCCTCAACGCCGGCAGTTTTGACGATGCAACCGTTGACGGCAATGTTGCCGAACAGGACAGCGAGTCCACCTTCTGTGCTGTAGGCATGAGCCATGTCCCGAACGCAGCCATTGGATCGGTCAACGTCCAAGGTATCGTAGCGCGTTGCTTGGCTGAAGGCGGTTTGAGTGGGAATACCTGCGGGGCCGGCGCGATAGAAAGTCTGTACCTCTTGTGACTGACTGACGGCCACATCCCACTTTTTCAAAGTCTCGGCGAGGCTGGCGCTATGGACATTTCTGACGGACGTGTCGAGCAGGCCGCCACGGTCGAGCTCACCCAAGATCGCCATGACGCCACCGGCTCGATGTACATCTTCCATATGATATGTATCAATTGCCGGTGCCACCTTACACAGGTTCGGCACTCCTCGAGACAAACGGTCGATATCAGCGAGGGTGAAGTCGATCTCGCCCTCTTGAGCAGCTGCCAGTAAATGGAGGATAGTATTCGTCGAGCCACCCATGGCGATGTCCAGCGTCATGGCATTTTCAAAGGCCGTGCGGTTGGCTATCTGTCGCGGTAAGACGGAGTCATCATCATGTTCGTAATGCTGACGAGCAATGTCCACTATCGTCCGACCTGCTTGTAGAAACAGTTGCTCACGATCCGCGTGGGTGGCGAGCATAGAGCCGTTGCCTGGTAGTGACAGGCCCAGCGCCTCGGTCAGGCAGTTCATTGAATTTGCGGTAAACATGCCTGAGCACGAACCGCAGGTTGGGCAAGCTGAGCGTTCGTATTCATCCACCTCGCTATCGGTAAATTGCTCGTCCGCGGCGACCACAATGGCGTGAATCAGATTCGTATGATGATTTGCCAGCTTGGTTCGACCGGCCTCCATGGGACCGCCGGAGACAAAGATGGTAGGAATGTTCAGACGCAAGGCGGCGTTGAGCATCCCCGGTGTGATCTTGTCGCAGTTAGAGATGCAGACGAGGGCATCAGCGCAGTGGGCGTTAACCATATATTCGATGGAGTCAGCGATAATATCCCGAGATGGCAAGCTATAGAGCATCCCGTCGTGACCCATGGCGATGCCGTCGTCTACGGCGATGGTATTAAATTCCTTGGCAACGCCGCCAGCTTTCTCGATTTCCCGAGCAACCAATTGACCCATATCCTTGAGGTGCACGTGGCCAGGTACAAACTGGGTGAAGGAATTAGCGATGGCAATAATGGGTTTCTCGAAATCGCCGTCCGTCATGCCCGTCGCGCGCCATAGGGCACGTGCTCCGGCCATATTGCGGCCATGGGTTGAAGTCTTGGATCTGTAAGTGGGCATTGTTATAGCTCCTCGGTGCAGCTGTTTTAAGGCAGCGGCTTTTCCAGTAATTTTGAATTTCGCTGGTAGTTGTATAGAGATTGCCTGGAAGGTGGCAAGTCCTGCAGGTTGACCGAGCGAAAACCCCGTTCAACAAACCAGTGGGTGGTATGGGTCGTCAGCACAAACAGTGCGGTCAGTCCTTGGGCTTTGGCGAGTTGCTGAATTTTTTCAAGCAGCAACTCACCTCGGTCGTTGTCTCGGTATTCTGGATGGGTCACCAGGCAGGCGAGCTCGCCCTTGGTCTCGAAAGGGTATAGCGCGGCGCAGCTGACTATCATGCCATCTCGCTCGATGACTGTGAAATGGTCTACTTCAGACTCCAGCAATTCTCGCGAGCGCCGGACTAGAATGCCTTGTTCTTCCAGGGGGGCAATAAGCTCAATAATCGCCGCGACATCATTCGCCCGTGCCGGCCTAATTTGCTCATAGCTGACACGGCTGATTTGTGTCCCGGTGCCATCTCGAGTGAATAACTCTTCGAGCGCGGCCCCATCTTCGGTGTAGCTGATTAAATGACAGCGAGCGACTCCCCGTAAGCAGGCGACCTTCGATAGACGTAAAGGCGAGTAGGTGTCGAGTAGAGATTCGTCAATGTCATCGAGCTGTAATTCGCTGATGACCGAGCCCTCGGCGTCGCGCAGGCCCTGGTCTGTAAAGAAAATCAGCTTCTCTGCCATCAGTGCTGCCGCAACTTCCGTGGCAACCTGGGTTGAGTTGGCGTTAAATATTTCTCCGGAGAGTGAATAACCCAAGGGTGAAATTAACAGTGTTGCACCTGAGTCAAGCTGTTGGCGAATGGCCTTCGTATTGACTTTTCTGACAATGCCCGTGTTGTGGTAGTCAATGCCGTCGATAACACCCAGTGGTTTGGCGCGAATAAAGTTACCAGAAATAACCAGCATCTCGGCACCATGCTGCGGTGAGTTGATCAAGCCCATGGATAAGCGCGCCTCGATATCTGAGCGCAGGGTTCCTACTGCTTGCTGAACCAGCGGTAGTATGTCCGGGGTGGTTACTCGAACCTTGTTAACAAATTCACTGGTGGCACCGTTGGCGGCCAGCTGTCGCTCGATTTGTGGCGCTGCGCCATGCACCACGACCAGTTTCACGCCGAGGCTATGGAGCAGGACGATGTCGCCGATAATGTTGCTGAAATTTGGGTGATCGATTGCTTCACCGTCGAGGTGCAGGACAAAGGTTTTTCCTCGGTGCGCGTTGATATAGGGGGATGAGTCCCTGAACCATTTTACATGTTGGTGTGTGTCGTTCATTCTGCGCAATCACCAGGATAAAAATCAGTATTAATCGTCATGCCCCCAAGCCTTTGATGTTCGACAGCGGCTTACTCGCTGCAGCAGTGCTTGGCAATAAGGCCGCGCAGTATAGCAATTGTTGGCTCAATTTGCCTGAGTTCAACAAACTCATTCGGCTGATGAGCCTGGTCTATAGAACCAGGCCCAAGCACGACAGTTTGCATGCCGAGTTTGGACAAGAACGGCGCCTCTGTGGCAAAGGCCACGGTTTTAGGTTCGCAGCCAGTCAACTCACGGGTTGCGGCAAGCAATTCGTCACCTTCCGTTTGAAACGGTGGCAGGGGATCGTGAAATAGTTCGAGGCTCATGCTCAAGCCTTGATCCGTCAGTAAGGGCGTCAGGCGGCTCTCTATTTCAGCCATGATATTGGTGTTATCCATGCCGGGTAAGACCCGTACGTCGAAGGCCATGTCCACGTGATCACAAATTCTGTTGGGGTTATCGCCGCCGTGAATACATCCCAGATTGAGTGTCGGTGAGGCCACCGTGAAGCCAGGATCCTGATAACGATTGGCCAGTTCCTGGCGGAACTTAAGCAGTTGTTCAATGACGATGCCACTGCCATCAATAGCGTTAGCGCCAAGCGCCGGGTTGGAAGAGTGGCCCGAAGCCCCCTGAATTTTCAAGGACAGCATCATAATGCCTTTGTGCTTGTAAACCGGCTGTAGCTCCGTTGGTTCGCCGATGATCGCGTAGCGCGCGCCGCAGATATCGGCCGCGGTCAGTGCTCGAGCGCCGCTCATTGACGATTCTTCGTCGGCGGTCCCGATGATGGTCAAGGGCCGCGTGAATTCTTGATCGAGCAGAGGCTCGAGCGCAGCGATAGCCAGCGCAAAGAAACTTTTCATATCGCAGGTGCCCAGGCCGTACCAGCGATCATTGATTTCAGTCAAGGTGAAGGGATCGCTGGCCCACAGATCCGCATCCAGTGGTACCGTGTCTGTGTGTCCGGACAACACCAAACCACCGCTGCCGACACCGCGGGTAGCAATCAAGTTGGACTTCCCCGGATGGCCGTTGACAGGCACGATACGAATATCGAAACCCAGGGGCTCGAGCCAGTTTGCCAAGGTATGAATCACCGCGAGGTTACTCTGGTCAAATTGGGGCAGCGTGCTACTGACGCTAGGCAGAGCAATCAGTTCAGCAACCATGGATTTCAGCTTCGGTGTCTTTAGGCCAGGCATAGCAAATTAGTCTGAAAACGTGGCGTCCAGTGTAGCAAGTTGGCGGGCTGGAGAAACCCTCTTTTACTTGGATCCTCGGATTGCCCAAGCGGTAGGGAAAACGTGATATGGCGTCCAAAACTGATTTGATTAGATGGTAAGCTACTGCCTCAGGCGTCAGCGACGCGTCTTTGATTGAATTTAAGAGGCCATCATTTGTGAACGTGAAGGATGTCAGAGCCAAGCAACCGGATATCAGTCTCAATGTACGGAGTGTGATTAACGACCTGGTGGCCAACGGCCGACTCTCCTCAGAAGACGCTGAAAAAATCAGCATGAAGTCTCGGGCCAAGCACCAATTGAATTGGCATCCCCTCGAGCTCATTGCCGAGGAAGCGCCTGTCGACCAAAAGAACCCTGGCAAGATCCTTGACCTGGAAACGCTCACCCTGTGGCTTTGCGAGCACTCAAAACAGACCTACAAGAGGATCGATCCGTTGAAGATCGATTCGACTGTTGTCACTCGCTTGATGTCGGCAGAATTCGCCAAGCGGCACGGCGTGTTGCCCCTTGCCGTGCTTGACGACGAGATTGTGGTTGCCTCAGCGGAACCCTACGTGTCCGGTTGGGAGGCCACGATTCTCCAGTCGCAACCCGGCAAAGTGCTGACGCGAGTCATCGCTAATCCGGCTGACATTCGCCGTTATACTACTGAATTTTATCAGATGGCAAAATCCGTCAGTCAGGCTAATGTGCAAGGTCTCAGCGCCCTGACTAACCTGGAACAAATGCTGGAGCTGGGCCATGTGGATGCCATGGAGGCCAACGACACTCACATCGTTAATATCGTCGATTGGCTATTGGGCTACGCCTTCAACCAGCGAGCCAGTGATATCCATCTAGAGCCCCGGCGGGAGAAGGGTCGAATTCGGTTTCGAATTGATGGTGTACTGCATCTGGTCTACGAGTTGCCGAGTCCGGTCATGACTGCTGTTACTAGTCGTTTGAAGACGCTGGGCAGAATGGACGTCGCAGAGAAGCGGCGTCCCCAGGATGGCCGCCTGAAAACCAAAACCCAGGATGGGCATGAGGTCGAGCTGCGCTTGGCAACGTTGCCGACCGCATTTGGCGAAAAAATGGTATTGCGGATTTTTGATCCAGACATTCTTCTGAAATCTTTCGCGCAACTCGGACTGGCGAACGAAGATTTTGATCGTTGGGAGTCGATGGTTGCGAACTCTAATGGTATTGTTCTGGTGACTGGACCCACAGGGTCAGGTAAGACGACGACCTTGTATTCTAGTCTGAAACGCTTGGCCACAGAGGATGTTAACGTCTGTACCATCGAGGACCCGATTGAAATGGTTGAGCCGGCTTTTAATCAAATGCAGGTTCAAGCGAATATTGATCTGCATTTCGCCGACGGTGTTCGAGCGCTCCTGCGGCAAGACCCGGATATTATTATGGTGGGTGAGATTCGCGATCTAGAGACCGCTGAAATGGCAGTTCAAGCCGCACTAACCGGTCACCTGGTGATCTCGACGCTGCACACTAACGATGCCCCTTCGGCAATCACCCGCTTGCTTGAACTCGGCATTGCACCTTATCTGATCAAGGCGACCCTGTTAGGAGTAATGGCGCAACGTCTGGTGCGAATTTTGTGCCCCCATTGCAAGGTGGCGGCGGAAACCGACGTGGATGGTTGGCGAGCACTCACGATACCATGGAAAATGAACCCGCCAACCGTCTCTTATCAACCGCTGGGTTGTATTGAATGTCGAGAGACTGGCTTTCTTGGTCGAGAAGGCATCTATGAGTTATTACCCCTGAGCGACACCATCAAACCCTTTATCGTTGCCGGAGCCGACATTGGTAAATTGCGTAAATCTGCGATGCGTGAGGGGATGAAGACCCTACGCCTCAGTGGCGCTATGAAAATTGCAGCAGGTCGTACCACGATCGCTGAAGTCATGCGCGTAGCCCCCTTCAGCGGTACAGAGTAAGGTCATGGAAAACTTCGAAGCACTACGCACTGAGATTGAGCTCCAGTTAGATCAATGGTTGCCAGATTGTTCGGTACCTCTGCGGACTGAAATGAGTCATGTTTGCGCGCTGAGTGATTATGTCAGGCAGCAATTAGTTCGTGATATCGACATGATCAAAGCGTTGATGAATAGTGGAGAGTTGGAGCAATCCTACAGTGCTAGCCATTATCAGAGTCAGCTCAAAAATTTAATCCTAGACGATCTTGATGCGGGATTGAGGCAGTGCCGGCAACGGGCCATGACTCGGATTATATTTCGAGACCTAACTCGGCGGGCTACTCTCGAGGAAACCACGGCTGATCTATCCAATCTGGCTGATGCCTGCATTGCGGCGTCATTGCGAGTACATTACGCGAAAAATTGCCAAAGGTTCGGTCTGCCCATCGGTGCTGAGAGCGGCGAGGTTCAACAGATGGTTGTTCTGGCGCTAGGTAAACTCGGTGCCTGCGAGTTGAACGTTTCATCTGATATTGATTTGATTTTTCTCTATGACGAGTCGGGCATGGTCGAATCCGCTACAAGTGAGCTCACCAATCAAGAGTTTTTCGTTAGAACCAGTCGCGACATTATTCGATCCTTAGACGCGAATCTTGCCAATGGCTTCGTCTTTCGAGTTGATATGCGGCTGCGGCCTTATGGTGAAAGCGGAGCGTTGATTCTTAATCGCTCAGCTATGGAAAAATATTTCTATGAGCAAGGACGTGACTGGGAGCGCTATGCATTCGTAAAGGCTCGGGTTGCGGCGGGAGATTTGAAATTCGGTCAACAATTTTTGAGCTGGCTTAAACCTTTCATTTATCGCAAACATTTAGACTATGGCGCGATAGAATCTCTGCGTGAAATGAAGCATATGATTAATACCCAAGTCGCCAGTAAAGATATGCTGGATGACGTGAAGCTTGGGCCCGGTGGAATTCGTGAGGTTGAATTTATCATTCAGGCTTTGCAATTGATCTGGGGCGGGCGTGAAAGTCAATTGCAGGAACGGCAAATACTCAAGGCGATGACACTAATTGCCGCTGGGGATTTTTTGCCTGCCGAGGAAGTTGCCCAGTTGCGTGAAGCCTATTGTTTTTTGCGCAACAGTGAACATGTCATTCAGGCAGAGAAAGATCGTCAGACGCAGAGATTGCCATCGGCCATGCTCTCGCAACAACGTTTGGCGTTTGCCATGGGGTATTCAAATTACCCAGAGTACTATTCAGCGCTGACTGGCTATCGTGACAGTGTAATCTCGATTTTCTCGCGGTTTATGTCCTCGAATAATGCCGAGGGAGAGACGTCCAAGACAGATCGTTTATTTTGGACGAAGATCTGGCGTGAGCCTGAAATGGAAGATGGCTTGGATATTTTGACGGAGTATGGCTTTCTTCGGGCTAACGAAGTGGTTAAAAATCTGCAAGACCTTAGCCGACGAATTAATGTTCACGATATGCAGGAAATTGGTATCGAGCGCCTCGATCGACTCATGCCCATCGTGATGAGTTTCGCCGCGCGGGAAAAGAATCCGGACCAGACTCTCGCACGGCTATTGCCGATCATTGAGCAGATTGCTCGTCGCAGCACATACATTGTCTACTTGTTAGAAAACATGGATGCGCTCAAGCGGATGACCAATCTGTGCGGGATGAGCTCTTGGGTGGCTGATCATCTGGCGGAGATGCCAATACTATTATATGAATTGTCGGATCGTCAGACCCATGAGGCGGTCTTTGACAAAACGCAATTAGCCCGTGAGCTTCGAGAACAGATTGCGACCGCGGAAGTGAACGATCTGGAGTTGCAAATGGATTTACTCCGTCAATTCAAGACGGGCGCGGTGCTCAAAGTCGCCGTGCTGGAGTTGTCAGATATGCTGCCTTTGATGCAGGCGTCGGATGCATTAACGACGATTGCGGAAGTCGTTCTGGATCAGGCTATCGAACTGGCCTGGCAGAGTATGCTCGAGCGCTTTGGCGAACCCTGTGACAGCGACAATGTGCCCCAGGGTTGCCGGCTCGCGATTATTGCCTATGGCAAGTTAGGGGGTTTTGAATTGGGTTATGGCTCAGACCTTGATCTGGTCATGTTCGTGGATGTGGATCAGCAAGGCGTGACGAATGGCGCAAAGTCCATCGATAACGGGGTTTTCTTTCATCGCCTGGCGCAGCGAATCATCCATATTTTGACTCGCTATACTCGCTTCGGCACAGTCTATGAGATTGACCTGCGTTTGCGCCCGTCGGGCAACAAGGGCCCGCTCGTGAGTACCTTTGGTGCCTACGCGCGATATCTGCAGGAGGTCGCCTGGACCTGGGAGCACCAAGCGTTAGTGCGCTCACGGTTCGTCGCCGGTCACCCGGCGTTGCGAGTCAAGTTTGATGATCTTCGCGCGGAGATCCTTCAGCGGCCACGAGATCGGACAGCGCTGCTCCACGAAGTCGTGAGTATGCGTGAGAAAATGCGAGTTCATCTGGACAGTGAATCCGCAGAAGCCAGTGCGCGGCGAGGAGGAGTCCTGGAATCTGAATCAGGTGATGCGGTGCTTGTCTCAGGATTTGACTTGAAGCACGGCGCTGGCGCAATCGTCGATATTGAATTTATGGTGCAGTTTTGGGTGTTGGCCCTTTCTCACGAGCATCCGGAGGTCGCTCGCTGGTCTGATAAGGTGCGTTTGTTAGAGGCTCTCGAAGCGATTGGCGTATTTAGCGCAGCTGACCAAAAGCTGCTGCACGAGGCTTACCTGGCTTACCGTTCGGCGGTACATTATCAATGGTTGGGCGGTGAGATGTCGTCGTTCAAACGGTTGAATCAGTACCGCGATGGCGTCGTCGATATCTGGCAGCGTTGCATGACGCAACCCACGGTCTAAGCATTGGACCCATTGGCTTAGATCCATAGCCCCATTGGCGCCAATGGCATAGTCCCAATAGAAGAGTCTGTGTAGAATAGCGGCTTCGACAGATTTTTCAGGCAGGACCGAAGCGCAATGGCTGATCTCTTCGCCGCTGACAGAAATTTTACCGGCACCGCCCTAGAGGTGAGGCCGATTCGTGCATTCGGCGGTCGCCGCAGTGCTGCCGCTATGCCTGCATCGTTGGTGCCTTATGCCAGAGACTAACCAGCGTTTACTCGTCGTCAGCCCGGCTTGGGTTGGCGATATGGTGATGGCTCAGACCCTGTACAAGCTGCTCAAACAACGTCGGCCGTCGATAGCCATTGATGTGCTGGCACCACCGGCGACCCTGGCGTTGGTCACTCGCATGCCGGAAGTCGACCAGGCGATTGAATTTAATGTGGGTCACGGTCAGTTGCAGTGGAATTATCGCAAGGCCAGCGCTAAAGGTTTGAAGTCTGCAGGTTACCAACAGGCCATCGTGTTACCTAACTCCCTGAAATCAGCCTTGGTCCCCTGGTTAGCGGATATTCCGCTGCGGACTGGGTTTCGCGGTGAGTATCGATTCGGGCTGATTAATGACATGCGGCTGTTGGACAAGAAGCGGCTGCCGCGCATGATCGATCGGTTTGTTGCGTTGGGGGTGCCGGTGAACGCGCCGCAGCCGCAGATCACTTACCCACAGTTAAAGATAGATCTGGCGAATCAGGCGCAATTGCTTGAGAAACTGGGACTCCAGCAGACAGGTCATATTCTCGGTCTGTGCCCGGGTGCCGAGTTTGGCGATGCAAAACGCTGGCCCGCTGAGCACTACGCGCGGGTCGCCGAAATGGCGCTCAACCAAGGTATGCAGGTCTGGATCTTTGGTGGTCCCGGTGATCAGGCTATTGCGCGACAAATTACTGACGCCATTGCTGGTTACCCGGCAGGGCAGATAAGGGACCTGACGGGCAAGACGGCTCTGCTTGACGTGATTGACCTGTTGCCACTGTGTCATCTCGTGCTATCGAATGATTCTGGATTGATGCACATCGCGGCAGCGGTGGGTTGCGCGACTGCCGTCGTGTACGGCTCGACCTCGCCGGCCTTCACCCCACCACTGACTGACAAGGTTCACATGTTGTCCCACCCGCTACCCTGCAGTCCCTGTTTTAAAAGAACCTGTCCACTCGGTCATAAAAATTGTCTGAATCAATTACGGCCTGAACAGTTATCGACCATCGTCAGTCAGTATGCCTGAGCAGATGCCCCTTAAGATCCTGGTGGTCAAGCTGTCTTCTCTGGGGGATGTCGTCCACACTTTAGCGGCAGTAAGTGATGCGGCGGCGGTACTGCCAGGAATCCAAATTGATTGGGTGGTTGAAGAGGCCTTTCAAGAAATCCCAGCGCTACATCCTGCTGTATCGGGGGTGTTTCCCGTGGCGATTCGGCGCTGGCGGCGCAACTGGTGGCAGAGTCGTGGAGAAATCCGCGCTGCGCGACAGGCATTCCGCAAGACGGATTATGACTTGGTGATTGATGCCCAGGGTCTGATCAAGAGTGCGATTGTCAGTCGGCTGGCCAAAGGTCGAGTCGTGGGTCTGGATCGACAATCGAGCCGTGAACCCCTCGCCAGTCTAACCTATGCGCGGGGTTATTCGGTTGCCAGACAACAGCATGCGGTCACCCGCCTGCGACAGCTGTTCGCCAGTGCCTTGGCCTACCCGCTGCCGGATTCTCCGGCGGACTTTGGCTTGCGGGTAGATCGACTTGCAGCGGCTGGCCAGCCGAAGCCCAATATCCTGTTCTTTCACGGCACTACTTGGGACACCAAGCACTGGCCGGTGGCACTCTGGCAGCAGCTTGCTGGTCTGGCTAACACGGCGGGCTATGGTGTATTGCTACCCCACGGTAACGCCATAGAGTTGGCCCGGGCCGAGGCGATTAAGGCGACGTCGACCGATGCGCAGGTATTGCCAAGAATGAGTTTGACGGCACTGGCAGCGTGCCTCGCTGGCGTTAACGGTGTGGTGAGCGTTGATACCGGGCCGGGACATCTGGCGGCGGCCTTGGACGTGCCGATGGTTAGTCTATATGGGCCGACAAATCCCCTGCTAACAGCGCCTTATGGTCAACACCAATCTGCTATCGCGGCCGATGACTTAGCCTGCATACCCTGCATGAAGAGAGATTGCCGATACTCGGATACCGATGCTGCTCAGGTCTATCCGCCCTGTTTCAGGACCACGACCCCGGCCAGCGTTTGGCAGCGATTATTGGTGCAGATGGCGGCAGCTTAATAGACGGGTGGTTGACCTTCTGGTCGAGTCTTGAACCGTCGATGCACCCACCAGTATTGTTCTGGGTGCACACGCACTGCGGTCTCAACAATCTGGTTGATTCGGGTCGTATCCATGATCACATCCTGAGACGGAAAGTCCGCCAGTGGCTTGGATAAATAGACATCATAATGATCGTCACCGGGCCGCCGGTAATGACTAAAGACGACGACGGGTGCGCCGGTCAACTGGGCGAATCGACTGGTGGCTGTAATTGTCGCGGCCTGAACACCGAAGAAAGGCACGAATTCCGAGTGCTTGCGGCCGTAATCTTGATCAGCACCATACCAGACAACACGACCCTGCTTGAGGCTTTGCAGAACCCCGCGGACATCGTTGCGCTCGATAGCGCGGGGGAAGTTTTTCATTCGGCCGCGAGTCATGATGGTTTCCAGAAGCGGGTTCTCATTAGCGCGATACATGACATCCACGTCGATGTAGCTGCCGAGCGCCGCGCCGCAAAAATCCAGGGTCGACAAATGCATACCCAGCAGTATCACGCCCCGCCCCTGGGCGACGGCTGCGTGGAGATGTTCGATGCCGTGGATCGTGGTGCGCGCCTGTAACGCGCCGGGATTCCAGATCCATACTCTTGCGGTTTCGATCAGGCTGATACCCACGGAGCGCATGGTCTTGCGAACTAATGCTTGTTGTTCTAGGGGGTTCAGCGCAGGGAAACATAAAGCAACATTGACTTCAACGATATGTCGCCGGCGCCGGGCAAGGCGAACGCCCAGGGCGCCAATGCCTGCGCCGATGGCTATCTGCCCACGATGGGGAAGCGCGGTCACAAGTCCGGCAAGGCCAAAACCAAGCCAAGTTAGCCAATAACGGGGGTGAAGAAATTCGCGCCGCAGCAGCGGCGGTAGGTGGTCTGAATTGAGGGCTGTTTTGGTCACAACCCATTCTACTCTGAATGTGATCGTGCGCTCCAGCAAGATGCCGGTGGCAGGTGTCGGTGCATCTAGTCGCGGTACCGATTGTGTTATCATTGAGCCCTGAGCGAGTGGAGGTTCGATGAAATTACCCCGATTTGATAAAGCCCGTGTCCTAACCCTGGGGGATGCCATGTTGGATCGTTATTGGCATGGCAACACCGTGCGGATATCCGCTGAGGCGCCGGTTCCCGTAGTGGACATTACAGAACGCGAGGACCGCCTAGGCGGTGCGGCGAACGTTGCGTTAAATGTAGCGGCCTTGGGTGCAAGCTCAACCCTGGTGGCGGTTCTGGGTTTCGATGAATCGGCAGAGATTCTCAAGGCCAAGCTGGATTCGGCTGGAATTGTTGACGCTACCCTGGGTCGCGAGGATTACCAGACGATCACCAAACTCAGAATAGTCAGCCATGGCCAGCAGATGGTGCGAGCAGATTTCGAGCATATTGTTGATCTTGAAGCCGCGCCCATGATGCCAGTTTATCTGGGGGCGTTGGCACAGACCGACCTGGTGATTTTGTCAGACTACGACAAAGGCGTGATCAGTGATCCGCAGGCCTTTATTCAGCAGGCCCGTGCCCTGCACAAGACCATTCTGGTAGATCCGAAGTACAAAGATTTTTCTCTGTACGCGGGCGCGACATTGGTCAAGCCCAACCGCATTGAGTTTATGAAGGCGGTGGGTGGCTGGGCGAACGAAGCCGAACTCGTGGCTAAATGTCATGCCATGATCGCAAAGCTGGGTCTTGAAGCGATTCTGGTGACCCGAGACAGCGATGGTTTGACGCTGGTGCAGAAGAATCAGCCGGCGATTCATATGCCGGCTCGCAAGCGCGAAGTCTTTGACTTAAGTGGCGCCGGAGATACCGTCATTGCGACGTTGGGCGCGGCATTAGCGGCAGGTGAGACCTTGCCTGATGCGGTCAATATGGCCAATGTCGCGGCGGGCATAGCGGTGAGTAAGCCCGGTATTGTCAGCGTCAGCGGCCCTGAACTGCGGCATGAGCTAAGCCACGATCAGCGGTTTGATAAGGGCATTATGAACGAAGACCAGTTGTTACTGGCAGCGGCAGAGGCGCGGTCTCGCGGCGAACGCGTCGTGTTTACGAACGGCTGTTTTGACATCCTGCATGCTGGCCATGTGGACTATCTCGCCGAGGCTCGGCAACGGGGTGACCGTCTGGTGGTGGCTATCAATAGCGATGAAAGTGTCCACCGACTCAAGGGTGAAGGTCGGCCGATTAATACTGTCGATCGACGCATGGCCATGCTTGCCGGTCTGTCCGCGGTGGACTGGGTCGTGACGTTTGAGCATGACACGCCCTTGGCGCTACTCGAAAAACTGCGCCCCGATGTGCTCGTCAAAGGCGGCGATTATGGTATTGAGCAGGTGGTCGGGGGTGACATGGTGCGTGCCTACGGTGGCGAAGTGGCGGTCTTAAGTCTGGTAGAGGACTGCTCAACCACGGCTATCGTCGAGAAAATTCGTAACCTGTAGCGAGTTGGCTGCTGCCTTAAGTCAGAGTTGT
>JABBAY010000033.1 GCA_018607725.1 K189A clade bacterium
GATAGTGCGATTTGCCGACGGCGCGATTTCCTGAGTGTCTGGTTTCGAATCATTAATATTTTTTTGTTGACGGAGCAATTCGTCAACGATAAACATGGTGGTTTAGTGTTGTTTATACCTGGAGCATATTATGCGACTGACACCGACTGATGCAGCATTCATTTATATGGAGTCCGCCAGCGGACCCATGCACATCTCATCGGTCTACGTTCTTGATGGTGAGCTGACTTACGACCAACTGCTGACGCGATTTGAAAAGCGCATTCACCTGATTCCTGCCTACCGGCGGAAGTTGCAGCTGGTGCCGCTGAGTCTTGGCCATCCAGTTTGGGTCGATGACCCCGAGTTTGATTTGACCCATCACGTCATTCATCACCAAGCCCCGGCGGGTAGCACCCTGGAGGAGGCGATGGATATCGCCGTGAAGTTGAATGAGCCAATGCTGGATCGAGGCCGGCCGTTGTGGAAAATGATCATGATTGAGGGTGTGCCCGGCCAGACATTATTGTTACAGATGACTCACCACGCGATGATTGACGGTGCTTCGGGCATTGAGTTAACCATGGTGCTATACGATCTCGACCCCCGCGCTGGCGAACCCGTGCCACCCAATGAGCCGTGGACACCCGAACCCATGCCCACAGCTGCACAGTTGATGAGTGATGCTATTGCGGAAAATATGCGTCACTTCGACACCGACAACCCAGTGCAACTGTTGGCCCGCGCAGTCAATAACTCAAAGATGCTGGCGAAAGCCGCGGAGGTTATGGCCCGTTTTGTACAATTGCCGGTGATAACAGCCCCGTTTAATGCCAGTCCCGTGGGGCCTCAGCGTAAAGTGGGTTGGATGCAGAAACCGTTCGCCGACATTCGAAATATTCGCAAACACCTTGGTGGCACCATCAATGATATTGTACTGGTGGTGGTATCCGAAGCGGTAGCGCGATATTTGCAGTCTCATGATGAGCACGTAGATGGCCAGTATATGCGCATTATGTGCCCTGTGAATGTTCGAACCGAAAGTCAGGAAGGTGCGTTGGGGAATCAGGTGTCAGCGATTTTCCCACGTCTGTCGGCCCAGCCAATGGATTGCCTGCAACGGTTGAACGCGGTGGTTGCAGAAACCGAACGCATCAAGCGTGACGAAGAAGCTCAGGCGTTAACTGTGATGCAAGACAGTGTGCCAAATATACCCCCGGTAGCCATGTTGGCGTCCCAATTGATTGGTACGCCCCTCGATCCGACTGTTCTCGCCGCGCGCTTTCTAGCGCCTGTGATACCCAGTGTGGGTGGTTATCGACCGCCGTACCTAGGCTATAACTTCACCTGCACCAATGTTCCGGGTGTCCAGGTGCCGCAGTATATGTGTGGCTATGAGGTGACCGACACTATTGGGCTACTGGTGCTCAATGGCAATGTGGGATTTAGTATCACTATATTGAGTTACAACAAAAAGCTCTTCTTTAGCTTTATCTGTGAACCAAGGTTGTTGCCCGATCTGGATCATATCGTTGCTGCTGCTGACGATGTCTTTCAGGAACTGTTAGCGGCGGCTGCGACAAAGAGTCAATTACGTCAGGGTTAAAGCAACCCATGGCACTGGAGAAATAATGGCTGATTTAATCAACAACTATCCGAAGTCTATTACGTTGGTCGATGGTGCCAAAGTAGAAATACGTTATATGACGCTTGCCGATCGCGATGCGGTGCTGGCCTTTGCGCGAGGCCTGGCAGAGGCAGATATGCTGTTTTTGCGGGTTGATATTACTCAGCCAGAAGTGGTCGACAACTGGATGCAGAATCTGCAGGCAGAGATAACTACCACGCTGGCCGCCTACGATGAGGAAGGCCTCATTGGTTACGCCAGTGTGCATAGAAATCCAGCACCATGGACCCGGCGGGTGGGAGAATTGCGGGTCAACGTGAATCAAGCTTACCGGGCTCGCGGGCTGGGCAAGAACCTGACTTCAGAAATCTTCAGCGTTGCTCGAGGGCTTGGGCTTAAAAAATTGATGGCCAATATGACTGCCGATCAACATGGTGCCCAAGCTGCCTTTCGGCGCTTGGGTTTTGTTCCGGAAGCGGTTTTGGCTGACTATGTAGAAGATCGACGAGGAATGTCGAGGGATCTGGTCATCATGTCTTTTGACATTAACGGTCATTCCGACAGCATTGCCGATCCTGTTCGAATCTAAGCCCTCAGGCTCGAGGTAATGGGCTTGGCTTGCGCTCATGCTAATGTGAGGGAGAGGCTAGCCACGCCTGAGAATGTCGGGGTCTAGGATGCTCGTCGTGATAGATTAGCGGCAGGCTCAATGATTCTAGCGATACTCCACCTGACCATCACGATGGACCATATGTAGCGTCATACCGCTGCGTGCGAGCTCTTGTTTGCGCCAGCGCTTGGTTTGTGATTTGCGCGCGAATTTAGCCCGTTGGCGGCCCCACCAATTGAGTCCCAGCTTGGCATACAAATAGCGATGATCACCGAATTTCGTGACGCCCTGTTCGCGCTTCATGGCAGATTGGGTGATAGAGCCAAAATGGTGCATGAGGGCGGCGCCGACGCAGCCGACCTTGAGCCCGTGGCGAGTACAGCGAGCGAGGAATTCCGCATCCTCGCGGCCAAATAGCAATCGATCAGTATCGATGAAACCAATCTTTTGAAATACTTCGCGCCGAACCGAAAAGCACACGCCGTGGAACCATCCGACGCGTACCGTGTTTTGCATAGTCTGCATAAAGGTTTGCGTGAATTCATTGAGGTCGTAATCAAGTTCAAATTCCACCATCGATGGGCTGACCACATCCAGGTCGTATTTCTCGGCAGCCGCAATTTGCGCCTCGATAAAATTGTGGGTGCAGATGATATCGTTGTTCAGTAGTACAACCCAATCACTGGAAGACAGCAGGGCGCCCTGAGTCCAGGCGCCACCGCATCCCAGGTTGACTGGATTGATCACTGACCGAATGTCATTGCGAGTCGCCAACCAGTTGGGCGTGTCGTCAGTACTGCCGTTATCAATGATCAATAATGACTCGACGGGTACGCCATGATCGATCAAGCTCTGAACGCATTGTTGCGTATAGTGCAGCTGATTCAGCACGGGGATCACAATGGTATAACTTATGCCGCTGGTCATAGTTCTGTCCTTAATTACACAGGTGAGCTCGACAACATCAATCGGCAGCTCATTGGTTAAAGGTTTGCGCGTAAATTAACGATTTTGCCGGGCTCTAAAAAGTACAAATTTACTGTTTGAGGCCAGCAATTCCAAGTCAGAAAACCAGCGTTTAAGCTTGATATGATAACCCAGGTGACGATTACCCACGACCCACAATTCTCCGTCTTTGCGCAAGACTCGGGCGGCGTCCTGAAACATGGCCAGGGCCACTGTATCGCCGACAGCATGACTTTGATGAAAAGGTGGGTTGCAGAGGATCAGGTCGGCTGAATTGTCGGCGAAGCCGGAAAGACCATCGCCCAGATAGAAACGCCCGCGCTCAAGCGACTGGTTTATTTGCGTAAAATTGTCCCGTGCAGATTCGATGGCCATATAAGATTCGTCAATGAAATGCACATTGGCTTCTGTGTTGCTTGCGCCGGCAGTTAATCCGAGAATACCGTTGCCACAGCCAAGATCAATAATATCTTGTTGGTGGGGCTTGAGAGTCAAGTGTTCGAGCATGAACCGCGTGCCGATATCGAGCTTCTGGCGAGAAAAAACATTGGCATGGTTGCTGATATTGAACGGTGTTCCGACGTGCGGCCAACGCGTGGGGTAAGGATTGTCAGCGCGAGGTAAATTGTTATCAACCGTGACCTCTATCAATTGGGCTTTTTTTCGTGCCGGGCCGGTCTGAGTCGGGCCGATAATACGTTCCAACATTTGCCAGACGGCGCTGGTCATCGCTTTCGCCATGCCTGCTAGAATCACGCGGCTGTCGGCGGCCAACAAAGGCTTCAAGCGGCACAATTGATCCTCGAGCAGCGCCAGGGTTTTGGGTACCTTGATGATGGTGAGCTGGGGACAAAAGTCCGGTGTTGTGGTGCTAGGCAGAGACATGACCTGCGCCTTACTGAGCTGATTAGTCGCAAGGTTTGCGCGCAAGCCTTCATGGCCAAGCCAGGAATCTGACCAATTCACCGGCGCTAACTGGTTCAACGCGACGCAGAGCGCGCCGAAACTATCGTTGGCAATCAGCAGGCGCCCTGGGGCAGGAGGGCGCTCATAGAGGTGCTGAAGCACATACTCGTCAGCTGCATCCCAGGCTCTCAGCAACTCTTTTTGACGTTGCGGAAAGCGCGACAAAATCCATTCGCCCGAGGGCGCGCTCAGCAGCTTCTCGGTCATAGATGATGTCTGCTGCGATAGCGTTTTACCAACATTTCAAAATATTGGTAGCGGGTAGGATTACTCACTAGGATCCAGGCGAACAAAATATCTGGGTGGAAACCCGGTCAGCAGACGAAAACCGAAGCTGGTTGGATTGTCTGTCGCGACTTGTTCGTGCTCGGCACCCGTCACCGGCACGGCTCGATAGGAACGGGGGGCTTCAGCGGGTAGCGCGACCATAACCTCTGGGTTTGCAAGTGCCTGGTGGTACCAGGCGCGGGGCCAGTGGTTTGCTGCCACGTAAAGCTTACCATCGCTGACGAGGCGGGCAACCACGCGGGCATGCGCTGCACCTTCTGTATCGGTAGTCGTTATCACTAAAGTGCTTTGGCTGCTGGGTTGGAAGTAACCGATCATAGATTCAAAGGCGACGATGACGCCGATATAAACCATCACCAGGATAGCTAAAATCTTTACTCCTTGCATGCCCATCTCCCGAACTTGATCATCGATAAATGGCAGTTTACGCAGAAGTCTTGCGTAATTCAGTATTTGTCTACCCGCCGCGGTTGACGTCAGGTCCACCTGTGTCTGCTAGCCAGTGAGTCTTGCCTGTAAGGTGCGCGCATTGATGACGCCATGTTCCATAAAGTCATCCACCACCACTGCAAATTCATCAGGCACATCTCGGGGTACGCCGTGGCCGACCCGGCTGAAGACATGAAGTGTGCCATTGGGCAGTAATTGCCAGTCATTGACGTTCGCCACGCAGAGTCCGTCGGCGGCGCCGGCAATGATCAGTGTCGGGGTTGTGAGTTCCACTAGTCGATCGGTGACATCAAACTCACCCATGGAATGCCAAGAATCAACATAGTGTTTGTCAGAGACAGAGCGGGCGCGGTCAACGCCGAGGATAATGTCGGCATCAGAGGCGCGAAGTCGGAGTAACTGCCTTTGTTTGATCATGATGGCACGACCCGTCGGCGTGGCGCGTAAGGCCATGCCGGACTCGAGTACCTTTGGGTCGGCGTGAATTCCGCCTGCGGGTATTGGTGCAACCAGTATCAGCTTGTTCAGTCGTGCCCCATGCTCAATCCCCAGTTGATAACCGACACCGCCGCCCATGCTATGGCCAACATAGGTAAACTTGTCCAGTCCCAAAGCGTCAGCCATAGCGACAACATCACGGGCATACTGGGGAATATTATGCCCGTCTGCCGGATGTTCGCTGTCGCCAGCGCCTCGACAGTCCATGACGATACATCGATATTTGTGCTGTAGTCGCGGCGCGATTTCGTCTAGCCAGACATCATGAGCCCCAGTATAGCCGTGGTGGAAAATGATCGGTTCGCCGGCACCCCGTTCATCATAGAAGAGTTCGACACCATTGATGGTTTGCTTGGGCATGAGTGCTTCTCAGTTAGGTAGGATTGTTTGAACATAACAAATACTAAGGACTTTGGCGATTCAGCTAACAGTCAATATTTCTGACAGTATTGTAGAGGCGAGTGACGAGCGCCGAGGGTGATAGTGGTTGTACACATGGCAGATGTTGAGGCATATTGATTGTCTGTTAATACCTGCTTCGAGAAGTCCTATGTCTGGTTTTACTGATCCCTTAATTTTGCTCGGTATCCTGGCGCTGCTAGTCGTTATTTCGGAATGGCTTGTGGCGCATACCTCGCTGCGGCATTTGGGCACCGCGTTATTGGTGATTGTTCTGGCGGCCTTGGTGGCTAATTTAGGGATTATTCCAGCCGCCTCTTCAGCCCCGCCATTGTACGATGGCATTTTTGCGTTCCTGGCCCCGGTGGCGATATTTTTTCTGCTGCTTGAGGTTAACCTGCGAGACCTCAAGCGTGCCGGGCTGCCGATGGTCTTTACTTTCTGTCTGGGGGCTCTCGGTACCGTCGTCGGCGTCTTGGTCGCCAGTCTGGTCGTTGGTAGTGAAGGTGCCTTCGGCGATCTCTATTTCGCGATCAATGGTATGTTTGCCGGTACCTTTATCGGTGGCGGCCTCAACTTCAATGCTATCGCGCTGAATTATGATGTGACCAAATCCGGAGAAATCTACGCCGGGGCCGTAGTGGTTGATAATATTTATACTATGGTCTGGATGCTCGTGACCTTGGCGCTACCGAGAATATTTATGGCCGCAAAGCAGTTGGTGGGTAACGATGCCGTAGTTGGTCTGCTCGATGTGCCCCATGCTGATGAGGATACCGTGTCCCCCTGGGATCTCGCGGTATTGATGGCGCTCGGTTGTGGAGCCTTGGCGTTCGCTAATTTTTCGACGAATTGGTTGTTTGCTCAGGGGATCAATCTGCCGATGATTATTATCCTGTCGACTGTTGCC
The DNA here is from genome assembly GCA_018607725.1 of K189A clade bacterium. GTDB lineage: Bacteria > Pseudomonadota > Gammaproteobacteria > Pseudomonadales > Azotimanducaceae > UBA4582. Next base: position 6,694 of record JABBAY010000033.1, read on the forward strand.
TTGGTCTTGGCCCAGTTTCCTGCCATCGGTGCCTTGCGTGGCAGTCGAGCGATTGGTCTGTTCGGCGTTTACCTGTTTCTCGCTGTTATCGGTGCCTATGCCGAGTTCTCGGCGCTGGCAAATATTGGCAACCTCGCATACTCGTTAGTGTGGTTTGTGGGCATCATACTTACCGTACACGGTGTGATCATCTTTGGCGTGGGCCGGCTCTTCCGGCAAGACTGGGAACTGCTGGCGATCGTGTCGCAGGCTAATATTGGCGGCCAAACAACAGCCATCGCCTTGTGCCGGACGTTCAACCGACCTGAGTTATTTTTACCGGCGATTCTTATCGGCAGCTTGGGTAATGGCGTAGGTACCTATGTCGGTTTCCTGGTAGCAGAGTTCAGCCGTTGAGGCGCAGTTAAGGAGGGTGAGTGAAAAATCGGGCCAAGAAAAGAGCCTGTAGCGCTTCCGTGACCCAGTGATGTTAGATTGCCAGATCGAATACGTAGATGTCAGAACCATCTCGCCTGCCCTTGGTTGAGGCGGTAATGCGGGCGTCTCTAGCGTTTGAGTTGTCGGCATTACGTACTATCAATATAGCGGTTGTGTTGGGTTCCTTGTCAACGGAGGTGGGCAGATGCATGCGTCTTTCAAGGGCGATAGCATCGATTTTATCGGTGTAAAACACAACATAAGCCATGGCAGAGGGTTGGATGCGACTGCCAGTAGTGAAAGCCGGGCGGTTAGCCATGGCCGCAATACCCAATGCCAGGGCCGCCAATCGCTCGTCAGGAAAGGACCGGTTCTCAACGATGTCATCGAACTTCATTTTGTTACCACTGACCTTACCTTTGACTTCATAATAAGCCATGTAAGGGGTCTGGAGCACTGCCTTGGCCTCTTGGTCCTCCAGCAGGCTTGCGATCAATTTGTTGGATATCCCGTCATTGCCTCCGAGGGTATTGGGCTCGAAGCTGGAATTGGCGAAAGACACGCTGGTATATATCAGAAACGCAAAGATCGTAATTAATCGCTTCATGTTAGGGCTCACTGTTCGTTGATGAATTAGATGCGGACAGCTGTTCCTGCCAACCGGTACCCCATGACTTCAGCACAGAGATTGCGGCTTAGTCCACAGTGGCGAGAAAACCTGCTTGGTGACCATTCTGGCCGAATCGGCTGTCCGGCACAGGTATTTCCGATGAGTAGAGTGTTAGCCTAGTTAAGATGCTAATGATTCCTAACTCAGCCCATGAAAAGCCAGATTGAATACTATTTCTCAACGAACTACATGGGATCGCGGCGGTGGAGTTTCCTGCAGGCGGTTCGTGAAATACTAGCCGCGAATGGCTTTGATCGTGCTTTGCGCCCATTCTTCGCTCAGATCCCATAGCCGTGTCGCTACCTTCTCATCAGCCGCTTGCGCCGACATGGTTGCTGGTTGGCAATGAGAGAAGTACAGACCTGCGATCTTCTTGGGATTGCGCTCAACCGCACAATACACGGTGGTCGCCGCACCTTGGTTAGTATTTTTGGTCAACGGGCTGATGAGCTTCATCAGGATTCGCATGAAAGCCGAGCCGCGGCCGATGTCTGTCGTCACAAGCGTGCCAGGATGCAATGAACAGGCGCTCAAACCCTGTTTGGCATAACGTCGCTGCAGCTCATTTGCCATCAGCACATTGGCCAGCTTGGCCTGACCATAGGCAGTCCAGGTGCGAAATGTGTCGCGAGTCAGTGGAAAACGGTTGAAGTCGAGAGTCTTCGGCGACCGATGAGACTCGCTTGACACCATGACGACTCGAGATTCTAGCGCGTTAAGTAGGCGTGGCATCAGCAGTTTGGTCAGCAGGAAGTGACCAAAGTGACAAACGCCTACCGTCTGCTCCAGACCTTCGTGAGTTGGTTGGAAGTCGGTGCTGATAAGGCCGGCATTGCAGATCAAGATGTCGATGTTCTCAGCGTCGAGCTTTTCTGTAAATGCAATAATACTGCTCGCGCTGGCCAGGTCCAACGGTAGAAATTCAACCTGGCAATTCGGGTGTAACTGCCGCGTTTTCAGCACCGCGGCATGACCTGTGGTTGCAGACCGACAGGCGAAAATCACATGGGCCCCGGCTGCCGCCAGGGATCTTGCTGTCTCGAAGCCGATGCCTGTGTTGGCGCCTGTCACGATCGCGAGTTTATCCGATAAGTCCAGACTTGCGATGATCTGGTCGGCCGAGGTCTTGGCGTTAAGTGCTAGCATGCTGTTCTCTGAATAACGCAAAGGCGCCAGCTTAATAGTTACTGGGGCGCAATTGCAACGTTGGCTCATCGGCGAAGAGCGCCCGAGGGCGGCTGACGCGCTGGTTGATCAGCAACGGTGGGTTTATAATCTCTGCTTAGCAGTGAGGAAATGTACATGGCGACTCTTTCAAAAGGCAGCTCTATCGCCATGACAAGTACAGCAGGATTTATCGGTGGTTGGGTGGCTCACCTTTTGCCTCATCAGCGTTACCTGGCAAAAACCTGGGTTGCGGGCAGGATTTTACGTGGAGTGGGCCAATGAATGCCAGAGTCGTCACATCAGCGAGCACCAAAGACGCTGATATTCTGGTGATTGGTGCCGGTGTCATGGGTATGACTATTGCCCAACAATTGCTCGAAGCCGGTCGCTCCGTGTTATTGGTGGACCCGTCTGAGCCCGGCAGTGGTGCTTCTTACGGCAATGCGGGCACCATTGCAGACTATGCGATTATGCCCGTGGGTTCTCCTGCGGTGTTGCGCAATTTGCCTGCACTGTTGTTTGATAAGACCAGCCCCTTGTCGATTCGTAGAGCGGCACTGTTTACGCTAGCACCCTGGCTGATACGGTTCTTTTTGCAATCGTTTCCAGGCGCGACGCAAGCGAACGTTCAGGCTTTGGCGAATATTCTGGCTGATGCGGCTCCTCGTTGGCGGGCTTTGGCGGAGCAGATTGGTGCCCAGTCGCTGGTCCGAGCCCGTGGTTGCTTCTATCTATATGACGATCCGGCGAGCTTCAATCGGGGTAAGCAAGATATTGCCTTTCGCCGGTCGATGGGTATTAACGGTGAGATGCTCAGCCCCCAGGAATTGGGCCAATTAGAACCGAACTTGCCAGAAATCGGCGGTGGTGCAGCCTATTTCCCGGACGCAATATTTTTAAGTGATCCGGGTCAGGTGATGATGCGACTGTATCAGTTCATCCAGGCTGCGGGAGTTGAATTCCAGCAAGCGGCTGCTCTGCGCATTGAGCGGCAGTCAAGCGGCGTGCGGGTGGTGTTGGCCGACAAGTCGGTCGTTCGCGCACGGCAGGTTGTGATTGCTGCCGGGGCCCATTCGCGCGACTTGGCAAAACAGGCGGGGGATCGCATCCCGTTGGATACCGAGCGCGGCTATCATCTCGAATATGATCTCACGGAACCCCTGTTGCAGCGACCGGCGTGCGCCAATGCGCAGGGATTTTATATGTGCCCCATGACTGGCAGGTTGCGAGTGGCGGGTACGGTTGAACTGGGCGGCTTAAGTCCGACGCCGTCACAGCACCGACTGGATACCTTGGAGCGCGGGATTAAGCAGTTTTTCCCAGACTTGGGTAAACCCAGCCGAACTTGGCTGGGTTTTCGGCCTTCCATTCCCGACAGTCGGCCCGTGATTTCAGCCTCTCGTTCAGGTAACGATGTGGTCTATGCTTTCGGTCATGGCCATATTGGCCTGACCCTCGCGCCCGTTACGGCGGCGATGGTCAGTGCGCTGATCATTGGTGATACCTCGCCTGTGAGCCTTGAGGCGTTCTCAGCCCAGCGATTCCGACGACCCTTTTAAGGTTGCCTAAGCAACCTTGGTCGTGGGTGTTGGATTATCAAATTTGAGCACCCCGTCATCCAGAGGTGCGACCGGCAAGATATCTTTTTCTGCATAGTAATCCTGGCTGTTAATCCAAGGACCGACATCGCTTTGCCGCGGTAACCGTGGTCCGCCCCGTTGTATATAGCCCGGTGCAAAGTCATCGGTGTTGATAAAACCCTTGCCGTTCATGCCTTGATCTTCGGGTCGCAGGCGCGGCGTCACCTGGCGCACGCCCTGTTCATCCATGTGATTCAATACACGACAGATATAGTGCGCGATCATATCAGAGCGCATGGTCCATGAAGTACGAATGTAGCCAAAGATCCAAGCCAGATTGGGAATGTCAGAGACCATGACGCCGCGGTAAGTCCAGCGTTCTGGTAAGTCGACTTTTTTACCGTCGATATCGAACTTGATATTGCCTAAGCCGCAGAGTTCAATGCCCGTGGCGCTAACAATAATGTCTGCCTCGATGATCTCGCCAGACTTTAGCAAGATGCCATTTTCGACGAAGCGGTCAATATGATCGGTGACCATAGAGGCTTTGCCGGACTTGATGGCTTTGAACAGATCGCCGTCTGGTAACAGGCAAAGACGCTGCCTCCAGGGGTCATACTCGGGTGTGAAATGGGTTTCGACGTCGTAGCCCTCAGGCAATTCAGCGGCAACCAGGTCCACCAGTTCAGTTTTAGTGGCCGCAGGATCCGCCATCGATCGAGCAGTAATGTCTTCGCCAAATGCCAGCGCCTGGCGTTTCTTGATGCCGTGAATCCAATCCAGCGGGACATCCAGTGCGCGGAGTTCCTCAATCATGGGTTCCTCGACCGAGTTATCCATGGAGACGTAGTAGCTGGGCGAACGTTGTAACTGCGTGACATGGGCCACCTTATCGGCGACCGCCGGGACAATCGTCGCCGCTGTTGCGCCTGAGCCGATGACCACCATCCGCTTGCCTGTATAGTCGAGATCATCTGGCCACTGTTGTGGGTGAACGATGGTGCCCTTAAAGGTGTCTTCGCCAGGAAAGTCGGGTTTATAGCCGCCGGCATAATCGTAGTAGCCTTGGCACATAAATAAGAAGTTACCGGTAATCCTGACTTGGCTGTCGTCGCCACGGGTGGCTATGACCTGCCAGCAGGCATCTTCAGTAGACCAGGAGGCCGTGTTAACCCAGTGGTTGAAACGAATATTGGGGGTCAGGTCATTTTCCTCCACTACTTCGTTGAGATACCGAAGAATTTCTTCTGCGGTAGCGATGGGTTGGCCATGCCAGGGTTTGAAATCGTAACCAAAGGTGTACAAATCACTGTCAGAACGGATGCCAGGATAGCGAAATAGATCCCAGGTCCCGCCAATCGCGGCACGGCCTTCTAAAATCACGTAATCTTTGCCCGGGCACTCTCTTTGCAGATGGCAAGCAGCGCCAATGCCGGAGATGCCGGCGCCAACAATAATGACGTCATGGTGTTCAGTTTGCATGGCTACGCCTCTTTTCTTTGCAAATTATAAAGCCAGTGATGGTCGCCTCGAGGCACGAATGCTGTGCATCTAAGGCGACCATTGAACTATTGAATAAAACACGTTCTGGGTTTCAGCGCAAGCGCTTGGCGCTAGGCCCTAGGCCCGCAGATCAGCGATGGGTCGCACCTACCGCCAGAGTTTGGCGACTCGGGTTTGGCGAGAGAGGCGGCCATTAACCCGCTATTTGATATGCCAGTGCCTTGAATTCATGACTGAAAGGATGCCAGAAACCGGGCATTCGCTGAGTTGAACACATGCCGGTGATGCCCGCTGTGGGCGCGATCCAGGAATGGGTGCCAGCCATGCCACCCCAGTGATATTCGTCTTGAGCGCCGGCCGGATCATGGCTTTGGAGCCTGTTCCGTAAAGCAAAGCCGAGTCCAAATACCGTGCCTGGCATGGCCCACATGGGAAATGCTACGCCAACACCTTCGGCCAGTTGGTTGGTGCGCATGAGCGTTAGAGTTTCTGGCTTTAGTATTCGTGCGCCTTGCCACTCGCCCGCATTGACGATCATGCGAATGAAGGTCATATAGTCACTCATGGTGGATACCAGACCACCGCCGCCCATCAGCAGCGCGTGTTGGCTATTATATTGGCCAGTTCGCGGGTCATCGACCTTAGTCATGCCGGGCTTCAAAGGGTCGAACGGGTCCTTGGGTGCATACATGGTAATAAACCGGTGGGCCTTTTCTGGTGGAACCCAAAAATCCGTATCCACCATGGCAAGGGGTGTGAAGATGCGTTGCGCGAGAAAGTGGTCGAAGCGCTGACCGCTCAGGACCTCAACCAGACGTGCGCAGACGTCGGTGGCAACGGAATAGCGCCAGCTTGTGCCAGGATGATAGGCCAGTGGCAATTGGCTAACACGGTGGCAAAACTCTTCGAGATCGATACTGAAATCACCGAGGACGTTCAAGCCGCCACTGCCATAAGCGCGGTCTATAACTGAGTTTGGCTCGATAAAACCGTAGCTGAAGCCAGCACTGTGGCTCAGAATATGTTTAATTAGAATAGGGCTGGCCGCGGCCTCGACGTCGTTTGCTGAAGTGGCGTCAGCCAGCAGTACCCGTGGGTTAGCAAATTCTGGCAGATACTGCGCCAGCGCATCATCAAGGGCGAATTTGCCATCTTCATACAGCATCATCAAGGCGACGGAAGTGACGAGCTTGGTATTCGAGTACATGCGATAGATGGCATCGTGGGTCAGTGGCGCTCCGGTTTCCTTATCCATGACGCCAAAGGTTGTGTAATCCAAAATGTCGGTGCCGCGCATGACAATAGTGCTGGCGCAGGCCAGTAGGTCCTTGTCGATATAGCCTTGCATGCTGGCATGTAAGGGAGAAAAATCTAGGTTGTGATCCTTCGTTGTCAAAATAGTCGAGGTTGGGATGTTGATAGCGAGTTCTCCAGTGAAGGTTTGCGTAAGCAGCTGCCAATAGACTACGATTTTTGTCTATAGTCAAAAGATGCGGGGTCTCGCGACGGTCCGATAGGCGTCTTAGTTGTTGCCGTCGGCGAGAATCGTGGTGGACTCAGTCTGGCTAAAGTCAGCGTACGCTGGCCGGGTGAGGATGACGCTGCTGGCCGTCAATTGGACGCCAATCGCCCCTGCAGTATTGCCGGTGGTGCCGCTGATATAGGCTGGGCCTCCGCCGGGGGCTCGCGCGGCGGTGGCGCCAAAGATGGCGACCCACTCATTGAGGTTAGTGGGTAAGTTGGTGTTGCTGACTCCGAGTGCTTGTTTGACTTGCGCGTCCACGTAGGTCGATTTGGCCACTCTAATGGCTGCTGTATAGTTGGTGTTGACCCGGGCCATATTGGCGGTTGAGATATATTGCTGGTAGGCCGGCAGAGCGACGGCGGTCAGTATGCCGATAATGGCGATGACAATCATTAGTTCGATAAGGGTAAAGCCGTTCTGTGATGTTCGACGCATAGCGGAGTTTCTCATGGAGTTTAAATGTTTGCCGATGTCAGTGCTGCCAAGGTGGTGTCTGGATTATTCTCGCCGATCCTATGTCGAAAAAACATTCACTGAGACTATGTCACAGCCACTATTTCGCTGCAGCCATTTCTTGATGTCAGTTATCCGGCTCAAGCACCTAAACAATTCGCAAAATTCATACCACCACAGAGAAGCTGTCGCTCAGTCGGTTCAAGTCGATTACTGACGCAGGTTATGGGCAGGAAGGTAGCGGCCTGGGTGCCAATCTGGGCTCTATCAGCCGGCGCTTGCAGTGAGTTTTCGTCAGGAAGCGACGCTGCGGGTCAGCTGACAGCGACTGCTGATGTAGCACCTGAAGAATTAGGGTCAAACCAACCGGTGTTTAGTGGCGTTATCGCAGGGTTGTTATGGCAGG
>JABBAY010000243.1 GCA_018607725.1 K189A clade bacterium
GATCACCCCGATTGCGATCTAAGTGGCATTCGAGTGAGTCGTGATATCTTTGCGGTCGCCAACGATCCTCAGGTCGACATTATCTGCGAGTTGATCGGTGGTACTGATGTAGCTCTAGAGTTGGTTAGGCAGGCCATTAAGAATGGTAAGCATGTGGTCACGGCTAACAAGGCTTTAGTAGCTCAGTATGGCGAAGAATTGTTTCGTCTGGCTAATGCCGCGGGTGTCAGCCTGATGTATGAGGCGGGTATTGCCGGCGGCATTCCTATTGTTAAGGCAATTCGAGAAGGACTTGCCGGTAATCGTATTAGTCGTTTAGCAGGTATTATTAACGGTACCTCGAATTATATTTTGACGGAAATGGAAGTGGGTGGTAATCGCAGCTTCGCAGAAGTGTTGGTGGAAGCTCAAGCCTTGGGGTACGCTGAAGCGGATCCAACCTTTGATGTAGAAGGTATCGACGCGGCTCACAAATTGACGATTCTATCGTCTGTGGCGTTTGGTGTACCGTTGCGCTTTGATGCAATCTATACGGAAGGCATCGCTAATATTACCGTTGAAGATATCCATTGTGCCAGCGAGTTGGGTTATAGAATTAAGCATTTGGGTATCACGACCCGCTCTGAACTTGGTGTCGAACTGCGCGTGCACCCAACGTTGGTAGAAAAGACCCATCTTTTAGCTCAGGTTAACGGCGTGATGAATGCCGTACTAGTCGACAGCGATGCGGCAGGGCAGACTCTATATTACGGTGCGGGCGCCGGCGCAGGACCCACTGGCTCCTCGGTTGTGGCTGATATTATCGACATAGCGCGTAATTTTCCGGACGGGCAGCGAATACCAAACCTTGGGTTCGAGCCTGAAGCGCTGCTCGACTTACCCATCCTGAGTATTAACGAAACTCAGTCGTGCCACTATCTGCGCCTGCAGGTGTTGGATCGTCCGGGTGTGCTCGCCCGCATATCCACCATTATGGCGCAACACAATATCAGTATTGAATCATTGATCCAAAAAGATGTTCGCAAGACCACTGCGCCGATCGCGATTATTACCGACGAGGTACTGGAAGTTGCGATTATCGCCGCAATCACCGATCTTGAAGCGCTGGATGAAATTGTCGGATCAGTCAGCCGAATTCGGGTTGAGTCATTTTAGAGGCAGATTGGCTCTGGTATTGGGAAGACTGAATGTCGCAGCGATTGGTTAGAAGACAAACTCAGCCGCTGCCTGGCGCGGCATCGCCGCTGTTGAGTCGTCTGTTCACTGGTCGGGGTATACAAACCTCCGACGAAATTGATTGTTCTCTTGCTCGCTTGTTGTTGCCAACGACCATGTTGGGCCTGGTTGCAGCAGGAAAACTCTTAGCTGACTGCATCGAACAACAGCAACGCATCTTGATCGTTGGTGACTTTGATGCCGATGGTGCGACCAGTTCGGCACTTATGGTCCATGGTTTGACCGCCATGGGTGCGTTGCATGTTAATTATCTAGTGCCAAATCGATTTGAATATGGCTATGGCTTAACTCCCGAGATTGTCCAGCTGGCCGCAGGTACAGGAGCCTTTCAGCCGGAAGCCGGACACCAACCGCCCCAGCTGATTATTACCGTGGATAACGGCATCTCCAGTGGTGACGGCATTGATCTGGCTAAATCCTTGGGCATCAAGGTGCTGGTCACCGATCATCATCTACCCGGTGACGTACTGCCCGACGCTGATGTGATTGTTAACCCGAATCAACCAGGCTGCGGTTTCCCTAGCAAAAATTTGGCGGGTGTTGGCGTGGCCTTTTATCTGTTGACCCAGCTTCGTCAGACTCTGCGTAAACGGGGTTGGTTTGATCATGCGGACCTTGTGGCACCTAATCTTGCGGACTATCTTGATCTCGTCGCGCTGGGCACCATCGCTGATGTTGTGGTCCTCGATCAGAATAATCGTATTTTGGTTAGTGAGGGCATTCGGCGCATTCGAGCCGGTCGTTGCCGGCCGGGTATCACGGGTTTGCTGGAAATCGCCGGGGTTCGTCAGTCCCAGTTGGCGTCCAGGGATCTGGCCTTTGGCATTGGTCCGCGCCTTAATGCCGCGGGTCGCCTGGACGATATGGCGCTGGGCATTGAGTGTCTGTTGTCGCCATCTATCATCGACGCCAGAGCCAAAGCAGCGCACCTAGATAACCTGAACAAAGAGCGTCGAGTCATCGAAAACGAAATGAAGACGCAGGCTCAGGCTAATCTGAAGTTGCAGCACAATCTGACACCAGCAGGCAATAAAACCGGAGTTTGCCTGTATGACGACGACTGGCACCAGGGAGTGATTGGTATTGTCGCCTCTCGAATCAAAGACCAGTTACACCGGCCAGTGATCGCTTTTGCCCCCGCTGGTGACAATGAAATGAAGGGTTCGGCGCGATCAATTCGGGGCCTGCATATCCGTGATGCTTTAGCCGCTATTGATGCGAAAAACCCCGGGCTTATTCAAAAATTTGGTGGTCATGCTATGGCTGCTGGTTTGACCATTGAGGCGGGGCACTTCGAGCAGTTTGCTCGGCTGTTTGACGAACAAGCTAGCAGTAGTCTGAGTACCGAGGATTTGGAGCAGGTGCTGATCAGTGATGGCGAACTCAATGACAAGGTCACCCTTTCGTTGGTGCGTGAAGTTCTGCAGGCCGTGCCGTGGGGGCAGGGTTTTCCAGAGCCGCTGTTTGATGGGGAATTCGAAATACTACAGCAGCGTATTGTTGGACAGCGACACCTGAAGCTGTCGTTGCTCAACGGTGATCAAACCTTCGATGCCATCGCCTTTAATCAGGATAGGCTGATCGAGGGGCGCAACAAACGCATGGCTTATCGACTGGATATCAATGAGTACCGAGGAGTTGAGTCGGTACAATTGATTATCGAATGTGTGGATGTATCGCTGGACTCTACGCGTAAATAAGTTGTTCGAAATGCTTTATGTGGACTAAATAGGCAAAGGTAGGACTTGCCTAGGTCCAAAAGGCTTGCGTTCATGCAAATGGCGTCCCTATACTCGGGTACTCATAATGAAAACAGTATCTGGGAGTTATTTGATGAACTTTGCCGAGATTAAAAAGCTGGAAAGTTGGGCTGACGTTAATCCATTCGATGTGCCGCTAGACAAGATTGACATGTCGCGTCCAGAACTATTCGAGGCAAATGTTCATGAGAAGTGGTTTGCGCGCTTGCGCGCAGAAGATCCCGTACATTACTGCGCAGAGAGCATGAACGGACCCTATTGGTCGGTGACCAAATTTGAGCACATCATGCAGGTCGATACTAATCATCAGGTTTTTTCTTCCGATAGATCTATCTCGATCGTTGATCCAGATGATTTTAATCCAACCAATTTCATTGCGATGGATCAACCCAAGCATGACATCCAGCGACGGGTTGTTTCGCCTGTGGCCGCGCCGCGTAATTTGGCGCAGCTCGAAGGTGTGATGCGGGAGAAAGCCTGTAAAATTTTGGACAGCTTGCCCGTGGGTGAAACCTTCGATTGGGTTGATAAAGTCTCTATCGAAATGACCACTTACATGCTGGCCATATTGTTCAATTTTCCGATGGAAGACCGACGTCTGTTAACCCATTGGTCAGATATGGCCACTTCTGTGAAAGGCATAGGCAATTTTGATCATGATGACGATTACCGTGAACAAGAGTTGATGAAGTGCTTGGCCTATTTTAATCGCCTTTGGCATGAGCGAAAGGGTGTCACCGGAAGTTTTGATTTTGTCAGCATGCTGGCTAATGCACCAGACACAGCAGATATGATTGATGATCCGATGGAGTACCTCGGCAATCTAATTTTGTTGATTGTTGGCGGTAACGATACGACCCGTAATTCGATGAGTGGCGGCGTGCTGGCGCTGAACGAGAATCCCGAACAGTATGACGCCTTACGAGAAAATTTAGATCTTATACCGAAGATGGTTTCTGAAATTATTCGTTGGCAAACACCACTGCCGCACATGCGTCGAACTGCCCTTGAAGACACTGTGATCGGTGATAAACAGATAAAGAAAGGTGACAAAGTCATCATGTGGTATGTGTCAGGCAATCGGGACGAATTGGCTATCGATAGTCCCCATGATTTTATCATTGACCGAAAAAAAGCCCGACAACATTTGTCCTTCGGCTTCGGTATTCATCGCTGTATGGGAAACCGCGTTGCTGAAATGCAATTGCGGGTGATGTGGGAAGAAATCATGAAGCGATTTTCGTTTGTTGAGGTGGTAGGTGAGGTTAAACGCCTGCCATCAAACTTCGTGTTGGGTATTACTGAAATGCCAGTGCGCTTGCATGCCAAATAGCGTTTAGTCATCGGCAGCTTTGCAGGCGAGAAGCTCGCTAACTGTGAAACAAGCCGAATGGTAATCGCAATGGTAATCGGGGCATCTATTCAATCACTCAAGAATAATGTGAATGAGTTGATGTAACGGATGGTCCCTGATTTACGCCTGACTAATCCTATTGCTTTGATAAAGTGACGGTCATGAATGGTTTGAACCCCTTTTACATCAACCATCGCGGCCTTGGTGAGAATAAAGCATGACACTACCGACGAACATTGCGCTTGTAGAGACCGTAGATGCCCTGGTTGCCATTAATGGTAAATCAAATGTGTCGACTCAAGCCAAGGTGATCCCTCGACTGGAGCAGCACTCGATCCGGTTCCTCGAACGTTGTCCGTTGCTTATTATTGCCACTCAATGTGGTGGTGAAGCCGACGCGTCTCCGCGAGGCGACTTACCGGGCTTTGTGAAAGTGTTGGATGACACGACATTGCTGATCCCTGAGCGGCCCGGCAATCGTCTGGCAGATTCTCTTACCAATATCGTTAACTGCCCAGGTATCGGTTTGATATGCCTGATTCCAGGTATGGCTGAAACATTGCGGATCAACGGTAATGCTTACATCACCACTGAACCCACTTACTTACAACAACTTTGTCATCAGGGAGTGCCGCCGAAACTGGCTATCCTGGTTGATATCAAACAAGTGTACTTCCACTGCGCCAAGGCTTTTATTCGCGCCAAGCTATGGGACGCTGCGACACAAATGCCGCGAGATGAAATGCCTTCTTTAGGTAAAATCATCCTCGAGCAGATTCGAGGCGAGGTGACGGTTAATGAGGTAGCGGCAGTGGATGATATCTTGAACGACGATATCAAAAACAACCTATACCACACCTAAAGTCCCCGATGAGCTATTCTCGATCATAGACCGGAATAATACGGCGATGCTGAAGGTCGCGCAGCCAGAAGCAGAAGCTCGCCTGGGTATCGTAGGCCGCATCAAACCCCGCTTGTCTTATTTTTACGGTGCTGACGAAAGTGGGCGAAGGGGTGCGTTTTGCACCATAGGCAAAACATAAATCTGCGTAGAAGTGACTCTCCCCCAATAGCTGTTTGAGGGGCAGTTTTAGCAGTCCATATTTTTTTACAATGTCCTGCCAGAGTGCTTCTCTTGCTGGAATATAGACCGACAGAGGTGTGGGTTCTGGGTCGCCCATTGGTACGCCGAGGGCGTCTGCCATGGCGGGCCACATGTCGAGCCAGGAAAAAACTTCACCGTTAGTTAGATTGTAGGTCTCACCGCCAGCCTGCTCATGGTTTGCTGCCCAAAGACAAGCATCACCCACCAGTCGAGCATCAACCGCTTCCCAGACGCTGTCGAGGCCGCCCGGAAAGCCAAAGGCTAGTCCTTCTGCCCGGCGCAGGGCGGCATAGATGCCGATGACTGGCGGCAGGTTCATCACGACGCCATGGTTGGGGCCGACAATCAGTTGTGGTCTAAAGATCGTAAAGTCGAAGCCAGAACTAGCCGATTTTTCTTCGATGTAGTCTTCCTGCAACCAATAGAAATTCGGGTGATCAACTCGTGGTTGGGATTCTCTGGCGGGTATGCGTATGGGTCCCTGGGTGATGCCATAGGCTTTGGTGCCCTGGAGGATCGTAACGTGTCTAAGCTGTCCATGGACTGTCAGCGGGTCCAGTAGATTCCGAATCATTCGGTCGTTGGTTTCAATCTGCACCGGATCGGACCAACCCTGGACCAGGCCGGGTAGCTCGAACACGGCAGTGTAAACCACATGGGTGACGTCGTTGAGTTTTGCTGTCGCGGCTTTACAAGCCTCACTGTCCAGCAGGTCCAGCGCCAAGTACTGGAAAGGACCTGCGTCAATCAGCTCGGGAAATCGACGTGAGCAGGCGATGACGTGCCATCCTGCCTTAATAAAACTGTTTGCCGCCGCAGTACCCACTAGGCCGCTTGCACCGGCTATCAATACAGTTTGATTAGTTTCCATCGACTATATGAGCTCCAGATTGTCGGGTACCGGCGACCTTGTCAGGCAGCCTGGCCGATTAACATGTCAGCCAGTATGGCACGGTGATATTTCGCATCGCCGAACAGCATCTGGTTGTGCATTTGACGCTTGAAGAACAAGTGCACGTAGCATTCCCAGGTAAACCCGATGCCGCCATGAAACTGTACCGCTCGACTCGAGGCAAAGACGGCCATGTCGCTGGCGTTGGCCTTCGCCATGTGGGCAAGCTTGACCGTGTTCGCCCATTCCTGGCGTTCAGGGTCTGAATCGATAGCGCAGGCGGCGCTGTAAGCCAGTGACTTGGCGCGGTCAATGTCGAGCATGACATTGACTAGCGGATGCTTTACCGCCTGAAAAAATCCTAATGGTCGATCGAACTGCACGCGGGTATTTGTGTACTCAACCGTAGTCTGCAGTAGCCACTCGCCGGCACCGACCATATCGGCGGCGATGACGGCCTGAATAGCGGGCAGGGCGTGCGCCAGTGCCGTATCGCCGGTACCGGGTGCAGCGACTTCGATGGCAGTAACACCCGCGAAGCTGATGTGGGCCTGGTCGCGGGTCAGGTCAATAATGCCATCGGCCGCAATTGTCACGCCGTCAGCGTCTGTCGCGACATAATACAAACCGACACCTGCAGCCGAGCGCGCGCTGACGACCAGCCCTTCGGCCTTGCGGGCATCCTGGACAAACCAGGCGTTACCGTTCAATTGACCATTGTCGATATTGACGTCGGTATCTGTAGGTTCCCACGAGCCTTGCTGATTGGTGATAGCCAGGCTCATCGGCTTGCCGCCAGCAATCTCTGCCAGGACATCGTTAGCTGCCGCTGAGTAGCACTCACGCAGTACAAAGGTGGTATTGAAGGTAGAGATCAGTGGTGAGGGGAATGCGGCCCGGCCAGCTTCCTCCGCCAGCGCCAAAGCGGCGACTAACGGCATGCCGATGCCGCCAGCTGCTTCCGGTACGCAGGCAGCTGTCCAACCGAGTTCTGTGATTTGCTGCCACAGGCCCTTGTCCCAGATGCATTCTATATTGCGATGGATATCAGGATTGCCGGCGACTTGCCGGTGTATCTTGTCGGCGCTGCAATGATCACTGAAGAATTTCTTCGCTGAATCCCGCAACATGGTTTCATCTTCGCCAAAGCCGAAATTTTTAGGTTGTTCAATCATGGTCAATTCCTTGCCTTGCTCAATTATTTGGATTTCGGCATGCCGAGTACGCGTTCACCGAGAATATTCCGCTGCACTTCATTTGCGCCGGCGGCAATCGTAACGCCGAAGCTGTTCATATAAGCCAGCTGCCATTCACCGCCACCCAGTGCATTGTCATCATTGAGATATAAGCTGCTTGCGGCGCCTTGAATATCATAGGCAATCTCTGCCAGATCCTGGTTGAATTCAGTGCCAATCAGCTTGTTTTGCAGTGGGATGCGCATGGGGTGATCGATCAGAGCTGGGACGAGTGCGCGTCGCTGGTTTTGTCGAAATGCCTCTTGGCGAATCATGATCTTGATGATTTCATCCCGCAGCAAGGGATCGTCGGCAGCAGTTTTGCCGTTCCGATAGCTGGTTTTTGCGAGTTCGATAAGCGCTGATGGGCTGCTGGTATTGGCGCCTTTAGTGTTTTCCTGGGTCATGCCACCGGCCGATGGCGTCACCAATTGGCCTGCACCACGCTCGTGAGACAGGGTCGTCATGGCGACCTTCCAGCCAGCGCCAACAGCGTCAAGACGATATTTGTCTTCGACAACCAGGTCTTCAAAGATGACTTCGTTAAAACCAGTCTCGCCGGTTAGCTTGATCAAGGGGCGTACGGTAACGCCTTTGCCGATAGCGGTCTGAATAGGCACGACGAAGTAAGACAGGCCATTGTACTTATCGGTCTTGTCTGTACGGCACAACAGGATCATCCAATTCGCAAAATGCGCCAGCGAGGTCCAGACCTTGTGACCATTAATGACCCAGCTGTCTCCACGTTTCTCGGCGAAGGTCTGCTGATTGGCAAGGTCTGAGCCGGCGCCGGGCTCGCTGAATCCCTGGCACCAGATATCTTCGCCGGAGAACAGGCGTGGCAACAGTGCGTTCTTGGTGTCTTCCTGAGCATGGAAGAGGACGGTGGGGGCCGCCATGCCGAGACCGATGATATTAGGAAAGAATGGTGTTTTGGCGCGCTGCATTTCCTGGTTGGCGATCGTCTGGCAGTTGTTACGGCCACCGCCGCCAGCTTCGACCGGGTAGTCGCAACCCACCAGACCTGCGTCAAATGCTGATTTTTGCCAGACCTGAAGCCACTGCAGCGCTGCAGGGTCACTCAGTTCCAGTGCACCCAACGGAATTCTTACCGGCGGTTGACCAGGTTTGTTGCTGTCCAGCCAGTCTCGGCAGTAAGCTCTGAACTCAGCTTGTTCTTGGGTGTCTTTTCGATCAGCGTCTGCCATAGAGCGGCTCCGGGGTGCTATAGATGAAAGTTAAGTGCGGAAACTAACCCATCGCCATGGACGGATCAACGTCATTTATGACCAATTCCACGGGACTTGATCCCTTGTTCGGGATGCCGTTAAATCAGAGCTGGATCGAAGCGGAGTAAAGCGATGAATGAGCCAAAAAATATGCCAGGCAAAGATCTTCGAAGTACCTTTTGTCGGGTCTGTGAACCTTCCTGCGCGCTCATCGCGGAAGTGAGTGATGGTCAGATTGTCAGTTTAAAGCCTGATCGTGATCATCCTGTGACCAAGGGCTTCGCTTGCCATAAGGGCTTGGCAACGCTGGACCTGCATAACGACCCAGATCGTCTGAATTACCCGCAGAAGAAAGTTGGTGACGAGTTTGAACGGGTGAGCTGGGATGAAGCGTCGCGAGATATCGCTACCAAGCTCAGTGCCATCAAAGCGAAATACGGTAAAGATGCTGTTGGCTCCTATTCCGGTAATCCGCTGGCATTTAATGCCTTGGCGGGACCTGCCATTGGTTCGTTTCTGATCAAGAACGAAATTCGTCGCACCTTCAGCTCAGGCACCCAGGATTGCACCAATAAATTTGCTGGTAGCGAAGCGATGTTTGGTTCCAGTACGATTCATCCTGTGCCAGATATCGGCCACACGGACTTTCTGTTGATATTCGGCTCAAATCCACGAGTGTCTCATATGAGCTTTATCTCCATTGCAGATCCTATGAAGGCGTTGCGTGAAGCCAAGAACCGGGGTGCGAAAATTCGCTTCGTCGATCCGCGGATCAACGAGTCAGTGAAGGGGATTGGTGAAATCGTGCAAGTGAATCCAGATACAGACGTGTATCTGATGGCCGCGATGCTGCAACACTTGGACCAAACTGGTCAGTTTGATGAGTCGGTGATTGGCGAGCATGGTGAACGCATAGAAGAGCTGCGCGCTTTCGTGGCCCAATATACCCCCGATCGGGTCGCTGCTGCTGTGGGTGTCGAGGCTGAATCCATTCGCACCCTGGCCGATGAGTTTGCCAACGCCGAGCGGGCGGCTGTGTATATGTCTACCGGGGTAAATATGGGGCGGCAGGGGACGCTGGCTTACTGGCTGTTATTCATGTTGAGTTTTGTGACCGGCAACCTGGATAAGGTCGGCGGCAATATATACTCCCTAGGTTTCTATCCTGCGGCTAAAGCGGGCCGAGTCAGAGCCGAAGATCCATTCTTCGACTCTCCCTTTGGTGAAATTCGTAAAATCCGCGGTTCTCTGCCGGGTAATCTCATGACTGATATGATCCTGACAGAAGACAATCCGATCAGAGCGCTGGTGGTCATCTCAGGGAACCCGCTGCTATCGATGGGTAGCGGTTCGCGCTTGCGCGAGGCCTTTTCCCGACTGGAGTTGGTGGTGGTCATTGATATTTATCCCAGTGCTACGGCTGAATATGCAGATTATGTCTTGCCGGCGACGGATATGTTCGAGCGCGAAGACCTCAATATGTGCGGTCTTGGTATGCAGGCTCAGCCTTTTGTGCAATACACCGATTTGATCGTTCCGCCGCAAGCCGAACGTAAGCCCGAGTGGTGGATTCTGGCAAAACTGGAGCAGGCGCAGGGGTTTGACTCTATTTTGGATGCGGCTGAGCTGCCGAACCAGATGGGGCGTATCGACCATATGTTACGCCAGAGTAATACCAGCATCAGCGAGATTCGGGCCATGCCCAGTCAGACCAGTGTGTTACCGGCGCCAGACGCTGGCCGCTTTTATTCAGACTGGATTCAAACGGAGTCAGGTCGAGTCAATTGTTGTCCACCCCTGTTTGCTGAAGCATTGCTGCGCTGTGAAGCCATTTTTGAGGAATTACAGGCTGAGGATCCGGGGCAACTGAAGATGATCTCCCGCCGGACGAACTATATGATTAACAGCTGGATGAATAATTTGCCGGCCTTGAAACGCCCTAGTCAGCAGACGAACCCCTTGTATATGCATCCCGAAGACGCTCGAGCGCGAAATTTGGGAGACGGATCAGCGGTGAGAATCTGGAATACCTTTGGTGATATCGCCTCAACCGTGTCGTTGGATGAGACGCTGAAACCGGGCACTGTGGCCATGACCCACGGCTGGGGTAATGATAAGACGCGAATGCAGGTGGCGAAAAAATATGCTGGCGTCAATGCCAACGACTTGTTGCCGTCGGGTCCGGGCAGCTATGAAAAACTCAGTAACCAGGCCTTCATGACGGGTATCCCTGTTAGCGTTGAAGTATGCGCATAGGTCTGATTGCCGACACCCATATGCCCGGTTCCCTGGCAGAGCTTTGGCCCCAGGCCTATGCGGCGTTTCACGGGGTCGATATGATTCTGCATGCCGGGGACCTGCATACCCTGGAAGTGGTGGATGAACTGGGGAAGCTGGCGCCCACCTATGTTGCCCGTGGCAATGGTGACATGGACATTGAGGATGAACGCTTACGTGATCACTGGCTGTTTGAAGTTGGCGGCGTCAGCATCGGCATGATTCATCATTTTCCGTCGCCAGTTCGAAAGTCTTCGGAGCATATTTTCGGGTATGTGGAGAAGCACTTTGGTGATGTGGTGCCACAGGTCTTGATCTATGGTCACACACACCTGGAAGGGCTGCACCTGGTGGACAATATGCTTTGTGTGAACCCGGGTTCTCCTACCCTACCCAGAAACCAGTCACTGCGCCTGGGTACTATCGGATTTCTTGATATCGAGGCGTCTCGAGTGACAGCCTCGGTGCACCAGCTAACTGACCATGGCATAGAGGTGCACGAGACGGTATTGCCAACTTGGATATAAAGGTGGCAGCGGATAAAAGTGCCGGTTAAAAGCAAAAAAAAGGTAACCATGGGGCTACCTTTTTTTGCAGAACTTTTTTTGCAAACATTTTTTGCAGAACATTATATGCAGAATAATGTTTTTTAAAGCTTCTAAGTCTGCGACTTACCTATCATGAACCCTGACAGGCAATTCGGTAATGCCGCGAACGAAGCTGGAACGCAGCCTTACCGGATCACCGACGACTTCGACATGCTTGAAGCGCTTGGTGATTTCTTCCCAGACAATACGCAGTTGCATTTCAGCCAGTCGGTTGCCCATGCAGCGATGGATGCCGAAGCCGAAAGATAAATGATGCCTGGCTTGCGGCCGATCAATGAGGAACTCGTTAGCGCGATCGATAACTTCCTCGTCACGATTGCCCGAGACATACCACATCAACAATTGATCGCCAGTCTTGATCTGCTTGCCACGCAATTCGAAATCAACATTCGAAGTGCGACGCATATAGGGCAGAGGAGTCTGCCAGCGAATAATCTCTGAGACCATGTTTGGAATCAGGCCTGGGTTGGCCCGAAGTTTGTCGTATTCCGCAGGGTTCTGATTCAATGCCAGAACACCGCCACTCATGGAGTTGCGGGTTGTATCATTGCCACCGACAATCAATAAAATCAGATTGCCGAGGAACTCAAAGGGCTGCATATCCTTGGTATCTTTGCCGTGAGCCAGCATTGAAATCAGGTCAGAGCCCGGCTCTTGCATCGCCGCCCGCTCATTCCACAGTGTGGTGAAATACGCCAGACACTCCAGCAATTCTGTGCGGCGTTGCTCTTCTGATTCAACCACGCCAGTGCCAGGCGCGGCGGTGGCAACGTCTGACCAGCGAGTCAGCTTCCGTCGGTCTTCGAAAGGAAAGTCGAACAGGGTGGCCAGCATCTGTGTCGTCAATTCGATAGAGACACGATCAACCCAGTTGAAGGTCTCACCACGGGGTAGGTCGTCGAGTATTTTACCGGCTCGTTCGCGGATCGTGCTTTCCATTTTCGCCAGATTGGGCGGGGCGACGACGCCACTAACGGTCGCCCGTTGCAGGTCATGCTTTGGCGGGTCCATCGCGATAAACATCGACAGATTCAGGTCCGCTGGATTTGGCTCGGCGTCGACCCGAGGGCCAATGGCAATACCGTGTGCAGATGAGAACATATCGTGGTTCTTATCGATGAACATAATGTCTTCGAATTTGGTGATCGACCAGTAACGGCCAATCGCTGGCAATTCATTGAGGTGAACCGGATCTTCGGCGCGCAGGCGTTCAAAGTGAGCCCAGTGCAGGTCTTGTTCGAAGAGGCGACCGTCGATGACATTGATGTCCTCGATGGGTACGGAATAGGGATCGCTGATCACTGGTGGCGCATTGTCGCCTAGAAATGGGCTCATGGTTTCTCGGTCGGCAGGCGCCTGTTCTGCTTTCAGTTGTTCGCTCATCACATCTCCATTCGTGTGCTAGTGGCCAGACACTGAACGTTAACACACTTTAATTTGCGCTTAATGATCAGATTGGGACAGGCGGCTCAAACGGCGTGCGCTCAGTGCCAGACCTAACCCGACAGCAGTCAGCAGGTATAATCCCGCATCGAATTGGCCAGTAAAGTCGTAAAGCAGACCCAGCGACAAGGGACCGAGCATGCCACCGACTTCGGCGGCAGAGAAAAACAGGCCGCTCGCGACACCGGCATAACGATCACCGATGCCTGGTAGTTCAACCAGAGTTAAAATCAGCACCGTCATCAAGGCTGAACGGGCGATGCCTTGCAGCAGTAAGCCGCTGAACAGCAAAGGCTCATATTGAAACTGCAACAAGATGCTCGCGCCCGCAGCACACAGGCTCAGACCGATGAGAATTGGAAAGCGTCGACCGGGCGTGGCAAGCCGAGGGATTGTCAGTGAGCCAACAATCCCGATCAAGGTTGGGATCGCTGCCCAATAGCCGGCGGTGATCAAACTCATGCCATCGTGGCGTAATAATTCAGGCAGCCAATTGTTGAGCCCGTGGTTGAACAGGAAGACACCGACACTCATCGACAGCACCAGTATGACAGCTGGATTGCTCAGTAGCACCTTGATCACTTGTGTTTGTGGTACAGCGGGTGTGTTTGAAGGCGCTGCGGAGGCTCGATTCAGAGTCGGGTGAAAAGCGATAGCGAGCCAGATAAAGCTTACTAGCAGCGCAAACCCGGCCCACAAAAACATGACATTGCGCCAGTCGCCGCCGAGGCTGGGCAGTAAGGTTGAATGGGTTAGGGTCAAAGAGATGACGCCGCCAATGGCGGGGCCGGTCATATAGATACCCATTGCCAGGCCGCGCGAGGAGCCGGTGAACAAAGAGGTGACGACCTTCGGTGCGCCTGCTGAAATGATGGGTCCACCAATGCCAAACAGCATAACGGCGAACAGCATGGTGCTGTAACTGTCAGCCATGCCGCGAAACAAGGTCGAGGCGGCGATCAGCAGGCCGCCGGCGGTTAAAGCCCAGCGCGGTCCGAGTTTGTCGAGGAGAATGCCGCAGGGTATCGCCGAGAAAATATAGACCAACTGCCAGGCACCCATAATGCTGCCCATGGCCGCATGGCTGAGCGTCAAGTCAGATTCGATCAAACCAGTCAGCGGTGCAAAGCTGGTGGCCGTCAGACCGAACGCACAATACAGCAACCAGACGCCAGC
>JABBAY010000171.1 GCA_018607725.1 K189A clade bacterium
CGTAATGACGCTCATTGACGACGGAGGTGTAATCCGGATTGTCCTTCAAGTCGGGGTACATCTTCTCCACCGAGGCCCTTGCTGCTGCGACGAATTCGTCGGCCCGTTCTTCTGGTACGAAAACGTAGTCCGGGGCGAGGCAAATTTGTCCGGCATTCATGGTTTTGCCCGTCATGATGTTGGCGGCGGTTAAGGTCATGTCTGCACTTCTGCCGATAACCACGGGAGATTTCCCGCCCAGTTCCAGGGTCAATGGCACGAGGTTTTCGGCCGCTGCTCGCATCACATGACGGGCTACTGAAGTCGCCCCTGTGAAAATCAGATGATCGAACGGCAAGCTGCTAAACGCACTACCGACTTCTGGGCCACCGGTGAAGACGGCAACCTCTTCAATATCAAAATACTCGGTGAAAGCTTCTTTCATCAGTTCAGATGTCAGCGGTGTAAACTCAGAGGGCTTGATCATGGTCCGGTTACCCGCGCTGAATACGCCAGCGAGGGGGGCGAAGGTTAATTGAACCGGAAAGTTCCAGGGGCTGATGCAGCCGATAACGCCTAATGGTTGATAGTCTACTCTGGAGCGTGAACCGAACAGGCCAAGAGGAAACATGGTGTTGCGTTTTTCAGACTTCATCCAGCCTTTAACGTGTTTTCTGGCCTGCTGCAGTGGGCCAATAGCGCCGTCAATATCTGTCATCTTGGACTGCTCTATCGAGCGGTGGCCGAAGTCACCCGCCATAGCCTCGCAGAATCGTGGTCCATATTTTTTCAGTAACGCCACGGATCGGTCTAGTCGGTCAATCCTGGTGGCGACGCTCACTTCACCCTCGGCCAGGTAGGCGCGCTTCTGCTGATTCAAAATCTCCATCATGCCATCTTGTATAGTTGTGCTGGTTGCTTCGTTCATGCTGGCTTCCTGTGCGATTGCGAGAATTAAAGGTTATCTTGCCAGAGAATCTGGTCAATAGATAAGGGGGCGTTTGGCTGGACGCTATCCATCGGTGAAGTCGGCCGGAATGAACGAGAACAGATGAGCATCCAAGGCCATATCATGCAGAAACAAGCGATTGCGAGCAATCCCCTCATAGGTCGCGCCAGACTTCTCTGCGACCTTAACACTGGCGCTATTCAGGGTCGATATCATGATCTCGACCCGAACAAGTTGTAGGTGGTGTAGGCCATAAGCCACAAGTGCTCGGGTTGTTTCGCTCGCATAACCCTGGCCAACCTGGGTAGATTTGATCCAATAGCCCAAGTTGGCATTGCGGTGTTCGTCAACCCTACTCAAGCCACAACCACCGATAAACTCGCCAGTCGTTTTGATTCTAACAGCAAATGCCCAAGCGTCCTCCAGCGCCCAGTTAGACTGGGCGGTTTGGATGGCCTCGTGGGCGTCTTCGAGGCTGTATTGCGGATGGCACCAGGGCAGAAAGGGATACATTGCATCAATCGAGGTGGAGGCCGCGTCGAACAGATCAAGCGCGTCAGAGCGTTCGAAGCGCTCTAATGTGAGTCGGGCTGTTGTGATCCGCTGGGGGAGTGAGTCGAATGGCGGCGTCACGATGTTACGCGCTCCTTATCTTGAATAGTTGCTTCTCTGATTACCGACCCCGTTGCGTGTCTGGCGCAAGGTCCAGGCTAGCGGCTCAAGGGGTTTGGCAGGATGCTCGAAGCGCTGCGGTCTAATGATACTCATCATACGCTTGCTGTTGTTGTTACCTAAGTATTAATGGCTACGATAAGGACAGTAATGGCTGATGGCAAGCCGAATATCCGCAGGAAGTTGGGAGACTTATAGGACTCAGCTCATGGAAAGTCGATAGTTTAAGGGTAAAATCAATCGGCTGTTTCAGCATTATGTGCGTCCATGACGCGGCTCTACAAAGGCCAAGATCGAGGGATGGATGAAATTAATGCCGGGGTGTGCTGTGGTCGAAGAGCATTGACGTTAACTTTTTCATGGGGCGAATCAGGTGAAAACAACCAATTCGAGTCAGGTCAGTTCCGCTGCAGACCTCCTACATCGAGTGATGCAATCTAAGACGATTGCGGTAGACTTTGGCCACTTATCAAAAGGCATCGACAATTACCACGTTGACGTGATGCTCAGCGAGACCTTTGTGCAAAGCAGTCGGCAACTGATTGAGCAGGTTGTTGGCAATGTCGTGGTCGGCGCAAAGATGACTGACTCGAATTTGACCAACAGTTTTCGTAAAAGCTATGTTGATATGCTGAGTACGACGATGCACCGGGCGAAAACAGATTTACAGCCGGCGCAGATTTCGATATTACAATTTGCCGTGATTAAATTCTTGTTACTAGAGATCCGCCAACAACTCGTCAGTGTCGGTCAGCGAGTGGAAGAGACCGTGGCCAGACAACAATATTCTGGTTCTCGAGATTTGTTGACGACCCAGGCGCGTCTCTTTTGGTTGCGTCAGCACCATGATGAGTTCCTCTACAAGATTAATCGATTTATTTTCCGCTCGTTGCAGCGCGATGAAATGAATCATTTGCGGTCATTGCGCAAAGAGCAGTTGCAGGGCGCTTTTAAAGAAGCCGTGAGTGTCATGTTTAATCCGCTGTTATCTGCGGCCAGTCCGGTGAGTCCTAGGCTTTTGATGGAGTGTTATACGCTGTGGCCGGTGGCGAATGTGAGCAAGGCGAGCGAGGCGTTCGAGACCGCGTGCCGGGAACATTTCCCGCAGTTGGCGGTTGAGTCTCTTCGTCGATTTGACCGATTTGATCCGATCGAAAGTGAAGTCTTTGACGAATTGGGTGGCTTGTTTGCTGTCCAGTCATTATTGGGGCCGGCTGCAAATCAGCGCAATAGTTTGACTGAGACATTTAGCTGGCTCGAGCAGCCAGGTAATATTCGGCTCTTGTTTGATGCCAGGCTGCATCAAAAAACAGCAAAGGAAGTTCGCGCAAACCTGGGTATTATTGCTGGCTGGCGATTTAATCGTGATGTTAAAAAGTTGCTGAAGATTGGTCTTATGTTGCGCCAGGCATTTGCGTCGGACACAGAATATCGAGTGATGCTAGCGAGTTATCAGCTCCGTGACTCGTGGGCTGAGTTAGATAACGAACTCATAGAGATTGACCAAGCTTGCAAATATATTGCCGGTGTCGATGTTAAAAAAATAGCGCTGCGAGTCTCTGGTCGGGATCAGGGTGCCGTTCAGTTACTCAAGCGGCTTGACTTACTAGCACGGGAGAATGCCAGACAGTTTAAAGAGGGTGCGCAAGAGGTTGTACTAAGAGCGCTGACTGATTATTGCCGCTATCGGCTGCATCTGCGCTACTATCAGTTGGCCCATCGGATATTTAACCGCCTGCACGTCATTACTGATGCTGAGCAAGCCCGCTTGTCAAAAGCGGGTGATCACCTTTATGAATTGCTGGGTAATGCGGAAGCACTGAAAGCTAACGCTGTTGAGGCAACAATTGTCCATCATACTATCCTGAAAGCAGATGTTCGTGGTTCTACCACAGTAACTCGAGAACTGTTGCAACAAGACCTTAATCCCGCAGCCTATTTCAGTACGCGCTTCTTCGAGCCCATTAATCACCTGCTATCGATCTATGGCGCGGTGAAAGTTTTCATTGAGGGTGATGCGGTAATTCTTGCGATCTATGAATATAACACGACCCCGGAGCAATGGTACTCTGTGGCAAGAGCGTGCGGCATCGCCAGAGATATTTTGGACATTATCAGTTCTAAAAATGCTCACTCGAAGCAAACTGGCTTGCCAATGTTGGAGATCGGCGTGGGCATTGACTACTCAGAAGATAAGCCCATGTTTTTGTTTGATGACACTCAGCCCATTATGATCTCATCGGCAATTGGCGCGGCTGACCGGATGTCATCCTGCTCGTGGAAACTTCGCGAGAGTTTTGACCGTGGCCTTTTCAATGTGGAGGTGCTTGAGATCTCTGCGCAGGATCGCAAGAGTGATGAGAAGGGTCAGTTGAACATTCGTTACAATGTCAACGGCGTGTTGTTGTCGAATAAGAGCTTCGCCAAGCTACAGTCAGAAATCACCTTGCAACGCCTACGAGTCAAATTAGGTGAAGGGGTTCACACGATGTTTGTCGGCAAGTTTCCAGACATTACCGGCAAGATACGCGATCTGGTTATCCGCGAAGGTGAAGTGAGGCTGTGGGAGAATGATGCCCCTTTGCCAGAGTCCAGTTCGGGCGAGGTTTTTTATGAAGTCTTGCCGCACTCTAAGATTGCCAGCCAGGTCCTCGAGTTCGCCCGCCAGTCCCGTTAAACCCGCCCTGTTGCCATTTTCACACTTTGTGGAATCGCTGAGATTCCGAATGGGAATCTCTCGTTCGAAGATTCATGCTAATATCGCCGATGTTATTAATTCAAGGGCCCGTTTGATTGCTCAAAATGTGCCCGTAGCTATTTTCTATTGGAGTGATGCGTGGGCAAGAATCTTTATCAAAAAGTGTGGAATGATCATGTCGTGGGTCAGCTTGACTCTGGCCAATATCAGCTGTTTATCGCCTTGCACCTGATTCACGAGGTCACTAGCCCGCAGGCATTTGGCATGCTGAAAGACAAAGGCCTCAGCGTCCGCTATCCCTCGCGGACCTTTGCGACAGTGGATCACATTATACCTACCGATAACCAGTCCAGGCCGCTGCAGGATGATATGGCAGAGAAAATGATCCAGGTCCTGAGCGACGCTACAAAAGAAGCGGGCATCGAGTTTTTTCCCCCGCAGTCGGGCAATCAGGGCATTGTGCACGTGGTGGGGCCGGAATTGGGTTTGACCCAGCCGGGTATGACCATCTGCTGCGGTGACAGCCATACGTCGACCCATGGTGCCTTCGGCTGTATCGCCCTCGGCATCGGCACAAGTCAGGTCAGAGATGTGTTGGCCAGTCAGACCCTGGCAATGGATCCATTGAAGGTGCGCCGAATTCGAGTCGAAGGCAAGCTAGGCGTGGGCGTGACGGCCAAAGATGTAACCCTGCATATCATTCGCACCCTGGGTGTTAATGGTGGTGTCGGTTACGCCTATGAGTACGCCGGTTCGGCGATTGCCGCCATGAGCATGGAAGAGCGTATGACAGTGTGTAATATGAGTATCGAAGGCGGCGCGAGATGCGGCTATATCAACCCTGATGCCACGACTTTTGAGTTTCTCCGTGGCAAGGAGCGGGTGCCCGTGGGCGCTGAATTCGATAAGAGCGTCGCGAAGTGGCAGTCCTATGCCAGTGACGACGATGCGACCTTTGATGATGAGATTGTGTTGAATGCGGCCGATATCGAACCCACTGTCACCTGGGGGATCACTCCAGGTCAGGCGATCTCCATTAACGAGTCAACGCCAGATCCAGACCAGGTTGAAGGTCTGGAGAAAAACCTGGTCAACGACGCTCTCGAATATATGCAGTTACAGGCCAACAAACCGATCAAGGGCACCCATATCGATGTGGCGTTTATCGGTAGTTGCACGAATGGTCGTTTAAGTGATTTCCAGGCTGTGGCCAATCTGATTGCGGGCCATCAGGTGGCGGCCGGGGTTAAGGCGATTGCTGTGCCGGGTTCCGAGAAGGTGGATAAGGCAGCTCGCGAGCTCGGCCTGGACAAAATATTTGAAGCTGCGGGGTTCGAATGGCGATTGCCCGGCTGTTCCATGTGTCTGGCGATGAACCCGGACAAACTGGTGGGCGATGAAGTTTGCGCGTCGAGCTCTAATCGCAACTTTATCGGTCGACAAGGATCCTCTACCGGTCGAACCATTCTCATGAGCCCGATGATGGTCGCTGCCGCCGCCATCAAGGGCCATGTGGCTGATGCCCGAGAAGTTTTTGGTTTGGTGCCGGCTGTTGCGAGCTGACCTGCAGGCAACAAACATTCTTGAAACCCCATTTAGGTAAGAGTTAATGACTGGAAATAGTGTAAGTAAAATTAATGGCAAAGGCGTCTATGTCGCAGGTAACGATATCGATACTGACAGGATTATTCCCGCCCGATTTTTGAAGTGTGTCACTTTTGACGAGCTCGGTCCTGCGCTTTTTTATGATGTGCGGTTTGATGCCAAAGGTCAGTCTCTGAATCATCCATTAGATGCAGCGGAACATGCGGGTGCTGAAATTCTGATTTCGGATGCAAACTTTGGCTGTGGTTCTAGCCGTGAACACGCACCTCAGGCGATTCAGAAGTTTGGTTTGAAAGCGATTATCGCTGATTCGTTTGCCGAGATCTTTCATGGCAACTGCACGACCCTGGGTATTCCCTGTGTGGTGATGGCAACTCAGGAGCGGAGGAAGCTGGCGGAGCTGATCGCGGCTGACCCCGACGCGGAGCTGATTATCGATATTGAAGCGCTGCAAGTGATTTGCGCCAATAACATATTTACCATTACGATGAAGACCAGTGCTCGAGAGGCCTTATTGTCGGCCAATTATGATCCCCTTGATACGCTGATGAGAACCCTCGATAAGGTGGACCAAACGGCCCAACGACTTGGCTATGCATAAGTAGACGATTGGCAACCAGGCTAGTGAGTAATCGGAAATTACAAAGCAGTCCGGGCTGATAAATGGAGTGGCATGTGCGCACGAAAATTGAAATTTATGATACGACGCTACGAGATGGTAACCAGGGCGAGGGGATCAATCTCAGTCTGGGTGACAAGCTGGATATAGCGCAAGCGTTAGATGCGATGGGTATCGACTTTATTGAGGGCGGCTGGCCCGGGTCGAACCCCAAGGACGACGAGTTTTTCGTTCGTGCTCAGGATTTAGACCTGACAAACTCGAAGATTGTGGCCTTCGGTTCGACTCATCGTGCCGAGAGTAAACCCGCCGATGATTTCTTCCTGCAAAAATTGATTGCGGCTCAAGCTGATGTGATCTGCATTTTTGGAAAATCTTGGGATCTGCATGTTGAACAGGCCCTGAGAATTAGTGCTGATACTAACCTGAACATGATATCAGGCTCTGTCAGCCATTTGTTAAAGGCTACCGGGAAGCCAGTGTTTTATGATGCGGAGCACTTTTTCGATGGCTTCAAAAGCGATCCTGGCTATGCTCTGGCTTCAATTCAGGTGGCCACTGATGCAGGCGCGACTCGGGTCATTCTCTGCGATACTAACGGTGGTGTTATGCCTCATGATCTTGCCCATGCCGTCCGTGAAGTGCGCAAGGCCATCCCCGGTATCAAGCTCGGTATCCATGTCCACAACGATGGTGGTTTGGGTGTGGCGAATACGCTACGCGCTATCGAAGAAGGTGTGATTCAGGTTCATGGGACCATCAACGGTATCGGTGAGCGCTGCGGCAATGTCGACTTAACCAGTGTGCTGGGTAATCTTGAGCTGAAGCTAGGCTATCAGTGTTTGCCTGAGGGTAAGCTCAAAGGTTTGACCAACCTGTCGAAACGCGTGTGGGAGTATTTGGGGATCTCCGGGCCTTCCGGGCAGCCATTTGTCGGTCCGTCAGCCTTTGCCCATAAAGGTGGCGTGCACGTCAGTGCGGTGCAGCGCAACCCGGAAACCTACGAGCATATTAAGCCCGAGCTTGTGGGTAATGCGCGAAAAATACTGATCAGTGAGCTGGCAGGTGGCTCTAACCTGCGTGCCAAGCTGTCTAATCGTTATCCAGAGCTGTCCAGTAGCGTCTTGGTGAAAGGTATTCTTGAAGAAGTTCAGGACCGTGAACATGCGGGTTATTCCTACGAAAATGCCGATGGGTCTTTCGACTTATTGGTTCGGCGCCATTTAGGTAAGTTCAACCCTGTGTTCGAGCCGATGTACTATCGGATTTATAGCCCGAGTAACGAAGGCTCGCAGGATGATAACGACTCGGATATTGATGGTTTGATTGAGGCGTCAGTTAAGGTCCAGGTAGGTGGTGGTGTGCAATTGTGTGCCGCTGAAGGTCATGGTCCGGTTGATGCTTTGAACAAGGCGTTGCGTCAAGCCTTGCTGACTCAATTCCCGGTCCTTGGCGACCTGCACCTAACGGATTACAGCGTCAAGGTCATTAATAGCACCGAGGAAACAGCCGCCAAGGTTAGGGTCTATCTCGAGCACAGTTTTGAGGGCGAAATATTTGGCACTGTGGGTGTCAACGTCGATATTATTAAGGCGAGCTGGAGTGCCCTCGTTGAGGCGTATCACTACGCATTGCTGCAGCATATTGATTTCACCAGTGAGGTACAGGAAAGCGGCAGCGCCAAGGCCTTAGATCAGGTCTCCCCGCAGGGCTAATCCTGCTTGGGTTCTGTTCATCAGGCAGGGCAGATGGGTTATGGTAAGACAATCATCATCAGTCAGATAACGGAGTAGATATGAAAGTTGACAGTCATTTATCAGCGGATTGGCACAAAATTCCCGCGCAGGTCAAAGAAATTGAAGCGCAAGGTTATGATGGCGCCGGCACGGCCGAGATGAATCACGATCCGTTTTTCCCCTTGATGCTAGCCGCAGAGCACAGTGAAAGAATCCAAGTCTACACCAGTATCGCTGTCGCCTTTGCCCGCAGTCCCATGATTTTGGCCAATATTGGCCACGACTTGAATGCTTATTCTCGAGGACGATTTACCATGGGGCTGGGCTCGCAGATTCGCCCGCACATCACCAAGCGATTCAGCATGCCCTGGGGAGCACCTGCGGAACAGATGAAGGAGTTGGTTCAAGCCATGCGTGCTATTTGGGCGAACTGGTATGACGGTGTGCCACTGAACTTTACGGGTAAATATTATAACCACACTTTGATGACACCAGCATTTACGCCCGAGAACAAAGAGTTTGGAGCGCCTCGAGTAATTCTTGCTGCGGTGGGTCCAGTGATGACTCGGGTTGCGGGTGAAGTGGCGGATGGCCTGATTATTCACCCCTTTAGTAATGAAAAATATATTCGCGAAGTCACGCTGCCTGCGGTTGACGAAGGCCTGCGGCGTTCTGGTCGCTCCCGTAAGGACTTTGAAATTTCCTATTCGCCTTTTATTATTTCCGGTAAGGACGAGGCGACCTTTGAAGCGCAAAAACTGGCAGCAAAGAACCGAATCGCCTTTTACGGTTCAACACCGGCTTACAAGGGCGTGATGGGCGTACATGGTTGGGGTGATATGCAGCCAGAGCTCAACACCATGTCGAAGCAAGGCCAGTGGCAGGCCATGGGCCAATTGATTACCGATGAGATGCTTAACACCTTCGGTGTGATGGGTGAGCCAGAGACGCTGGTGGCAGAAATTCAGCGGCGTTACGGCGATATCGCCGACCGAACCGGTGGTGGTTTTACCTTCGTTGATACGGATCAGCGCCTGCAAATGATTGCTGATCTGCGAGCGGGCTGATCGGAAATAACGAGTCTATGTCCGCAGTCCCCATGGCGGTGAGCTGGGAGTCGGGTCAGTTGATACTGCTCGACCAGACTCGGTTACCCCATGAGGAAATTTTAGTTGTCTGCGAGACGATAGAGTCAGTCTACACGGCGATCACTTCGCTCCAAGTGAGAGGCGCGCCGGCTATTGGTATCGCGGCGGCCTATGGCTTGTTAGTGGGTCTAGACGTCACTGACGACCCGATGGCCCGACTCAAAGCCAGAGTTGATTACCTCGCTAGTGCCAGACCGACCGCGGTTAATCTGGCGTGGGCGCTGAGCCGCATGCTTAATTGCGCCATGACGTCGACTGACCTGTCCGGGACTCAGCTCTTCCAACGCCTGGAACTGGAGGCGATCGCGATCCATGCCGAAGACCGCCTTGCCTGTCAGGCGATTGGTGCGGCAGGTGCCCCTATTGTTGCTCGGTATCCCAACGTTTTGACCCATTGCAATGCCGGAGCTCTGGCGGTGTCGGCGCTCGGTACCGCGTTGGCACCGATCTATGTAGCGGCGGCACAAGGGGTTGCGGTGCACGTCTTCGTCGATGAGACTCGTCCGTTGCTGCAGGGCGCACGATTGACGGCCTTTGAACTCGGCAGGGCGGGCGTTCATCGAACGCTGATTACAGATAATATGGCAGCCCATGTGATGGCCTGTGGTCAGGTTGATATGGTACTGGTTGGAGCCGATAGAGTGGCTGCCAATGGCGACACCGCTAACAAGATAGGGACTTTGAACCTGGCGATTCTTTGTGCCTACTACCAGATCCCTTTTTATGTGGCGTGCCCGGCGTCAACCATTGATCGACAGACGCCTGCTGGTGAACAGATTCCCATCGAGCAACGACATGCTGATGAAGTCCGTTATTTCGGTGAGCATCTGGTTGCTGAAGCCAATACGCCGGTATTCAACCCGGCCTTTGATATTACGCCAGGCGAATTGGTGACCGGCATCATTACTGACCGCGGTGTGATGCTGCCACCCTATAAGACTTCATTGGCGAGAGTGTTTCCCGATGGAGCGTGAAGGCGTCATCAAATTTGATCTGGAGTTTGCCGCAGCGCCGGCGCCACAAGTCGACCTGGCATTGCTGAATAGCTGGCGTCGACGCCTTCAGAGCCTGGAATTACTGGGGGCGGCGCCGGGCCGATATGCAGGTCTGGGGTTCGGAAATTTGAGTCAGCGTCAGCCCACTGGGTTCTTGATCACAGGTAGTCAGACCAGTGGAGTCGTGGAGTTGCCAGCGGCAGGCTATGCGTTAGTGACGGCCTGGGATTTGGCGCGCAACTACCTCCGTGCGCAAGGTCAGGTCAAACCCTCCTCTGAATCATTAACCCACGCGGTGCTCTATGGGAGCAATGCCGAGATTAACGTGGTATTCCATGTGCACAGTCCGCTGATCTGGCGCGCAGCTGAGGTGCTCTTATTGCCGGTGACTGACCCAAAGGTGGCTTATGGGACCCCCGAGATGGCCGCTGAAGTTCAGCGTCTCGTGGCTGGTGAATTCTTACCTGGGCTGTTCTGTATGGGCGGCCATGAAGATGGTGTTGTGACCTATGGTCGTGATTGCCAGGAGGCTGGGCAGTTGCTGATCGAAGCTCTCGATAGGGCGCTAGCGGCGCGCGAACCTCGGTGAATGACCGTCGCGATGCTAGGCATAAACCGTTAATCCGTGTGCTGTCAGGCGTTAATGATGGAAGTAAAGTGGAATAAAGAGCATAACCCTTGTTCTGAACGCCCGATCCACCCCAAAATAGCCAGCTTTATTATGAGTCGGGTGAATCGATGAGTGAAAATAAGTCCGAGAAGGTATCTGAATCGACAGCAGCAAAAACCATCGCTGAAAACAGACCTGTTCTGATGGCGCTCGTAATTGTTGGCTTGTTGATCATCGGTTTTGTGGCATACCTGGTGAACACGCCGGAGTCGGATTCCATAGTGGTCAGCCAAACGGTCGTGGCCAAGAAGGCTGCGCCGGCACTACCGGAGCCTGAGTCCGGCATGGAGAGTGTGGCCGATGTCACTGCCGAGCCTATTGACGCCCTCGATGGATTTGAGCCGATTACGCCCGCTGAGCCAGCGCAGCCAACCTTTGTCTTACCGAGACTGGACGACAGCGATGATTTGATCCGCGACGGTGTGCTCAGTTTGACACGTGAAGAAGCGATTAATACCTGGCTAAGCGCTGCGGAATTGGTGCGTAAGTTTGTTGTCCTGGTGGATAATGCCGCGAATGGCAATGTAGCGAAAGACTCGGTCGCGGTTCTGAAGCCTCAAGGGGCCTTTCTTGTGAAGCCGTTAAATGACACGGTGTATGTCATGGACGAGGCTGGATATACACGCTATGACGACATGGTCCACATTTTTGATTCGCTGGATTCCCAGCGTGCCGCAGAATTTTACAGCTTGCTGAAACCCTTGTTTGCGGCAGCCTACGCTGAGTTAGGGTATGCCGATAAGCAGTTTGAATCGGTAATTTTTCAGGCGGTTGGTCGAGTCCTGGAAACGCCCGTGCTCGAGGGACCGGTGCGGTTGGTCAGGCCCGTCGTGATGTATCGTTTCGAAGATCCTCAGCTCGAGTCACTCAGCCCCATACAGAAGCAGCTGGTGAGAATGGGGCCGCAAAATTCTCGAGTCATACAAGCTAAAGTAGGCGAGATGGCCCGGGAACTACGTCGTGTGATCGGCGGTTGACTCTCGGCAACAACCCAATGATCAGCACTGATCTCCCGGCTAATTACTGTCGTTGATAAGGCGGCGCAGCAGGCAGTGCAGAATATCGTTCTGCGGGCAGAGCGTAAACTCGTTCAGCGTATCGATTCGCATCAGAGTCGTTATGCTCAGTCTACCGCCATTGCCCCGTCTGAGTCGGATAACCATGATTTTCTGGTTCAAGATGAACGGTGTCAAGCTGGTGCATTCAGCGCTGTCTGGCCCATAGGTGGAGGCGTTAGTATAGACGCTGAACTGCAAGGGTAAAACTCCCATGCCCCAAGGATTGAGCGATGAATGCGCTCATAGTCTGCGGTCAATAGCCGTCAGCCACCTTTCTAACAGTCTGTAGCGTGACCCTAGTCTCTGCTTCGATTGCCAAGCAGGCTAAGGCGCGTGCCCGCCAGATTGCTGTTGCTCAAACGCATATTGAGAGGGACAAATGGTATACTTCACCTCTTATCGCCATCACCAGTGCGGATTTATAAGTATATGATAGATATGCAATTTAAGAAGTTAGCGCGAGTGCTTGGTAAAATACTTTGGTTGCTCTGGCTGCCGTTCGCTGTCTCTGCATCAGAGTTCGATGAGGCGCAACTGGCGGCCGGTGAAGGTCGATACCGGGATGTCATTACTTTGCTAACGGGCGCCTTGTCAGCTGAAGATGTCTCTGAGTTGCAACAGGTTGTAGCTTATTCCAATCGCGGTATCGCCTACAGCTTGCTGAATGCTTTTGGGCTTGCAAAGCAGGATCTTAACGCGGCGCTGGCACTCGATCCGGCGCATAGCTTAACCCTAAATCAGTTAGGTCATCTGGCGGCCAACGTTGATCATGACTATGAGCTGGCGGTTAAATTTTTTGAAACCGCGACCGCCGCCAATTTTGGTCCGAGTCAGTTCGGACTTGCGCGGTTGTATCATTTGGGCCTGGGTATCGAGCGAGACGACAAGCAAGCGTTTGCGCTCTATCGACTAGCAGCAGAAAACCAATATGTACTGGCTTATGTGCCACTCGGTAAGATGTACCTAGAAAGGACGGGTGGCCCACAAGAGGGTGGCCCACAAGAGGGTGGCCCACAAGAGGGTGGCCCGCAAGACGATACAATAGCAGTGCAATGGTTTATCGAGGCGATCAAAGCGGGTGTCGTCGAGGGCCACTATCATCTGGCTGTCGCACTTGAGCAAGGTGTGGGGGTTGCCCCTGACGTTGCTAATGCTATCAGCCAGTATCGGCAAGCGGCGATGCAAGGACATGCGCCCGCCCAAAATGCACTGGGTTATGCTTATAGTCGGGGTGTTGGCGTGCTTCAGGACTATCAGCTAGCGGCACAGTGGTATCGTTTAGCGGCGGATCAGGGCGACCTCAGCGCGATGACCCGACTGGCTTTGCTATTGGCTGGTTGTCCGCGGACAAACGTCTGTAACGGCGAGCTGGCCGTCACCCTGGCGACGGAAGTGTTGGTTACCGAGTCGAGCGCCAGTACGAAAAACTCCTTGGCAGCTGGCCTTGCTCGTCTAGGTAAATTTGATGAAGCCACAACGGTGATGCGACAAGCGATCCTTGATCTGCCGATCGGCAGTACCGATGAGCAGGCATATCGCAATCGACTAGCGCTTTATGAAAGTGGTGAAGTCTATCAATTCTGACAATTATTTTATGGCAACTCAGCCATGTTGATCGACTTTCTGGGCCATCTACGCCAACACCGCGTACCTGTTTCAATTCGAGAATGGCTTGACCTGCTTGCCGCGCTTCGGGCCGGGTTAGTGTTTGCTGAGATTGACCAGTTCTATTTCCTAAGCCGTCTCTGTTTGGTGAAAGATGAGAAATACTTTGATCGGTTCGATCAGGCATTTTCTGCCTACTTCGATCAGATGGACGACTGGCAATCTGTGCTGGCCGAGTCGCCGGCACAAGCCTTGATGGCAACTACTTTGTTAGATTTATTTGATCCTCAGAGTCATCAACAATGGCGTGAATTGCTGGGCGAGTACCAGGCTCGGGTTGAGCAACGGCGTCTTGAGGAGGCGCGTCTGCAAACTGCGAGCCCGAACGCAGATAGCGACCCAGGAAAAGTTCACGCAGAGGCAGTTGTCGTGTCTGATGCAAGGCAGCCTGAGGATCCTGAACCACACCATGCCGCAGCGGAAAGTCCGGGCGTAGGAGAAGGAGA
>JABBAY010000172.1 GCA_018607725.1 K189A clade bacterium
CTATGCTTATAGTTGGGCTTATAGTTGGGCTTATAGTTGGGCTTATAGTTGGGCTTATAGTTGGGCTGATGTCCGGCAATTCACACTTCGGTCACGCCATCCGGATAACGGTGTGCGATATGTTGCGTGGTGTCGGCCACCGGGGCCAGGAGGAAATCACAGTGGAGGCACAATGGCGGTCAACGATCTCAGGTCTCCACAGCGTTATGGGACTATTGAATCAAGCCGTCAGATACGCAAAACCTTTGCCCATCGACTAGCCCTTTACGAACACCGCAGGCCCCATCGATTTTCGAGATCTCACGCATGGGTCTGGGCAAGCACGAACCCCGAGGCGCAAATGCCCTAGTCCTTTTGACCTAAAAGATGACCTAACTTGCCGGCCTTAGTGGCGAGATATCGGGCATTATGATCGTTCTGCCCGGTCTCGATTGACATGCGCTCTGTGACCTCAATTCCCAGTTTGGTCAGGGCATTAATCTTCACGGGATTATTCGTCATCAAGTTAACCTGAGTAATCTGAAAATGGGCAAACATCGCTTTGCAGACCGTGTAATCGCGCAGGTCAGCGTCAAACCCAAGACGCTCGTTAGCTTCTACAGTGTCGGCGCCCTGGTCTTGTAATTCATAGGCTCGAATTTTATTGATCAAACCAATGCCTCGACCCTCCTGACGTAAATACAGGATAATACCCTGACCCGCAGCCGAGATACGTTGCAACGCAGCTTGCAGTTGAGAACCACAATCACACCGCATACTGAACAAGGCATCGCCGGTCAAGCATTCCGAGTGGACTCGACAGAGCACAGGGCCCCCCGTCGTGACATCACCAAAGGTGATCGCAACGTGTTCTTGGCGCGTCTCAGTGTCTTCAAAGCCGTGCAGCGTGAATTCACCCCAGGGGGTCGGTAACAACGAACTGGCGATATATACAGAGCTCAAGCAATACTCCTGCCTAATAATCCGCCGATTCTAGCAGGACAATGGGATCCCGGCGACTATTCTAACTCCGGTGAATACCCCCGGTCGTGACCCGGTGATTGGGCTAGCGACTTTTCAGCAGCATTAGTCCGGCATTCTCACTCATTTCGACATTGCGCAGAAAGCTCATACCCAAGAGGATTTCTGCTGGATGATCACCTGGCAAAACCGCCGCGAGCACATTGCTTACCTGGATATCACCGACGTCAACCCGTTTGATCATCACTTGCTGCGAAGCTACGGAGCCACTGGCTGTCGTTGCTTGCATTGGTCTGGCGCGACGCATATCGAGACCCAGGGCAGCTGCGTGACGGCTATTCATCGCCAGGATCGTGGCCCCAGTGTCGATTAAAAAAGTCACCGGTACGCCATTGATTGAACCCGTCGTGTGATATTGATTATTGTCCCGCCGAATCGCCACCGTGGTCGGCACGTGCGCAGAAAACTCGGCACTGATATGACTGCTCAAATCCAGGCTCAGCATCTCGCCATCCACCTCAATGGCGGCACCACGGCTGTCCGCACTCAAGAGCAAGACACCTTCGGGAGAACGTTGGCCGATTTTCAGCAACTGCTGTTCACCGTTAATGCGCAGCATGGCCACATTTTTGAAAAGACCGACCACGTCAATTTCGATAGTTTCTGCCGCCGCTACCTGGAGCGAGGCGCCGAACAGCCACGAGATCATCCATAACCGCACTATCACCACGTCTCCAGCACCTCCGTCACGACATTCCCAATCCCAAGGCCAGTACCTGCAGAACGATCAGGCTAAAGAGTCCGGCGGCCACGTCATCAAGCATAATGCCCCAACCACCCGGTAGCTTTTGATCCAGCCAACTCACGGGCCAGGGCTTGAAAATATCAAACAACCGAAACAGGATGAAACCGATGACGGGCCAGTACCAGCCCACCGGCAACATAAACAGCGCCACCCAGACCCCGACAAATTCATCAAACACGATACAGGCCGGATCCTTAACCTGCATTTCAACCGCGACGCGACCACACAACCAGATGCCGAACGGTATGCAGGCCAGAACAAAGAGGCCGTAGACCATCACCGGCAATTCCTGTAGCGGGATCCACAATAATAGGGCCAGTACGCTACCCATCGTGCCTGGTGCCTTGGGTACCAGGCCGCTACCAAAACCTGTGGCCAGCAAATGCCAAGGATTCGTCAAGGCCTTATAGTTTCTTGGGGTCATCATCGTTTCCTTAAAAATGTGCATAGCCATGGCGCGCGACAGGTACGATCTGACCATCGGCGGCCACAACCCGGACCCCATCACCTTCAAAGACTCGGCCAATCCTGGTGATTTCCACCTGGGTCGCCGAAGCAACCGCGGCCACTGACGGCCGCTGGGCAACGCCTGCTGTGAATGCCAGCTCGTAGTCGTCACCTCCGGCCAAGGCAAACTCGCGGCATCGCCCTAGATCAAAATTTTCCAGTAATGCGCCCGACAGCGGCAGCTGCTCCAGCGCGACCTCAATCCCCACATCACTGCGCTCGGCAACATGGCCCAGATCGGCGAGCAGGCCGTCAGAGATATCAATTGCACCCGTCGCCATGCCAAGCAATGCCATACCTGTCGTCAGCCTGGGCGTTGGCTGTTGGTAGCGATCCAGCAAGACCGGCGACCGCGACCCGCCCCCTTGCAACTGTGCCAGGCCACCAGCAGCATTCCCCAGATGCCCGGTGATATAGACGTCGTCGCCTACCTGCGCGCCATCACGACGCAGCGCGCGGCCGGCGGGCACCGTTCCCAGCACTGTAAACGTCAGCGATAAGGGGCCGGAAGAGAGATTGCCACCAATCAGCGGGATAGCATAAGCGTCGATCAACTCACGGAGATGGTCTGCGAAGGGCGCGAGCCAGACGTCTGTAGAAGATTGAGGGTCCAGCGTCAACGCCAGCGTACAGGTTAATGGGCAGGCACCCATTGCCGACAAATCACTGAGGTTGGCCACCAGCGCCCGCTGCGCCACCACCGCTGGTGCGGCGTCTAGGGGAAAATGTACGCCGGCCGTCAGGGTATCGGTAGAGATGCAGACTTCCTGGCCCGCAGGCACGCTGAAGATGCCGCAGTCATCACCTGGTCCCAGCAGGATAGCGGGGCTGGTGGTGGTAATAAGCCCAGCAAAGTACTGCTGGATGATAGAAAATTCGCGGCGAGAATCCGTCATCATGACCGCATCGTGACGACCATCAAACGAGCCTTAGCGGCCACGTTCGCTGGTCCGGTGATCCTTAGCCAACCGATCAAGGATGGAGTTAATGTACTTATGGCTCTCGGTGGCCCCAAACTGA
Organism: K189A clade bacterium; assembly: GCA_018607725.1. Taxonomy (GTDB): domain Bacteria; phylum Pseudomonadota; class Gammaproteobacteria; order Pseudomonadales; family Azotimanducaceae; genus UBA4582. Next base: position 3,293 of record JABBAY010000172.1, read on the forward strand.
CGAGCCAGCTCGATACCCTCATTGATCACCACTCGATAGGGCACGTCGATACGATGTACCAGCTCAAAACAGCCGATAAACAAAATGGCTTTCTCAATCGGGTCAAGGGAATCGAAGGATCGGTCCAACGTCGGCGTGATGAGCGCCACCAGCTCGCGCCGGTGAACGGTCGTACCCGACAGCAATTCGTGGAAATATTCGGTATCCACCCGCTTCATATCATGGTCCTGGAGAAACTGCTCCTCCACTGATGCCACGGAACAATCGTTCAGCTGAATCTGATAATGAGCCTGCAGCGCGAAGCGGCGCGCCTTGCTTCTCGCCGAAGGGGTTTTGGTCAGGTCTTTTGGCGCCGGTTTATGTTTGGCGCCGCTGGCCGACACGGGCGGCTTCACGCCCTGAATGAGATCGTCCTGGTCCTTGATCGTCACGCCAATTGCCGCATCAAACTGACCATCTCCAGGGCTGTCATCGCCGCATCGATACCCTTGTTGCCGGCTTTGGTGCCAGACCGCTCAATCGCCTGTTCAATGGTGTCAGTGGTCAATACCCCGAAGGCGATGGGCACCGAGTTCGCCAGCGCAATATGGGCGATACCGCTGGCGCATTCACCAGCGACGAATTCAAAGTGTGGTGTGCCACCACGAATCACAGCTCCTAGGGTTAAAATTGCATCAAATGCGCCTTTCTCGGCCACCGCCTGAGTAGCCAGCGGCATCTCAAAAGCGCCGGGCACACGAATCACGGTAATGTTGCTGTCATCAACGCCATGGCGTTTGAGCGTGTCCAACGCACCCGTTAGCAGACCCTCGACCACAAAGCCGTTGAATCTCGCCACGATGATCGCAAATTTAGCGTCACTCGCCGAGAAATCACCTTCTATTACCATGCTCATATGCTTTCCTGCTGCAAATTATCAATTATAGCCACCTACCCACTCAAGATTTGCGGGCTGCCACCTTCATCGTCAAGCGTAAATCCTCACCGACACGACGCACATCGGCGATCTCCAGCTCTACCAGATCCTCCATAGTAGCAATTGTCGGTAAGTTTAGTAATGACCGAGCATCGTGACCCATCATTCGTGGTGCAATATACATCACAATTTCATCCAGCAACCCCGATTGCACCAGACTACCCGCCAGCGTCGCGCCGCATTCAAACAGGACCTCGTTACAGTCCTGAGCACCGAGGTTCAGCAACAGGTCACGGATATCCAACCGCCCATCAACGTCTCGGGCCAACCCCAGCACGGGCAAATGCGCAGGCGCCTCGGCCACCCGATCCTGACCGCAGGCAATCTGAGTCTGTGGCTGCGTCAAAACCTTCGCCGTCAAGGGAATGCGCAGATTACTATCCATCACAATCAAAGGGCGAGCAACGCCAGCGGCCAGTTCAGCAAATTCAACTTCTAGGTCGGTGGCGCGAACCGTCAGCGCCGGATCATCGGCGATCACTGTCTCCACGCCAGTGACAATCGCGGAACTACGGGCGCGCAAACGCTGTACATCGTGTCGGGCCGCGGCGCCTGTAATCCACTGACTGCGCCCATTCGCTAATGCTGTCTTGCCATCCAAGCTCATGGCGAGCTTCAGTCGAACATAGGGCATGCCCGTGGCAAAGCGTTTGATATGCCCCGGGTTCAATGCCTGAGCCGACGCCTGCAATACGGGACCCACAACTTCAATACCCGCCGCCACCAGCTTTTCGAGGCCCTTGCCGCAATTTCCCGGATGAGGATCAGTCATGGCGTAGACCACGGTCTTGATCCCCGCCTTTATCAAGCTGTCAGCACAGGCGGGTGTGCGGCCGACAAAACTACAAGGTTCCAGGGTCACATAAGCGGTCGCATCACGGGCCGCAGTGCCCGCAACCTTAAGCGCGTTGGCTTCCGCATGCCCATGACCGGTCTGCAGATGAAATCCGCGGGCAATAACTTGCCCAGCCTTGACCAACACACAGCCGACCCGCGGATTCGGCTGAGCCGTATAGAGGCCGCGTTCAGCCTCACGCAAGGCCTCTGCCATAAAAGTCTCGTGGTTCATGCTCTGCTCACTCGTCGCGCTTTATCTTGCCTGCATCCAGGCGTTCGATCTCTTCTCGAAATTCGTTGATGTCCTGAAAGCTGCGGTAAACAGAGGCAAACCGAACATAAGCCACGTCATCCAGGTCGCGTAATTCATCCATCACGAGCTCACCCACGCTGAGAGTGTTCACTTCCGGTTCACCAGTGGCTCGCAGCCGATGCTTGATCCGATTGATCGTCAACTCAACTCGCTCTAGGCTAACCGGGCGCTTCTCAATGGCTCTCAAGATACCGCTGCGCAACTTAGCCTCGTCAAAGGGCTGCCGACTGCCATTACTCTTGATCACTCGAGGCAACAACAACTCGGCCGCCTCAAACGTAGTAAATCGCTCGCCACACTCCTGACATTCACGCCGGCGTCTAACCTGACCGCCATCGGCCACCAGACGGGAATCAATGACCTTGGTCTCGCTATGACTACAAAAAGGGCAATGCACAATAGGCTTCCCGGCTGGAAAAACCGCCATTCTACTCTAAACCGGCGAGGCTGGCACCGATGTGTTGAAACACTCAGGGGCGTATCTGTTAAACTCGACTTTTTTTGCTGGGTCAATTATCCATGGCACAATACGTTTACACCATGTCCAGAGTCGGTAAGGTCGTTCCGCCGAATCGCGTTATCCTGAAGGATATCTCTTTATCATTTTTTCCAGGGGCAAAAATTGGCGTCCTGGGTCTCAACGGCGCCGGTAAATCTACGCTGCTAAAAATTATGGCCGGTCTCGACCTGGAAATCCTGGGCGAAGCCAGACCCCAGCCGGACCTGAAGATTGGTTATTTATCCCAGGAACCAGAGCTGGACGCGAGCCGCGATGTTCGCGGCAATGTGGAAGACGGCGTGCGCGAACTCAAAGACCTGATCGACGCTTTCAACGAGATCAGTGATAAGTTTGCCGAACCCATGTCTGACACGGAGATGACCGATCTCCTTGATCAACAGGGAGAATTGCAACTCAAGATCGACGCCGCCGATGGCTGGGACCTGGAACGCAAACTCAATATCGCCGCCGACGCGTTACGCCTACCCCCATTTGATGCCGACGTCACAACCCTGTCTGGGGGTGAGAAACGTCGAGTCGCCTTGTGCCGTTTGTTGATGTCCAATCCCGACATGCTGTTGCTGGACGAACCCACGAACCACCTGGATGCGGAAAGCGTGGCCTGGCTCGAACATTATCTACAGGACTTTCCTGGCACCGTGGTCGCCATTACCCACGATCGGTACTTCCTCGACAACGCTGCAGGTTGGATTCTGGAACTGGATCGCGGCTATGGCATCCCCTTCGAAGGGAATTACTCCGCTTGGCTTGAAGACAAAGACCGACGTCTGGAAATGGAAGATAAGCGCGAGGGCGCGCGCCAGAAAACCATCAAAGCCGAACTGGAATGGGTCAGGACTCAACCCAAGGCTCGGCATGCCAAAAATCGGGCCCGCTTGGCTCGCTTTGAAGAGCTTAACGGCCAGGAATTTCAGCGCCGCAACGAGACCCTGGAATTATATATTCCACCAGGACCCCGGTTGGGCGATGTCATCCTCGAGGTTGAACATGTCAGCAAGGGGTACGGCGATCAACTGCTGATCGACGATTTAAGTTTCAGCGTGCCCAAGGGTGCCATCGTCGGCATTATTGGCGGCAACGGCGCCGGCAAGTCCACCCTGTTCCGAATGATCAGCGGCACCGATCAGCCTGACAACGGTACGGTACGTTTAGGCGAAACCGTCGTCCTCGGTCATGTGGATCAAAGCCGCGACAGCCTGTCAGACGACAAGAATGTTTGGGAGGAAATTTCAGAGGGTAATGAGGTGATCCAGATTGGTCGCTACGAGACGCCTTCTCGCGGCTATGTCAGTCGCTTCAACTTCAAGGGTGGGGATCAACAAAAACTGGTGAAAAATCTCTCTGGCGGAGAACGCAATCGCGTGCATTTGGCAAAGCTGCTGAAAAAGGGCGCGAATTTCCTGCTGCTAGACGAACCCACCAACGACCTGGACGTCGAGACATTACGGTCTTTGGAAACCGCCATCGAAGCCTATCCGGGTACTTTGATGGTGATCTCACACGATCGCTGGTTCCTCGACCGGATTGCTACCCATATCCTCGCCTTCGAAGGTAACAGTACCGCGGTTTGGTTTGATGGCAACTATTCTGAATATGAAGAAGACCACCGCAAACGCCAGGGTGACAAGGGCCCGACTCGAGTCAAGTACAAGAAGCTGGCCTGAGTTTAGGAAACCGCGGGCTCAGGCGCCAATGGCCTCAAGCGCCTCTTGGAGCTTGCTAACGCCGGTGATCTGCATGCCTTTGATCGGTTGTTTAGGCAAGTTGGCTTTCGGCACGATGGCGTGCCGAAAGCCATGTTTCGCCGCTTCTCGCAATCGATCCTGACCATTCGGCACGGGCCTGATTTCACCGGACAAACCCACCTCGCCAAAACAGATCAGATCCATCGGCAGCGCCTTGTCTCTAAAGCTTGAGACTACCGCCAATAGGAGCGCCAGATCGCTGCTCGTTTCAGTCACGCGAATACCACCAACCGCATTCACGAAAACATCCTGATCCCCCACCTGCAGGCCACCATGACGATGCAACACGGCCAGCAGCATGGCCAATCGATTCTGCTCAAAACCCACCGCCACTCGCCGAGGATTACCCAGGGCACTGGCATCAACCAGGGCTTGAGCTTCAACTAACAAGGGTCGCGTGCCTTCCCAAACGACCATGACGATACTGCCAGGCGCCGCCTCCTCGCCTCGAGACAAGAAGATCGCCGAGGGGTTCGACACTTCTGCCAGGCCCTTCTCGGTCATGGCAAAAATACCCAACTCATTGACGGCACCAAAGCGATTCTTACTGGCGCGCAAGGTGCGATAGCGACTGTCATTCTCACCTTCGAGCATCACGAAACAATCAATCATATGCTCCAACACTCTTGGACCGGCGAGGTTGCCTTCCTTCGTCACATGGCCCACCAACAACAAGATCGTGTCAGTACGCTTGGCGTGCTGGATCAACATGGATGCGCTCTCTCGAACCTGGGCAACACCACCAGGGGCCGATTCCACACCATCCAGGTACATCACTTGGATCGAGTCGATCACAATCAACTTGGGCTTCATCTCGTCCCAGGTCGCACAAATCGCTTCCACATTGGTTTGGGCCATGACGTTGAGCTTACCCACTGGCAATTGCAGCCGTCGGGCCCGCATCGCGATCTGTGCCAGACTCTCTTCACCGGTGATATACAGGGCCGAGTGTTGCTCGGCGAGCTTACACAAGGTTTGAATCAGCAACGTGCTCTTGCCAGCACCGGGGCTACCGGAGATTAACACCGCTGAACCGGGCACCAAACCACCCCCCAGCACACGGTCAAACTCACCAGAACCGGTGGCCAGTCGCGGCACATCCTGGGCTGACACCTCGCCGAGAATGCTGGCAGCCGCCAGTTGGCCGGCAAAGCCCTGCTTTCTGGCACTGCGGGCAGTGTCTTCAATCGACAGCCGAGTCATGGTATTCCAGGCTTTGCAGTCACCACACTGACCCTGCCATTTGGCACTTTCAGAGCCACAATCACTGCAGACATAAACTGTTTTTGACTTGGCCATCAGTGTCGCCTGTATTGTCCGTTTAATTGGATTTTATGAGTCTTTACCGTTGGCGAGCGCTTACTCATCAACTAATTCACGCTGAACTCTCGCGGTCAGACCGGACATCAGGGTATAGCCAATGGAGCCTAACAATGCCGCCACTTCATCGACCGGTAGCGCCTCACCCCACATCTCGGCTCGCTCATTCGGGACTATCGGCAGATCACCCACATCCACCATCAAGGTATCCATGGAAACTCGACCAACAATCGGTCGCCGCTGTCCATGGATCCAAACCGGCATTTGCACCGGGACTTCCCGTGGGTAACCATCAGCATAGCCGATGCCCAATACTGCAATACGGGTATTTTTCGGCGCGCGCCAGATACCGCCATATCCAATGGTGTCTCCCACTGCCACCGCTCTAACCGAGAGCACCGGTGCTGTCAGGGTCATTGCTGGACGCAGGTCAGCCAAATTGCTGTTCGCCGGCGAGCTGCCGTAGAGCATGATGCCGGGGCGAATCCAGTCATAATGGCTTTCGGGCCAACCGAGGATCGCCCCCGAATTCGCCAGACTACGCGGTATGCCCAGATCCTTGGTCAGCGCCTCAAACAATTCAAGCTGAAGGCGATTCTGTGGATGAGCGAGATTTTCAGAGTTGGCGAGGTGACTCAAGACACAAGTCACATTGACTTCGCCACTGTCGATAATGGGCTGAAACGCCGCCGGCGAAAATCCCAACCGGTGCATGCCTGTATCGAGTTTGAGCCAGACCGGCAGATCGCGATTGAGCGGGTCTGACAACAGATCTAGCTGGTGTTGGCTATGCACGGTCGGTGTCAGCGTAGCTTGCCGACAAGCCTCGAGTTCTTGCGAGTCGTTAAATCCATGCAACACAATAATTGGCTGCTTAATGCCCTGGGCACGCAATTGCAGGCCTTCATCAACTCGAGCGACACCAAAAGCGTCGACCCTTTGCAGACGCGCTGCCAGACCCAGCATGTCATGGCCGTAGGCGTTGCCTTTGACCATGGCCAGCAATTGACTATGAGGTGAACAGGCGCGGGCAAGATCGAGATTGTGTTGAATCCTTCGAACGTGGATTCTCGCTATGGGCGAACTACTCATAGGCGCTACTCACAGACGCGTCTCACCCGAGCGACTCATAAGAGCGACCCATAAGCGCTACTCATACATGTAATCATCGTAACCCTGAGCCAGATCTTCAAACTTGGTGTACTGGCCGATAAACGCGAGCTTCTTGCGACCAATAGGACCATTTCGTTGTTTCAGGATAATCGCCTCAGCGACGCCCTTTTCCGCATCCTCGTGGTAAACCTCGTCTCGATAGATCGCCAGAATAACATCCGCATCCTGCTCAATGGCGCCAGATTCTCGCAAGTCAGACATGATTGGACGCTTGTCAGGCCGCTGCTCCAGACCTCGGTTGAGCTGAGACAGAGCAACCAACGGACACTCGAACTCCTTGGCTATCCCCTTTAGCCCACGGGAAATTTCCGAGATTTCTGTTGCTCGATTCTCTGAGCCGCCGGTCACCTGCATCAATTGCAGATAGTCCACCACGATCAAGCCGATGGGCCCGTGTTCACGGGCAATTCGCCGACATCGAGAGCGAATTTCATTGGGCGATAGGGCTGAAGAATCATCGATAAACAACGGCTTGTCGTTCAACAAGGTGACCGCTGATGTGAGTCTTGGCCAGTCTTCGTCGCTCAATTGTCCGCTTCGAATTTTTGATTGGTCTATTCGCCCAAGGGACGACAGCATACGCATGATCAATGAGTCCGCCGGCATCTCCATACTAAATACCAAGACCGGCTTGTCACCGGCTATCACGGCATTTTCTGCAATGTTCATCGCGAAACTGGTCTTCCCCATGGACGGTCGTCCAGCGACAATCACCAGGTCGCCCTTCTGCAGGCCCATGGTCATTTCATCGATATCGCGAAAGCCTGTACTCAGTCCCGTCAGCGAGCCCTTGGTCTGAAACAACTCATCGATACGCTCAACAGCCTTGGTCAGCACGCTACGCACTGGCTGAGGGCCGCCGTTGGAAGGCCGCGAATCGCCGATTTGGAAAACTTTGGATTCTGCCAGATCAATCAGCGTGGCACTATCGCGACCGTCGGGATTAAAACCGCTATCGGCGATCTCATGGGCGACCGAGATCAGCTTACGAACGGTGGCACGCTCAACCACAATGGTGGCATAGGCGCGGATATTTGAAGTGGTGGGAATACTGTTGGCAAGATCAGACAAGTAGGCAATGCCACCGACATTGCTAAGTTCGTTGACTGCGCTCAAAGCCTCAGAGATGGTAATGATATCGAGGGGTTTATTCTGTTCCGCCATGCTTTCCATGCAGCGAAAGATGACTCGGTGATCCCCACGGTAAAAATCATCCGCGGTTAGCAGACCTGATATATGGTCGAACGCCTGCTCGTCGAGCATTAAGCCGCCAAGAACGGACCGTTCAGCCTCCAACGAATGGGGCGGAACCTTAAGGGTCGCGGTGTTAATGTCGTCTGTTGCTATAGCCAAAAGTGTCGCCGCGCTGAAGGATGAACTAGGTAGGGTAGCGTACCCTGCGAAAAGAAACATTCAATAGCAAAACATATCGGGCGTCTCTAGAGCAAGACCCCCTGCGCTTCTGGAACCTGGATTAGGCTAACCTGATCCCGTTTCCAGCGACTCCTGGCTTGGCAGCCAGCATCAGACGCCATCACGGGATCACGCCTTCAATCAAGCCTCGGAGATGACACCGACTTTGAGCTTCACATTAACTTCGGTATGCAAATGAATATCCACTTCATGCTCACCTAGATCACGAATCGGACCTTCAGGCATGCGCACCTCACTCTTCTCCAGCTCGAACCCTTTGGCCGCTACGGCGTCAACGATGTCACGAACAGTGATTGAGCCAAACAGCTTGCCTTCATCGCCGGCCTTAGCCGTGATGGTAACTTCCAGAGCGCTGATTTTCGCGCCACGAGCCTGGCATTCTGCCAACTTCTCGTCAGCCAACTTCTGCAGTTCAACTCGTCGAACCTCGAAAGAGGCAACATTTTCTTTCGTCGCCGGCACAGCTTTCTTTTGTGGCATCAGGTAATTACGCCCGTAACCCGACTTGACCGTCACCTTATCGCCCAGATTACCTAGGTTAGCAACGCGTTCTAATAGAATAACTTCCATATCTTACACCTCTCGATCGGATCGAAATTTCTTTCTCAATTCAAACCAGCTATCCATCAATGCCAGCGATGCCAACAAGGGTGAAACCAGCTGATACATGATTATCAACACTATATAGAAGCCACCCAACCAATGGCCGGACAACCCCTTCATGGCAACCAGCCAGTGCACCAGGCCAATTGCCGCCATGACCAAAGGTACCGTTAACAACGGTATCCAGCGCAACGCTTGCGGCGTGCCCATCACCACACAGACCATCAGCAGTGCTACAAGACCGGCAGCTAATGGTGCCGGTATGCGCAGCTGATGGAACTCAGACTGCAAGCCGCCAGGATTATATAACTGGCTCTGCCATGATCTCGCCAAGACCAGAAAACCGATCATGGCATACGCCTGGCCCATGGCAAACAAACCCATAATCACCTGTCGCGTCACTTCTTGCAGCTCGACCGAATCCGCTTGTTGAGCACTACCGTCAGCCGTCAGCTTCAAGTACCACTCCACAAGCCGCGTCAAATCTTCTGCCACCAGTAGCTCAAAGATGAGACTACTGGTGCCTGCCACAACGACCACGGCACCTAACACTAGCGCCCAAGATTCGGTACTGCGCAAGATCGACGCCAGGCAAACCATGCCCATCAGGCCCATCAACGGACCTGGGTCACCGGTAGTGATATACAGCCCGATGAGCGGCGTACTTGCCAACAGCAGCAGCACCAACCCTTCGCTGACGCCCTTGCGTAGCAGCACCAAACAAACGATCGCCGCACTAAACCAATGACCTAATGGCAACAATGCCAGCCCGACACTGACGGCTATCGCCTGAAGCCGTCCTCGCATCACGAATTCAGCCAGGGCACGCATACTAATTTGCTCTCAGTAGTTAGCGGAAACTTAGCAGTAAGTCAGCGAATAGCGACTACTTACTTATGCCCATCAGTAAAAGGAATCAGAGCGAGATAACGCGCACGCTTAACGGCTTTCGCCAATTGACGCTGGTATCTGGCCTTGGTGCCCGTAATACGACTCGGAACGATCTTGCCTGTCTCTGAGACATATTGCTTGAGCATTTCGATATCTTTGTAATCAATCTCGGTTACGCCTTCAGCAGTAAACCGGCAAAACTTTCTTCTTCGATAAAATCGTGACATGACGTTCTCCGGTTAGCTGGCTGCTTCTGCATCGGCATCTGAATCGGCACCTGAATCAGCTACTGCTTCTTCAACGGCCACGGGCGCGGACGCACGAGGCGCTGGCACATCGTCTCGTTCTTTACGTTCGCGACTCTCACGCTCGACCTTCATGATGGGCGAATCTTCCGTCTCGGGACCCTTGCGGCTCATGATCAGGTTGCGCAAAACCGCGTCATTAAAGCGGAAAGCCGTATTTAGTTCCTCGAGAACCTCTTTGCCACATTCGACATTGAGCAAGGCGTAATGCGCTTTATGGATTTTGTTGATCGGGTAGGCTAACTGACGACGCCCCCAATCTTCGACGCGGTGAACCTGGCCACCACCGTCGGTAATCATGCTGGAGTAACGCTCGACCATTCCTGGCACCTGTTCGCTTTGATCAGGATGTACCAGAAACACTATTTCATAATGTCTCATTCAAGACTCCTTTCGGGTTAATGCTTCCCAGCACGCGTGACTCGCGGCGGTGAAGCAAGGAGAAAACTGGGGGCGCATTGTAGCGAGACACCGCCAGTAATTCAAACCTTGTTCGTTTTTATTATTTCAGCCTTGATTTTACTGTTCTATTGCAGCCCCGGCGGTCAGCTGGCTCCGGCGGTTTCAGTCTTCAGCCGCGCCAGATGTTGGCGCTGCCGGATCGCCTCATACAGACAAATACCCGTCGCCACTGAAACATTAA
>JABBAY010000209.1 GCA_018607725.1 K189A clade bacterium
CTTCATTAAGAAAACCCCGCCGGCATCTGTCCTTCTGAAGAAGGCCGCCGGCGTTACCAGTGGCAGCGCAGTGCCGAACAAAGACAAGGTTGGCAAGGTGACTCGTGCGCAATTAGAAGAAATTGCTGCGCTGAAGCTACCTGACCTGACCGCCAAGGACATGGATGCAGCCGTGCGAACTATCGCTGGTAGCGCTCGCGCAGCGGGTATTGAAACAGAAGGGGTGATCTAAATGGCAAAGCAGAGCAAGCGTGTGCGTGAATTCAATGCCAGGATCGAACAAGGCAAAGTGTATCCCATAGAAGAAGCTGTCGCGATTCTGACCGAGCTGTCCAAAGTGAAATTCGTCGAGTCTATTGATGTCAGCATCAACCTTGGCGTTGACCCACGGAAGTCTGACCAAGTTGTCCGTGGTGCTACCGTGATGCCGAATGGTACCGGTAAAGATGTTCGAGTGGCAGTCTTTGCACAGGGCGAGAAAGCTGAAGAGGCCAAGGCTGCTGGTGCTGAGATTGTCGGCATGGACGATCTTGCAGTCTCAATTAAAGCGGGCAACCTAGACTTCGACGTTGCCATTGCAACACCGGATGCGATGCGAGTGGTTGGCCAACTAGGTCAGATTCTCGGACCTCGTGGCCTTATGCCGAACCCCAGACTGGGTACGGTAACGCCAGACGTTGCTGAGGCTGTCAGAAATGCTAAGGCCGGCCAGGTACGTTATAGAACGGACAAAAATGGCATCATTCATGGTGGTGTCGGTAAAGTCGGATTTGAAGCTAAGGCAATCAAAGAAAATATCGAAGCCTTATTGTCAGATCTGCGTAAAGCCAAACCGGCCTCTGCTAAAGGAACCTACGTCAAACGTGTTGTCGTATCGACAACAATGGGCGCTGGCATCCCGATCGATCAATCTGCACTCGAATATTAATGAATTAGTCAGCGTTGTTGCGTCGAAGCAGGCGCGACAACGTTGGCGCAAAGGCTTTGGGGTATCTGTAGCGCATCGACAGTTGATGTGACACAGAGCTCGTCAAAGACCGCAGGTCCCGGGCAGCTTTAGTTAAGCTTAGTCTTGGTTAAGTTTCATTTGAAAGCCTGCGCAGATGGTGAACCCGATTCAACTTAAATACTTGGATCCTATCGCCGTGATGGAATCCATCTAAACCAGAACACGGGGCAGGTGGTGGATTAATCAAGTCACAGGAGTACATATTTGTGCCTATAGGACTTAAAGAGAAACAGGCGATCGTTGCAGAGGTTAACCTCACCGCAACTAATGCGCTCGCTGCAGTCATGGCTGACTATCGTGGGGTCTCCGTTGCCGGAATGACCCAGCTACGAAAGGATGCTCGGGAAGCAGGGGTTCAGATTCGCGTGATTCGCAATACACTGGCAAAACTCGCATTTGCAGGCACTGATTTTGAGTGCATGAGCGAAGTACTGCTTGGTCCAAATGTTATCGCTTTTTCCATTGAAGATCCGGGCGCAGCTGCCAGGGTTTGCAAGGATTTTGCGAAGACAAACGACAAGTTTGAGATCAGGGCGCTTAGCGTGGGTGGTAAATTACTCCCCGCTGATCAAATTGATGCTCTCGCCAAGTTACCGACCCGCGACCAGGCAATTTCATTGCTAATGATGGTTATGCTGGAACCGGTAGCTAAATTGGCCAAGACGTTTAACGACGTCCCTGCCAAGGTAACTCGTGTTGTGGCCGCAGTTCGTGATCAAAAGCAAGAAGAAGCCGCTTAAGTTAATTTGTTAATTGGAGAAAGGGACTTATGTCTTTATCTAAAGATGATATTTTAAATGCCATCGCTGAAATGAGCGTCATGGATGTTGTTGAACTTGTGTCTGCCATGGAAGAGAAGTTCGGCGTTTCTGCTGCAGCCGCTGTTAGCGCTGCGCCAGTTGCCGCTGCTGCTGCTGCCGTTGAAGAGAAAGACGATTTTGACGTCATCATCACGGGTGCTGGCGAAAAGAAAGTTAACGCTATCAAAGTTGTTCGTGCCATCACCGGCCTTGGCTTGAAAGAAGCTAAAGAACTGGTTGATAATGCTCCTTCAACTGTTAAAGAAGGCGTTAATAAAGCTGAAGCTGAAGATATTAAGAAGCAGCTTGAAGAAGCTGGTGCATCAGTGGAGCTAAAGTAATCCAGATCTCATCTTGGTTACGATAAGCATGCAAGGCTGGACAGTGAATTCACTGCCCAGCCTTTTTGTGCTTCGAAATTTGTCCTTTGCCGGGTTTGCAGGCAGAGTTCAGCGCGATTTTACGATCTAGTTTGGAGGCATTGATGGCCTATTCATACACAGAGAAGAAACGAATCCGTAAGGACTTTAGTAAGCTACCTAGGGTGATGGATATCCCTTACCTGCTTGCCATCCAAGTGGAGTCTTATAATGAGTTCTTGCAGGAGGCTGTCTCCATTGAAAGCAAGATCAATAAGGGGCTTCATGCGGCATTCAAATCAGTGTTTCCCATCGTTAGCTATTCAGGCAGTGCAGCGCTCGAATATGTCAGCTACCGATTAGGTAAGCCAGCGTTTGATGTTAAGGAATGTCAACTTCGAAGTGTCACCTATGCGGTTCCATTGCGGGTCAAGGTGAGATTGATTATCTATGACAAGGACTCTTCCAGCAAAGCGATCAAAGATATCAAAGAGCAGGAAGTTTACATGGGCGAAATTCCGCTCATGACAGAAAATGGTACTTTCGTAATTAATGGCATTGAGCGGGTCGTAGTGTCGCAGTTGCACCGTTCACCGGGTGTGTTCTTTGACCACGACAAGGGTAAGACTCACTCATCAGGAAAGCTGCTGTACTCCGCGCGAATTATTCCAATGCGTGGTTCCTGGCTTGATTTTGAATTCGATCCGAAAGACTGCGTGTTTGCGCGTATTGACCGCCGTCGAAAGCTACCGGCTACCGTATTGCTGCGGGCGCTGGGTTTTAGTACTGAAGAAATACTTGAACAATTTTTTGATACCGACACCTTTAATATCGATGGTGAGACCTACAGCTTGAATTTGATTGCCAGCCGATTGCGTGGTGAAACTGCACGTTTCTCTATTAGCGACGGTGAAGGTAATTCGATTGTTGAGGAAGGCACGCGAATTACTGCGCGACACATTCGAGATATGGATAAGGCTGGCCTCACCAAGCTGGAAGTACCTGTCGAGTACGTATGTGGCCACGTTCTCGCCAAAGATTTGATCGACACCAGCACGGGCGAGATTCTCGTGCCCTGTAATTCGCAGATCACCGAGGAAATTCTGGCGCATTTGATTGCCGCCGGACATAACTCTTTTGAGACCATCTATACCAACGACTTGGATTGTGGTCCGTTCATCTCCGACACCCTGAATGTCGATTCCACCACCAATCGTCTGGAAGCGCTGGTCGAAATTTACCGCATGATGCGCCCTGGCGAGCCACCGACGAAGGAAGCCGCTGAAAACCTATTTACGAATCTGTTTTTCTCACCAGAGCGCTACGACCTGACAGCTGTGGGACGAATGAAGTTTAATCGGCGTCTGACTCGCGAAGAAGAAGTCGGTCAAGGCACTCTGAGCAACGATGATATTGTTGATGTTGTGAAGTGTCTGATCAATATTCGAAATGGTAAAGATATGGTCGATGATATCGATCACCTGGGTAATCGCCGAGTCCGTTCCGTTGGCGAGATGGCAGAGAACGCATTCCGTCTGGGCTTGATTCGCGTCGAGCGCGCGGTTAAGGAGCGTTTGAGCCTGGCAGAGTCTGAAGGCTTAATGCCTCAGGATTTGATCAACGCGAAGCCTGTCGCCGCTGCGGTGAAAGAATACTTCGGTTCAGCGCAATTGTCGCAGTTCATGGACCAGAATAATCCGCTGTCGGAAGTGACCCACAAGCGTCGAGTCTCTGCGCTCGGGCCAGGTGGTTTGACACGGGAACGTGCTGGTTTTGAAGTGCGTGACGTGCACCCGACTCACTATGGTCGTGTCTGCCCTATTGAAACACCGGAAGGTCCAAATATTGGTCTGATTAACTCTCTGGCAACCTATGCCCGGACTAACGAATATGGCTTTTTAGAAAGCCCTTATCGAAAAGTGATCGATGGCGTGGCGACAGAAGAGATTGAATACTTGTCTGCCATTATCGAGAGCGACTACGTTATTGCCCAGGCGAGTACGCCATTGGACGATAAAGGCAACCTGATCGAAGAGCTGATCGACGTACGTCACCTGGGTGAGTTCTCTAAAGCAGCTCGGGCCAGTGTAAATTTCATGGACGTTTCGCCACAACAGGTCGTCTCTGTTGCTGCCTCGCTCATTCCGTTTCTTGAGCATGATGATGCTAACCGAGCCCTGATGGGCTCAAACATGCAACGTCAGGCGGTACCAACCCTCCGCGCCGAGAAGCCACTTGTGGGCACGGGCATGGAAGGTATCGTTGCCCGTGACTCGGGTGTTTGTGTGATTGCCAAACGTGGCGGTCAAGTTGAGACAGTCGACGCGGCTCGTATTGTTGTTCGAGTTTATGATGCTGAGACGGCTTCGGGTGAGGCGGGTGTGGATATTTATAACCTCACTAAGTACACCCGCTCAAACCAGAATACCTGTATTAATCAGAAGCCGTTGGTCAAGCAAGGCGACCAAATTGCGCGCGGTGATGTGCTGGCTGATGGTCCGTCTGTGGATCTTGGCGAGCTGGCCTTAGGTCAGAATATGCGTATCGCGTTTATGACTTGGAACGGTTACAACTTCGAAGACTCGATCCTGATCTCTGAGCGGGTTGTGAAAGAAGACCGGTTCACCACGATTCACATCCAGGAACTCACCTGTATTGCTCGGGACACCAAGCTTGGCTCAGAAGAGATTACCTGTGACATTCCAAATGTCGGTGAGGGTGCATTGTCCAAGTTGGACGAAGCGGGGATTGTTTATATCGGCGCTGAAGTGAGCGCCGGTGATATCTTGGTGGGCAAGGTCACGCCTAAAGGCGAAACGCAATTGACGCCAGAAGAGAAGCTGCTGCGAGCGATCTTCGGAGAGAAAGCGTCCGACGTGAAGGACACCTCACTGCGCGTCCCTAGTAGTTACAACGGTACTGTGATTGACGTGCAAGTTTTCACCCGTGATGGTATTGATAAAGACCAGCGCGCTCGCGAGATTGAACGCCTCGCGTTGGAAGATGTTCGACGCAATATCGAAGAAGAATATCGCATTATCAAGACCGCGACCTTCGAACGACTAGCTGACTCACTGGAAGGTGGTTCTGTTGTTGCCGGACCTGGTCTGAAGAAAGGCGAGAAAGTGACTGCCGATTTCCTCAAAGATCTGCCTTCCGACGACTGGTTTAAGCTGCGTATGGATAGCGATGACCTCAATAGCCTGCTTGAGCAAACCGAATTACGCTTGAAAGAGCGTCGAGTTGCCCTCGACGAACAGTTTGACGAAAGCAAAGGCAAGCTGCAAAGCGGCGATGACCTGGCGCCTGGCGTCCTCAAGATTGTGAAGGTCTACCTGGCGATCAAGCGTCGCATTCAGCCAGGTGACAAGATGGCGGGACGTCATGGTAACAAAGGTGTGATCTCCGTGATCAAGCCAGTCGAGGATATGCCTTTTGATGAAAATGGCGACCCCATCGATATCGTCTTGAACCCGCTCGGTGTTCCTAAGCGGATGAACGTGGGTCAGATTTTGGAAACTCACCTGGGTTGGGCTGCGGATGGCCTCGGTAAGCGAATTGGCGAAATGCTTGATATGAAGCGTGAAGTTGACGAGATTCGCCAGTTCCTGGACAAGGTCTATAACGGCAGTGGTCGTAAGGAAGACCTGAACTCCTTCACGGATGCTGAGATTGTTGAGATGGCCGGTAATTTACGTTCCGGTGTGCCCATGGCAACCTCTGTATTCAATGGTGCTACTGAAGCCGAGATCAAAACCATGTTGGAATTGGCTGGCTTACCACTAGATGGCCAGACTAACCTTTACGACGGCACAACCGGTGAGCAATTTGATCGGCCTGTGTCTGTTGGTCTCATGTATATGCTCAAACTCAACCACTTGGTGGATGACAAGATGCACGCTCGGTCAACCGGCTCATACAGTCTGGTCACCCAGCAGCCATTAGGTGGTAAAGCGCAGTTTGGTGGTCAGCGATTTGGTGAAATGGAAGTCTGGGCGCTAGAAGCTTATGGCGCGGCTTACACGTTGCAGGAAATGTTGACGGTTAAGTCTGACGACGTTCACGGTCGAACACGGATGTACAAGAACATCGTAGATGGTGATCACCGTATGGAGCCTGGCATGCCAGAGTCTTTCAACGTGTTGGTCAAAGAGATCCGCTCGCTCGGGATCGATATTGAGCTAGAAAACGACTGAGCAAATGCGATTCTTTTTGTGCCGGTTAGACACAAGATGGACGAACTGGAATTAAATTAAAGGCGGGCTTTAGCCCGGTGGAGGAAAGTCTTGAAAGATCTTCTTAACATACTCAAGTCGCAGGGGCAGTCTGATGACTTCGATTCCTTGCGAATCGGCCTTGCGTCCCCTGAGATGATTCGATCCTGGTCTTATGGCGAAGTGAAAAAGCCAGAAACCATTAACTACAGGACCTTCAAGCCTGAGCGTGACGGCTTGTTCTGCGCAAAGATCTTTGGGCCTACCAAAGACTATGAATGCCTTTGCGGCAAATATAAGCGGCTCAAGCATCGTGGTGTTATCTGCGAGAAGTGTGGTGTAGAAGTTGCCCTGGCCAAGGTCAGGCGCGAGCGCATGGGCCATATTGAGCTTGCCAGCCCAGTGGCGCACATTTGGTTCCTGAAATCATTACCATCGCGTATTGGTTTGTTGATGGATATGACCTTGCGTGATATTGAGCGAGTACTGTATTTCGAGTCGTTTATCGTCATCGACCCAGGTCTGACGACCCTCGAGAAGAAGCAGTTGATGACCGACGAGCAGTACTATGAAGCGTTGGAAGAGTTCGGCGACGAGTTCGATGCGAAAATGGGCGCTGAAGCGATTCAGGAACTCATGAAAGACATGGATGTTAAAGAAGAGATTGCGCAGATCCGTGAGGAAATGCCGCAAACCAACTCTGACACCAAGATTAAGAAGCTCACCAAGCGTTTGAAATTAATGGAAGCGTTTGATAAGTCGGGCAATCGTCCAGAATGGATGATTTTCACCGTGCTGCCGGTTCTGCCACCAGATCTGCGACCATTGGTACCACTGGAAGGCGGCCGCTTTGCGACTTCTGACCTGAACGATTTATACCGTCGAGTGATCAACCGTAACAACCGCTTGAAGCGACTGTTAGATCTGTCGGCGCCGGACATTATTGTTCGAAACGAAAAGCGGATGCTCCAGGAAGCTGTAGATGCACTACTCGACAACGGCCGTCGCGGTCGTGCCATTACGGGTACTAACAAACGACCATTGAAATCTCTGGCTGACATGATCAAAGGTAAGCAAGGCCGTTTCCGCCAGAATCTGTTAGGCAAGCGTGTAGACTATTCTGGTCGTTCAGTCATTGTTGTAGGCCCAAGCCTGCGTCTGCACCAGTGTGGATTGCCGAAAAAAATGGCGCTTGAACTGTTTAAGCCGTTTATCTTCGGCAAGCTCGAAGCGCGTGGCTTGGCAACAACGATTAAAGCCGCGAAGAAAATGGTAGAGCGAGAAACGCCTGAGGTCTGGGATATCCTGGCTGACGTGATTCGCGAACACCCAGTGCTGCTGAACCGGGCGCCAACACTGCACAGGCTTGGTATCCAAGCGTTTGAACCAGTATTGATCGAAGGCAAGGCGATTCAACTGCATCCCTTGGTTTGTACTGCCTATAACGCTGACTTTGACGGCGATCAAATGGCCGTTCACGTCCCACTGACTCTGGAAGCCCAGCTCGAGTCACGGGCGTTGATGATGTCTACGAATAACGTGTTATCACCTGCTGATGGCCAGCCCATTATCGTACCGAGCCAGGACGTTGTTCTCGGTGTGTACTATATGACCCGTGAAAAGGTTAATGATCTTGGCGAAGGCATGGCTTTTGCTGACGTCGAGGAAGTCTCACGTGCTTATCGTGGTGGCAAGGTCGGCCTGCAGGCCAGAGTTAAGGTTCGGGTCAAGGAAGTCATCAAGAACGAAGCCGGTGAATTCATTAGCCAGCGAAAGATCAAAGATACAACCGTCGGTCGGGCGTTGTTGTACGAGATTGTGCCAGACGGCCTCCCGTATGAGCTGATTAACCGGACCCTTGGTAACAAGGATATGTCGAGCTTGATCAACACCTGCTATCGAACAGTGGGTTTGAAAGCTACGGTAATCTTTGCTGACCAGCTGATGTACATGGGTTACGAGTACTCCACTCGGTCCGGTGCCTCCATCGGTGTTGAAGACTTTGTCATTCCGAAAGAGAAGGCCCAGATCATTGAAGAAGCAGAAAGTGAAATTCGAGAGATCGAATCTCAATATGCTTCAGGTCTGGTGACCCAGGGTGAGAAGTACAACAAAGTGATCGACATCTGGACTCGAGCCAACGAGCTGGTCGGTGCTGCCATGATGAAGAATCTGGCGACCGAAAAAGTGATCAACAAAGACGGCGAAGAAGAAGTCCAAGGATCCTATAACAGTGTCTGGATGTATTCAGACTCAGGTGCTCGTGGATCACCGGCACAGATTCGGCAGTTAGCGGGTATGCGTGGTTTGATGACTAAGCCTGATGGCTCGATTATCGAAACGCCCATTACGGCGAATTTCCGTGAAGGACTGTCGGTGATGCAGTACTTTATCTCCACACACGGTGCTCGTAAGGGTCTGGCCGATACGGCCTTGAAAACAGCGAACTCAGGTTACCTGACTCGTCGCCTGGTAGACGTTTCCCAGGATCTGGTCGTCACCCAAGTAGACTGTGGCACAGAAAATGGTCTGATTATGACTGCTGTGATTGAAGGCGGTGATGTAGTCGAGCCTTTGGGTAATCGGGTATTGGGTCGAGTTGTTGCCACGGACGTCTTTAATGCCGCAGGCGATGATATCTTGCTGGCTCGCGGCACGTTTATTGATGAAGCGGGTGTTACTCGGCTTGAAGGCATGGGTATTGATGAAATCAAGGTGCGTAGTGCGATTACCTGTGAGACTCGATACGGTGTCTGCAGTAATTGTTATGGGCGTGATCTAGGTCGCGGCCACTTGGTGAATATCGGTGAGGCGATTGGTGTTATTGCCGCGCAATCTATCGGTGAGCCAGGCACTCAGCTGACGATGAGAACGTTCCACATCGGTGGAGCGGCGTCGCGGGCGACCGCGATCGATAATATTCAGGTCAAGCACACGGGTACTATCCGTTTACATAACCTGAAAATCATCCAGAAGAAGAACGGTGATTATGTTGCGGTATCGCGTTCTGGTGAAGTGGCTGTCGCTGATGAAA
Organism: K189A clade bacterium; assembly: GCA_018607725.1. Lineage (GTDB taxonomy): Bacteria > Pseudomonadota > Gammaproteobacteria > Pseudomonadales > Azotimanducaceae > UBA4582. The sequence goes on from JABBAY010000209.1 coordinate 9,417, forward strand.
CTGGGCGAGAGCGCGAGCGCTATAAGATTCCATACGGTGCGGTTCTGAAGAAAGGCAGCGACGATCCTGTTGTCGCCGGTGAAATCGTGGCTAACTGGGATCCGCATACACACCCAATCGTCACCGAGGTGGCGGGTAAGGTTTTGTTTGACAACATGGATCAAGGTGTCACGATCCGTCGCCAGACAGATGAGTTAACGGGATTGTCGAGCATCTCTGTTATTGATCCGAAAGATCGCCCCAGTGCCGGTAAAGATACCCGTCCTGCGGTTCGCTTAGTGGATGACGAAGGCAACGCCTTGCTGCTCGCGGGCACAGACGTGCCAGCTCACTACTTCCTCGAGGCGAATGCGATTTTGAGTCTCGAAGACGGAGCGCATATTGAAATCGGCGACGTTATTGCCCGAATTCCGCAGGAAAGCTCTAAGACTCGAGATATCACCGGTGGTTTGCCACGGGTTGCCGACTTATTCGAGGCGCGAAAGCCGAAAGATTCCGGCGTCCTCGCTGAAATCAGCGGTACCGTGAGCTTCGGTAAGGAAACTAAAGGCAAGCGGCGCTTGATTATCACGCCAACGGATACCAGTGAATTGCCAGCAGGTTCAGATCACTACGAGGTGTTGATTCCGAAATGGCGCCATATGTCCGTATTTGAGGGTGAATTTGTTGCTAAGGGTGAAGTGGTATCTGATGGTCCAGAAAATCCCCATGACATCTTGCGTTTGAAGGGCGTCGAAGCGCTGACGCAATATATCGTCAAGGAAATTCAAGACGTTTATCGCCTGCAGGGTGTGACGATCAACGAAAAGCATATCGAGGTAATTGTTTGCCAGATGCTGCGTAAAGTTGATGTGCATGATGCTGGTGAGTCGAAGATGATCAAAGGCGAGCAGGTCGAATATGTCCGCGCGCTGGAAGAGAACGATCGTCTGGCAGCAGAGAACCTGCAAGTCCTCAAGTATGAACGCGTGTTGCTGGGGATTACTAAGGCAGCGCTGGCCACTGAGTCTTTTGTCTCAGCGGCCTCGTTCCAGGAAACAACTCGGGTATTGACCGAAGCTGCAGTGACGGGCAAGAAAGATTATCTGCGCGGTTTGAAAGAAAATGTGATTGTTGGGCGTTTAATCCCGGCGGGCACGGGCTTGAAATACCACGAAGATCGACGTCGCAAGCGCGAAGCGATCAAGTCGGGTACGGAAGAGCGCACGGTCAGCGCTGCAGAAGTGGAAGCAGCATTGCGTAAAGAGCTGAACCAGAGTGTAACCGAGCAACAAGCACCAACGACTGAGGATTTTTAATCAGGCGTGATCAAGAAGTCGATATCGACTTCTTGATAAATCCGGTGTGTGACGGGGAGCGATAGCCCCTTGTCGCAGATCGACTGTTGACTAGTTGGGGCGGCATCATTAGAATTCGCCCCTCGCTTTGACAGGCTCTCGATGCGTGGTCACTTTTACGCTCGTAGGGCTGGTCATTTTGTTATTTTAGGTGGAGTTATCATTTTATGGCTAGAATCAGCCAATTGGTTCGCAAGCCCAGGCAGCGTAAGGTCGTAAAGAGCGATGTACCTGCTCTACAATCATGCCCGCAACGCCGTGGTGTTTGCACTCGCGTCTATACAACGACGCCAAAGAAGCCGAACTCGGCATTGCGTAAAGTTTGCCGGGTGCGCCTGACCAACGGTTTTGAGGTGACCTCATATATCGGTGGTGAAGGACACAACCTGCAGGAGCACAGTGTTGTATTGATCCGTGGCGGTCGTGTAAAAGACTTGCCAGGTGTTCGATATCACACGGTACGTGGTACGTTGGATACCACTGGCGTAGCAAAACGTATGCAGGGACGATCCAAGTACGGTACGAAACGACCCAAGTCCTGATCAAATTAGTTTTGTATTATCGACCGTGTCATCTGGCGTGGTCGGAGTAAGGCCGGGTATTAATCCCGGGTTAACCTGAAAATAAGGAATAGAGCAATGCCCAGACGTAGAGTCCCGGAAAAGCGGCAGATCCTGCCGGACCCGAAATATGTAAACCTTACCCTCGCCAAGTTCATGAACCACGTGATGGTCAGCGGTAAAAAATCAGTCGCCGAGCGCATCGTTTATGGCGCATTGGACCGTATCAAAGATCGGACTAACGGTAATCCTATCGAAGTTTTTGACGCCGCTCTTGAAGCCGTCGCACCATCGGTGGAAGTAAAATCCCGTCGAGTCGGTGGCGCAACCTATCAAGTACCTGTTGAAGTTCGCGTCTCCCGTCGATCAGCGCTAGCCATGCGTTGGCTGGTTGATTCGGCACGTAAGCGTGGCGAGAAGTCGATGGCCCAGCGCCTGGCTGGTGAGCTTATGGATGCAGCCGAAGGCCGTGGTTCAGCAGTTCGCAAGCGTGAAGATACGCATCGTATGGCGCAAGCTAATCAGGCGTTCTCACACTACCGTTTCTAACCCCGGGCGTTACTAGTCCTGGGTCGTTGCATAAACACCGGAAAAGACGCCAGTGCCTAGAACGACACCGATCAAGAGATACCGCAATATAGGAATTGTGGCGCACGTCGACGCGGGTAAAACCACGACGACGGAGCGCATCCTATTTTATACGGGTATCTCCCACAAGATTGGTGAGGTCCATGACGGCGCGGCTGTTATGGATTGGATGGAGCAAGAGCAGGAGCGAGGCATTACGATCACTTCTGCGGCCACCACTGCCTTTTGGCAGGGTTCGGCCAAGCAATTCGAAGAACATCGCATCAACATTATCGACACCCCCGGTCACGTCGATTTCACGATTGAAGTTGAGCGTTCGCTGCGCGTGCTGGATGGGGCCGTGGTAGTCTTCTGTGCGACCTCCGGGGTCGAGCCTCAGTCTGAAACCGTTTGGCGCCAGGCCAACAAGTACGAAGTGCCGAGACTGGTTTTCGTCAACAAGATGGATCGTGCCGGGGCCGACTTCTTACGCGTTGTACAACAGATTGAAGACCGTCTCGGTTCGACGCCCGTCGTCCTGCAACTGGCCATCGGTGCCGAAGAAAACTTTAGGGGCATTATCGACCTGCTGAAGATGAAGGCGGTTTACTGGGATGGCGATGATATCGGTCTGACCTTTGAGGAACAGGAAATCCCCGAGGATATGCAGGCGCTCGCTGAAGAGTACCGTGAAAAAATCATCGAAGCGGCTGCTGAGGCCGATGATGACTTGATGGAAAAGTACCTGGAGGGCGGTGAGTTGACCCTTGAGGAAATCAAAGGTGCGATCCGCCAGCGAACTCTGGCCAACGAAATTGTGCCAGCGCTCTGTGGTTCTGCGTTCAAGAACAAGGGTGTTCAGACCATGCTCGATGCAGTGGTGGATTACCTACCGGCACCCGACGAGGTTAAGGCGATCCATGGCTATCTCGATGAAGCGGGTGAAGTCGATGGTTACCGCCGCGCTGATGACGAAGAGCCTTTTGCCGCGCTGGCATTTAAGATTGCGACAGATCCATTTGTCGGTGCGTTGACGTTCTTTCGCGTTTATTCTGGCATCTTGAAGACGGGCGATGCGGTATATAACCCAATCAAAGGCAAGCGAGAGCGGATCGGTCGAATGGTCCAAATGCATTCCAACGATCGCAAAGAGATTAATGAAGTCCGGGCTGGTGATATTGCGGCCGCTATCGGTTTAAAATTCGCCACCACTGGCGATACCCTGTGTACACAGGACGCGCTGATTACACTTGAACGGATGGAGTTCCCTGAGCCCGTCATACATGTCGCCGTCGAGCCACGGTCACAGGCTGATCAGGAGAAAATGGGCGTTGCACTGAGCAAGCTGGCTGCCGAGGACCCGTCCTTCAGAGTCAGAACTGATCCTGAGTCTGGGCAAACAATTATCGGCGGAATGGGTGAGCTGCACCTAGATATCATTGTCGATCGAATGAAGCGCGAGTTTGGTGTCGAAGCCAACATCGGTAAACCCCAGGTTTCCTATCGAGAAACCATTCGTGCTGAAGTTGAGATTGAAGGCAAGTTCGTGCGTCAGACCGGTGGTCGAGGCCAATACGGCCATGTGTGGTTGCGACTTGAACCCTATGATGGCGAGTCTGGTTATGAATTCGTCGATGCTGTTGTCGGCGGTGTTGTGCCGCGGGAATATATCAGCGCGGTGGATAAGGGTATCCAAGAGCAGATGTCGAACGGCGTCGTCGCGGGCTATCCGTTGCAAGGCGTTCGCGCAACATTATATGACGGCTCTTATCATGATGTTGATTCAAGCGAAATCGCGTTTAAGATTGCCGGGTCTATTGCCTTACGAGACGGTGCTTTATTGGCAAAGCCGGTACTCTTAGAGCCGGTCATGAAAGTTGAAGTCGTGACGCCCGAAGATTATTACGGCGACATCATCGGTGACCTTAATCGGCGTCGCGGCACTGTTCTGGGCATGGAAGATGTGCCTGCCGGCAAGTCGGTTACGTCCGAGGTGCCGCTGTCCGAGATGTTTGGGTATGCTACGGACATGCGTTCTGCAACGCAGGGCCGTGCGACTTTTTCTATGGAGTTTGCGCAGTATAAGGAAGTGCCAGACAATATTGCTGAGGCGATAATCAGTAAATCACGATAACCGATAGCACATTCAATGTTTGCGAGGTGAAAAA